>JBBKWA010000026.1:0-3345 GCA_037968695.1 Saprospiraceae bacterium
TGCTGCGTTATCTGGGGCACGATGCCGTGGCGGTGCTCGATGGTGGGCTGGCCAGCTGGTCAGCAGCAGCGTTACCACTAAATACCGAAGCAAGAAAGCTGCCCCCCGTAAACTTCGTGACAAAAGCACAAAAAAACTGGACCAATAATGCAGCGGCAGTCGATCAGCTGCGGATAGCTCCTGATGCAGCTGTTATAGATTCCCGCGCTCCCGAACGCTACAGCGGAGAGGTCGAGCCGATAGACCCCATAGCAGGCCACGTACCCGGTGCCATAAATATGCCTTTTGCCGACAATTGGACAAGCGAAGGACTGCTAAAATCGCCCGAAGAACTGCGTGCCCGTTTTGCCAATTTACCAGCCGCCGAAAAGACCACTTTTTATTGCGGTTCCGGCGTGACCGCCTGCCATAATATCCTCGCCTACGCACACGCCGGATTGGGCGACGCCCGCCTGTACCCAGGTTCCTGGAGTGATTGGATTACTGTGGAGGGGAGAGGGGTTGAGGTGGGGTGAGCGTTACCTCAAGCACGTAGTGCGATGAACACAGACGAAGTCTGGAAAAGCGTGCTAGAAAAACTAATTTTTAACCTAGAGACACACATTACTGAACATTACCTGAATCTTCTATTTACCACTACACCCACTATTGCCATACACCCGCTATTAGGTGCAGGCGTTCTGTTTATTATATTCTTCCACTTGCTCCAACAATTCCATGGATTTCATTAAAGGTGTCCATTCTTTCCCGCTAAAAATGAGTTTAAACCATTTCTTATCCCTGTTCTCGTATCTAATGTTTATGAAAAACCAAAAGGCAACAACCGTAAATGAAATTGTAAAAAATAGTGTTGTTGACCATTGCAAAATACCCCAATCTGTTAACATAGTTTCGTTCCACCAAAAGGTTGTCCAAACAGGAAGTTGAAGAAGAAGAATTCGATTAACCCAAAGCGTTGATATTTTTAGGCTTGATAATTTCTTTTGTGTACCTATAATTGGGTCAGTTATATCTACTTGATAAATCGTGACTAGCTGATAGAGATATACAAACAATGCCATAGCGGTCAAACTTACCTGGATAGAAGCCGAAAACAGAAAAAACTTATTCGCTTCAGCAAAAGAGTTTAGATAAATTGAACTCAAAGCAATTACCCCAATACCTACCCATAAAATACCAATTAATAGCGTAAAAATTTTAATTGGTTTCATTGAACCTAAAATACTATGAACCTTTATTCGGGTTATATCATCTGTGTTTTTTTTGTTTATAACAAAATTTTCTTCCAATTTATCGTTGGTGGTTTGCCAGAGGTTTTTTAATTCCAATTCATTCATTGCTTTAAGATTTTAATTGTAAAAATCGTGTCTTCAATTGGTCTTTGATTCGTCCTATTTTCGTTCCTACATTGCTTACCGAAATTCCTAATATCTCAGCAATTTCAGCATGGCTCTTATCTTCCAAGTATAGTATCATCAAGGCTTTGTCTATCTCTTTAAGTTCGCTGATAAATTGCTCCAATAATTTCAGTTGGTTTTCATTTTCCGATTTATCATCAAGCGTAGTTTCTACCATTTGCTCGTTCAACTCGGTATGTTTCTTCGCTCTTGTTGAACTTTTACGATAAAATGAAATAGCAATATTCAGTGAAATACGATACAACCAAGTTGAAATTTTATACTGATCGTTGTATTTGTGAATAGACTGCCAAATCTGAATCATCATTTCCTGGATAAGGTCTTGTCGGTCTTCTTCGTCTGGACAGTATGCACGAGCAACCTTGAACAAAATACCCTTGTGTTGTTCAATAATACCTTCAAAAAAATACTGTTGCTTTTGTTTGTCCATTACAATTTTGAAAACCAATCTTTGATGAAAATAAAAGATTGTACGTTATGTCTTACACCATTATGAGAAGCCTTGTCAATTATCTGGAATTCTCCATTACTGTTTTTTAAAATGGCTTCTTTCGTAGCTGTTGACGAAAAAGCTTCGTCTTCGCTTCCCATTAATACAAGCATTGGCTTGTTTACTGCTTTTAATCCTGCCGCGTAATCATCAGGCGTCATACTTTTATTGGCACGATAGCTATATTTCCGCAAAGGAACTGCTTCAGGTAAATTGAAAAAAAGTACGTGTAAACTATCATAATCGTGATTGCCAATTTCATTGAGCATAGTCAAACCTATTATCCGCTCAATGTGAATTTTCATAAATGACTCTTCAGTTATGTTTTCGCTGGCTTGGGCTTGCGGAAAGGCAGGCGAGTTATGTCCGATTAACGGTGCGAAAAGCAAAAAGCCATCGGGTTGTTGATATTGCTTTTCCATTGCATAACGCAAAGCAACTCCGCCACCCATAGAATGACCGGCAATGATTATTTTTCCATTGGGTTTTTCTTTGCGGATTGTTCCTATAATATCAGCTAAATCATCAACATACTGGTTAATGTAATCGACATCACCGCTGTTTCCTTCGGATTGTCCGTGTCCCCTTAAGTCAATGGCGTAAACTTCTGCTTGAGTTACTTCTTGTAGTAATCCTGCCGTTTTGTTGTACATATAAGCATTGCTACCAACACCATGAATAAGAATTATTGTATTGTCAGATTGTTTGACAAACCTATACGCAAAGATTCTTTTATCGTCACGTACAGTAAAAAAACGATTTTCCGATTTGTAAACCTGTTCAAATCCCATATCTGCAATTAGTGCGGGGTCTGGCTCCGTCTGTTGGTCTGTAGGTTTAAATGTCGGTTCAGGGGTATGAATAAGTTTGGTCGCTTCAATTGTCAAGCTATCTTTGTTGCCACCGAAATACAAATCCAACATACTTTGAGCGGAAACAGAAGTACTTCCTAAAAAAAGGAAAGTTAGAAAAGTATAAATTTTAAGGTTCTTCATTTTGTGATATTTTAAGTGAAACTTGTTTAGCTAATTATTCGCAAGGCCATTCAAAAAATCACAGTTGTGAGAAATCTTTTTTTAATGCTTCATCTTGTCGGATAAGAGAAATAGCTGATAGTATGGTTTTGAGGAGTACACTTTCAGATGAAGAAAGGGAAGTAGCTCATAAAGAGTTCTTGGAAATTCGAATGGAGAGACTTAAGAATATGTCAGAATCTGATACAAAAACATAGCAATGGATTTCTGAGTGCAGAAAAGTTATATAGATTGCATACTATGAAATTAGAAGCAGATATGCTGAATGATGAGGAAAATAGGCAAGCCCAATATGACAGAGTCAAGAAGACACTTCCATTTGCCAAAGCGAGTTAAGATTAGCTTGCCTTCGCTTATACTTCGTGATTGAATGTAAGTGTCTCATTGTTAATGGCCTGAACTG
>JBBKWA010000027.1:0-10255 GCA_037968695.1 Saprospiraceae bacterium
TTCAAAGAAATAGCCTGCCTCACCGATGTGAGTATCAACACAGCACTTGGTCGTATGCGTTATGCCTTGATCAATATTCGTAAACTGATTGAAGAAAAAGAATTAGTGATTTAATCTTCAATTTATCCTAAGATGCCCCCCTTCCTTTTCGAAGCGCATCTGACAGTTTTGAAGCAGGTTTAAAAAAGCAGGGACTCATCGATTTGAGTCCCTGCTTTATTTTGTTTTGATACAGACTGGGATGAGCAGAAAGGTTACAGCATGCTATGGTGCCAATCGTTCAATTGACCAAGCATCCCCAGGAAGTTTTTCATATCGAAATCGATCGTGCAGGCGATTATCTCTACCCTGCCAAAATTCAAAGGATACCGGTTTTACCAAATAGCCTCCCCAATGCGCTGGAGCAGGGAGCGGATCCATTCCGGCATATTTCTCCTGTATGGCTTTGATATTGTTTTCAATTACTGATCGATCAGCAATGACCTGACTTTGCGGAGAAGACCATGCGCCAATCTGACTGCCTAATGGTCTGGATTGAAAGTAAGCCGCTGAACGTTGAGACCCAACTTTTTCTGCCACACCTTCAATACGAACCTGCCGTTCCAATTGATGCCAAAAGAAAAGTAGGGCAACCTTCGGATTTTCTTCAAGATCGCTTGCCTTTTGACTTTTGTAATTCGTAAAAAATTCGAATCCGTCTGGGGTCGCCCCTTTTAAAAGAACAATTCTTGCTGAAGGCTGTCCCAACTTATTGCATGTTGCCAACGTCATAGCATTTGCCTCATCAACTTCAGCATCAATTGTATGTTGCCACCAAACAGCGAACATGTCCATTGGGTTCGGCATCAAATCTTTTTTACTTAAAGCTCCATGCTGATAGACTTTTCGTAGATCACCTAGATTTTTCAATTCAGTTTTTTCTTGAAATTTTAATAATAATGCCTTGCCTCATCCAAAGATACAATGTCAGGGAGAGTCGGTATGTGCTAAATAGCATTTTCTTGTTTATTCAATGGCGATAAAGTCAACAGAGGTAGAGAAATGGACGCTGGTGTTACCTTACTTCATCCTCATCAAAGATTAAAACATAGCTTTGTGTCCCTGACCATTCACACCTAAGACTATCCAATTGAGCAATCCATTTTACAAACTTTATCATCCTGAAATCTTTCAAGGACACCTTGAAAAACAAAGATATTTTGAAGGGTGGTATTTCAAATTTGTTTCGGGAGATGAACACCAGGCAATAGCTATTATTCCAGGTATAGCGCTATACAATGCAGATGATCAGCATGCATTTATTCAGGTGATTGATGGTGTTGGGGAAAAAGCTTCTTACCATAAATTTAGCTTGCATGATTTTCACGCTGACGCGAAAAAGTTGTCTTTCAGATTAGCAGGTAATTATTTTTCAGCCGATCGTGTATTACTTGATTTACCAGAGATAAAAGGAGAGATTGAATTGATAGCCTTGACCCCTATCAAAAAATCAATATTTAGTCCGGGAATTATGGGGTGGTATTCCTTTGTACCTGGTATGCAGTGCTATCACGGGATTGTCAGTATGCACCATCAGTTGAGTGGGGTGACCACCGGTAATTTGGGCAGTATCGATTGGCAAAAGGGTGTTGGCTATATAGAAAAGGACTGGGGGACTTCATTTCCTAAGTGCTGGATATGGACGCACAGCAACACTTTTGGGGAAGGTATTAAAGCCTCGATAATGGCATCTGTAGCACATATCCCTTGGATGGGTAGATATTTTCCCGGGTTTATTGTAGTGCTTCTCATTGGTGACAGGGAGTATAGGTTTGCTACATATAACGGAGCAAAAATGAAATGCGTGGTCAAGCCTGAATATGTCAGCCTTGAGTTTAAAAGAAAAGACCTGTATCTGTCCGTCAAAGCCCATAAAGGCCCGACTGCTGCCTTGCGCTCACCAATAGCAGGACAGATGACCGGAAAGGTCAACGAGAGTCTTCAGGCATGCCTTGAAATAGCGCTTGTAAAAAAGGGGATAACGATTTGGGAAGGCGCAGGAACTTCAGCAGGGCTTGAAGTGGCAGGGGAAACAAAAATACTTGAATCCCAAAGTTGGAGGAGTTAGTTGAATTGCATCTGGGTGGCTACCTTTGTGCCTATGAACCGCATCCTGGGAATACTTTTATTGGTAGCCTTGACGAATGGACTATGGAGTCAATCCGCACCTAATCCATTCGATCTTAAATACAGGAAATCCAAATCACCATCGTCTCTTGAAAAGCAGCAGGCCAAAACGCCCCGTGATACGGTTGAGGATGTTATACAAATAACAAAGCCTGAAAACGTACAAGCCAAAAATTTTGATACGACCCCTTCCAATATTGAGGCAATAGGGGACACCCTGTTGCAAGCTGCTGATTCTTTTTCGATTGATTTGAATCCCTTTGAAACCGGAGCGTCTACTGATTCAGCAGCAGGTGGTTCAGTAGCTGAAAAAGATTCTTCTGCTTCAAATGAAGGAGTGATTGGCCCGCCCAGGAAACAATTCGGTTCAAGAGGATTCCAAATATTTTTCCTGTTGCTCAGTCTGCTTTTCCTGATTTTCGTAGTAAACGTTGAACGAAGCTTCATCCGCGACCTGTGGCGTGTCATCTCCAATGAGAATTACAGCTCCCTACACCATAGAAATCAACGCAATACCATGCGTCAAATTCTGCTTCTGATGGGGTATTCAATATTTGTTTTTCAGGCAGGTCTTTTTATCAATCAGAGCCTCATAGTGTATGGACTGACGGGCTCTATTTTGTCCAATATTTGGTTCTCCATGGGATTAGTCCTGGGCATCTATCTTGTTCGCCATGCGGTGATTAGGTACCTCAAGTGGCTGTTTAACAATGAAAAAGAGCTATCGCTTTATGCCTTCGACATAAGTATTTTCAATACCATGGTAGGGATGATCCTCCTGCCCATCAATATTCTTCTCATTTTTGGCCCGGATACTATGTTTAATGCCCTGATTATCATAGGAGTAATCACCATTGGGGCCGCCTATTTGCTTAGGCAGCTGCGATGGCTGGTTACAGCCCAAATGAAAATTGCAAGTAGTCTGTTCTTGTTTTTTATTTATCTTTGTGCCATTGAAATTCTCCCTCTGTGGACTATTTCAAAGTTATTCTGGTGAGAGATTGATCCATTAAAACCTGGCGAATGGGTACAAACAGTATCAAAGAAAGTGCAATCACAAGTACAAAGCAAAAAGTGAAGACGATTTTAGTCTCGCAGCCAAAGCCGGAACGTTCACCATATTATGATATAGAGAAAAAATTTGACGTCCACATCGACTGGAGGCCTTTTAATCATGTACAACCTGTTACGGAAAAAGATTTTCGCAAGCATAGAATCCGACCAGATGAATTTCAGGCAGTCGTCATTACCAGCAGAAATAGCATTGATCATTATTTTAGATTGTGCGAAGAAATGCGCATTAAGGTTTCACCGGACATGAAATATTTCTGCAGCTCTGAAGCAGTTGCACATTACCTTCAGAAGTTTATTCAATACAGAAAACGAAAAGTATTTGTAGGTCAACGATCGGTACTTGATCTCGCTACTGCACTCCAAAAACATAAAGCGTCAACAAAATTTCTACTCCCTTGCTCCAATCTTGGTAAAGAAGATGTGGTAAATTATTTCAAGGAAAAAGAATTGAATTTCGAATCAGCAGAGATGTACAAAACAGTCTCTAGCGATCTGTCTGATCTTCGCGATATTTTTTATGATATGCTGATCTTTTTCTCTCCACAGGGGATTGAGTCTTTGTTTGATAATTTTCCCGATTTTGAACAAAAGAATACACGTATAGCTGTATTTGGAAACATTACAGCGAAAGCCGCAGAAGATCGCAATATTCGGGTTGACGTTCTTGTCCCTGCGCCAGGAATTTCCTCCATGTCGATGGCCCTTGAGGCCTATTTGGAAGAATCCAATAAATAATTTTCTACGCTCAGTGGGTGTTCAACTTATTTGACTTTCTCTTTGTTCGTTAAGGAGATGACGACTACTGCAAGACCAGCCTTCATAGAGTCTTTACAGACTAAATTGGCCTATCAGCCTCTTCCCGGTTCAGGATCCCATATGAAAATGGCCCATGCTGTACGTAAAGTTGAACCCAATCCAAATCCGGATAATACGCGGGAAGCAGCGGTTTTATTGACATTATTTGAAAATTCGCCTGGCGATTGGCATCTTATTTTTATTCGAAGAGGGTCTTCTCATCAAAAAGATAAGCATGCGGGGCAGATTGGTTTTCCTGGAGGCAAGTCGGAAGCCCATGATCGTGACCTGATGTATACAGCCATGAGGGAAGCGGAAGAAGAAATTAACATTGATTTGTCAGGAGTAGACGTTTTGGGCTCATTATCACCACTTTATATTACGGTCAGCAAGTTTTTGGTGCATCCTTATTTGGCTTATTCCTGGAAGAAACCAGATCTGACCCGACAGGAAAGTGAAGTCGAGGAAATATTGGAGATACCCCTTTCAGCGTTTTTGCGAAGTGATTCAAGAAAGGAGACAAGAATCAGGCTCTCGAAGGGTATTGTGCTCAACCATGTGCCCTCTTTTCAGGTGAATGGGCATGTCATATGGGGCGCTACAGCAATGATACTCAATGAATTCCTTGACATTCTGTCTTAATAATGACATCGGACAAAGAGCATTTCCGTATTTTGTGAGCCTACATGGAACATATTCAAACAACTACCGTATACCAGCCCAAGCATCATATTCGAATCGTTACTGCAGCATCGCTGTTTGACGGCCATGATGCGGCGATTAACATCATGCGTCGAATCATGCAACGCTCAGGGGCCGAAATTATTCACCTTGGCCACAATCGAAGTGCAAGAGAGATTGTAGATACAGCCATTCAGGAAGATGCGCAGGGCATAGCACTCACCTCCTACCAGGGAGGGCACAATGAGTATTTTAAATATATCTATGATTTACTCAAGGAAAGAGGGGCTGCGCATGTCAAAATATTTGGCGGAGGCGGTGGAACCATTCTGCCGAAGGAAATTGAAGATCTGGAGGCCTATGGGATAACCAGAATATATACCCCGGATGATGGCCGACACATGGGTCTCCAGGGGATGATTAATGATTTGCTGGAACAGTGTGATTTCCCATTGGGAGAACACTTGAATGGCGAAGTGAAAAAGCTTTCCAAGAAAGACCATCTTTCCATTTCAAGATTGATTACCGCTGTTGAAAATTTTCCCAAAGAAAGTGAAGTATGGATTACTGAATTGTCTGATTCAGTAAAGACGTCAGATGTCCCTGTACTAGGTATTACAGGAACAGGTGGGGCCGGTAAGTCCAGTATGATCGATGAGCTAATTCGCCGGTTTCTTCTTGATTTTCCGGACAAAGATCTTGCTGTCATTTCTGTTGATCCAAGTAAACGAAAAACCGGTGGTGCGTTGCTTGGGGATCGAATTCGTATGAATGCTTTGATCTCTCCACGCGTATACATGCGATCGCTGGCGACACGACAGGCCAATCTGGCTTTATCAAAACATATCCAGCAAGCGGTGGACATACTCAAAGCAGCGGATTTTGATTTGATCATTTTAGAAACCTCAGGAATCGGCCAGTCCGATACTGAGATCGTGGATCATGCCGATATGTCGCTGTACATTATGACGCCTGAATTTGGTGCTGCTTCGCAATTAGAGAAAATCGATATGCTCGATTTTGCGGATGTTATTGCCATTAATAAATTTGATAAACGCGGTGCTCAGGATGCACTGCGCGATGTCCGAAAACAATATAAGCGCAATCATGAAATGTGGGATGCGAAGGAGGAAGACATTCCTGTTTTTGGCACTATTGCTTCACAGTTTAACGATCCCGGAACGAATGCACTCTACAAGAAGATTGTTGCGGTATTACAAACAAAAACAAAAGCAGTCTTTAAGAGTACTGTTGAATTTGTAACTGGAGATAGCGAAAAAATATACATCATTCCGCCAAACCGGATTCGATACCTTTCTGAAATCTCGGACAATAACCGAAAGTATGATGCCTGGGCAAAAGCTGAAGCAGAAAAAGCAGGCGTATTGTATTCGCTTAAAGCATCAAGCAAACATTTTGAAGAGAAAGGAGCAAAAGAAACTGCTGAAAACTTAGAAAAGGAATTTGAACAATTAAGGCAGGATCTCGATGGTGATATTTGGCGATGGTTAGAAAATTGGCCAAACCTTCAACATCAATATATAGACAACGATTACTCCTATAAAGTGCGTGACAAGGTATTCAAAGTAGATACGTATACCAAGTCGTTATCAGGAACGCGTATACCTGTTGTGGCCTTGCCGACGCATAAGGATTGGGGCACTTTAATCAATTGGGTAACGCAGGAAAATTTGCCAGGTCGCTTCCCTTACACTGCCGGAATTTATCCGTTTAAACGAAAAGGGGAGGACCCAACGAGGATGTTTGCCGGAGAAGGAGGCCCGGAACGTACCAACAAACGATTCCACTATGTATCGAAAGGAATGCCTGCGATTAGATTGTCAACAGCATTTGATAGTGTCACCCTCTATGGTGAAGACCCGGATTATCGCCCGGATATTTATGGAAAAATTGGAAATGCCGGAGTGAGTATTTGCTCACTGGATGATGCCAAGCGATTGTACTCTGGATTTGATCTCTGCGATCCTAAAACATCCGTTTCGATGACCATTAATGGTCCTGCAGCTACTATTTGTGCCTTCTTTATGAATGCAGCCATTGATCAGCAATGTGAGCTTTATATCAAAGAGCATAAGCTGGAACAAAAGGTAGAAAAGGCACTTGTAGACAAATACGATAAAAAGGGCTTTCCAAGGCCTAAATATGATCAGGATATTCCTGAAGGTAATAACGGCTTAGGACTGATGTTACTCGGGCTGACTGGGGATGAAATCCTGGAACCGGAAATCTATAATGCCATGAAGGCAAAAGCACTAAGTTCTGTCAGAGGAACGGTGCAAGCGGATATACTCAAAGAGGATCAGGCACAAAACACTTGTATATTTTCAACAGAGTTTTCATTGCGCTTAATGGGTGATATGCAGGCTGATTTTATCGACCGCAATATTCGTAACTTTTATTCAGTATCCATCTCGGGATACCATATTGCTGAAGCAGGGGCTAACCCAATTACACAATTGGCATTTACACTGTCAAATGGATTTACATTTGTCGAATATTATCTGTCAAGAGGGTTGGCGATTGATGATTTTGCGCCGAACCTTTCCTTTTTCTTTTCGAATGGGATCGATCCTGAGTATGCTGTCATCGGAAGAGTAGCACGCCGCATCTGGTCGAAAGCAATGAAGCATAAGTATGGAGGCAATGAACGTTCTCAAAAACTGAAATACCATATTCAGACCAGTGGCCGTTCATTGCACGCACAAGAGATTTCCTTTAATGATATCCGAACGACACTGCAGGCACTTTATGCGATCTATGACAATTGTAATAGTCTCCACACGAATGCATACGATGAGGCTATCACAACACCAACGGAGGAGAGTGTTCGAAGAGCCATGGCGATTCAGATGATCATCAATCATGAGTTAGGGCTGGCCAAAAATGAAAACCCTTTACAAGGCGCCTTTATCATTGAAGAGTTGACAAATTTGGTGGAAGAAGCCGTTCTGACTGAGTTTGATCGAATTACTGAGCGAGGGGGTGTCCTTGGCGCTATGGAGACTATGTATCAGCGAAGTAAGATCCAGGAAGAGAGCCTGTACTATGAGACACTTAAGCACACCGGGGAATTCCCGATTATTGGTGTCAATACATTCTTATCGGCAGATGGATCACCAACCGTATTGCCAAAGGAGGTAATTCGAGCCAATCCGGAAGAGAAAGAAACGCAAATACGTCGCTTGCAAGAACTACATAAAGCCAATGCGCATTCAGCAGAAGATGCATTGCTGGCGTTGCAAACCGTTGCCATTGAAAACAAAAACACTTTTGATGCGCTAATGGAAGTGGTTAAAAATTGCTCTTTGGGTCAGGTGACACATGCGTTATATGAGGTCGGTGGTCAGTACAGACGAAACATGTAAAGGACAATTTACACGCTACTTTTTATCAAGCATTACCTTGGCGGGTCTGGAGTAATTGATGGTGACAATTCAAAAGCACTATGTAAAAAATCAAAAGCCCACCTTCCAAACTTTATCGGATGCCTTGAGATATTCTGGTAGTGCTGCAGAACCATACCAGGTATATAATTCAGGTTCTAAATATTGGGCATTAATGGCGGGATCTGTTTGAAGTAGTTCTTGTGCCTCTTCAAGGGTCGGGACGTCAAGAATAAAAATACCGCGATAAGCATTTTCGTTTTTGCCAATTGGACCGGCAATAATTAGTTTTCCCAAATCAACCAATCGCCCAATATTGTTCATGTGCCCGGCAAAACAACTATCCCGAAGTGCTTTGTCCGTGGATTCATTACTGCCGGTTTTGAGCATAACGAAAACATAGGACTTCATCCCGTATTCATCCGCGCCTAATTTAGTGGCTAAAGCCTCATCGTAATTCGGGTTGCTTTTTTGACTTATTGCTGGTAACGTAGCGATTGTAATCGCCAGTATCGAAAAGAATAACTTCATCTGGATGTAATATTTTGATGTTATTGTATGACATGATCGGGGAGTACGATTTCATTCGGATGCTGTTTGTTCTCCGCTAAAAGTATTTTGCAGTAGTCATTTAGCTTGATCCAACTTGCTCTACTTAACTTTTCAAACTTTTTCTTGATAAGAATTTTAAACATTAGTTTTTTAATAAAACTTGGTTTGATAAAATTGCTGATTTCTATTTTTGTTTTCTGACCTTCCATCGCCTTCAAGGACCAGATCACGGACGCATTTCTTTTAAAATCTGATTCAACGAAAGTAATTTGATTTTGAGCAAATGAAAAATCGTGAGAAAGAATAGTTGGCTTGATCCCAGTACCCTGTATAATGCAACGATGTTCAGAACCGTTCTGCGCAATTTGATGATTAATCTGATCGATGTTCTTAAGTCCTGCCTGAAATTCTTTTCTGACGGTGTAGTCTGAAATGACATTGAAGACCAGGTCCAGGGGTGCTTCTATAACAGCATCTGATTCAAAAATCTTTTGGGTTACACCATCAATAGTATAGTCTTCCAGAACAGGATCAGGGACTTCGTTCCTTAATGGTGTCAACGTCATAAAGGAATATTTTACGATCCCTGAGTCATACGCCTCTTCTGCCTGGTTTACTTCTCCCCAGGCTGTATCGTTTAGGTTTGTCCATGAGGAATTCGCGGAAAGCAGTTTTTCAGAAAACAAACCGTATTCATTTGATGGAATTTGGTTTTTCAAAAGTCTGTGGGCAACAATGACTTCTTTGCCAAACAATTTGGAGTGATCCTTTACTTGCTTTTCTAATACCTCACCATAGTGTGCAACAAACTTTAATGTCAGATTATTGGCGGTCAGGCAAGCTCCGCAATTGCAAATTCGATGCTTATCATACTTCTTTAGCTGTGCATGGAAATTGATGTACATGCTTTTAATTTGGGAAAGCAATTCTTCAGCTGTAGGGGCTTTGCCCTTTCGGTAGAAGAGTATAGCATCTCCTTCGATTTCTGAAAGCTCCAGATCAATTTCGTTAGCGTCAATGATAGCTTCCAATAGCTCTTCTATGATATGCTTCGCATGGGAGATTTCTGTGTTACTAACAAAGTCAGTGAATCCACTTATGTCAGGGATAAAAAGTAGTGTATGATTTGGGTTGCTGGACAATGCAGTTATTTTTTAGACAAGCAGATTTAGCGCAATATATCTATAACGTACAGATTAACAGTCCGTTAAAGCAATTGTTTGAGAATCATTTAAGAATATTGATTGGTTGAAAAACAACTGGAGTGCCCTTAAAGTTTAAAAGGGGTTTAGCGGTGGAAAATCAAATTAATCAGCATTTTATGACTGAGGTTATTAGATAAAGGCCATTTCTTTTTGTATGTTTCAAAACAGACAATGATTTGATGAGCTAGCAGTATCCTATTGTTTACTTTTCACCATAATTTTTTTTAGGATATCCTGATCAATGTCGTCGAGTCGTTTGATATAGAGACAGCCTTTGCCTTTCTTGTGTGGTCCTAGTGCATCCCGCAACGCAGGCTCTTTATCCAAATCGTACATGAGGTAAATACTTAAATGTGCCTTCGCTGGAGAAAAGCCAAT
>JBBKWA010000028.1:0-16447 GCA_037968695.1 Saprospiraceae bacterium
TAGGGACGGTTAGGCTTAAGGGAACGCCATCCCAAAATAACCAATAACAATCCACTGATGATATCGCTCCAATACATGGCCGCAATACGATCACTAAGCGACAACCAGACAGGTCTTCCTCCGGCAGGTTCTACCACGTTCTTCCCATAGTCAAAAGTAAGTGGTGAAGCGATCATCCAAACACCCAACAATACAATGACCCAGTAGACCCAGAGCGTTTGCTTGTGGTGATCCTTCAACATTTTCATGCGGTCATCTGCACTCATTTTCATGGCACCCATGTCCATGTGTTCATGCCCTTTCATATCCATCTTAGATCGTGTAACACCTCGTGAGCCCATGCCTTCCATTTTATGTGGATGTTCTGCCATGATTATTCAGGGTTTATGCTAATTTATTGTCTTTGTAAAACTTCTCTGGATCAGCCTTTAAGTTTTCAACCATTTTAGGAAGGGTCTCCCGCAAACCGTGTTTGGGTTTCCAGCCCAACAATTTTTTAGCCTTGGAACTGTCCATTTCAAAATGGTCATCGGCCAGGTCGATCATCCAGGGTTTTATAAAAGCTTTGCCAAATAGGTTCTGCATAAATGCCCCGGCTTTGGCAAACCACTTTGGAATGGCGATGAGGGGTGTTTTTTTGCCATGAATTTCTGTACTGATAATGTCCTGGAGTTCCTGGTAAGTCAGGGTTTCGTCATCGCCAATATTCAAGATTACTTCCTGTGGGAGGTCCTTTCTGTTTTCAACAGCCAAAACTATCGCATCGATGAGATCATCCCGGTGCACATAAGTGCTGCCATGGGCGGGGTTGGCAGGATACAGTCTTGCGGTAATTTGTTTTTCGTAGATACGCTGAGCCTGATTGGTGATCGGGATTGAATTACCATCTTCACTATAAACCCCCGCTATACGCATCATCACCACCGGGATTTTGCCCCGCTGTTCGTGCATCACTTTTTCTGTTGTTACTTTCGATTTCGGATAATCCCATTTGGGTTCCAAAGGTGATTCTTCCGTAATCAGTACCCCAGGTGAAGAAGGTTTGTACACCAGCATGCTGCTTGAAAAAATGAATTGCTTCACTTCAAAATCCTGTAAGTATTTGAGCATACGCGCCGTACCTTTCACGGTGACTTTATCATACAGATCGGAGGGTTCCCCCAGAAAATCATAATAAGCAGCCAGGTGCACTACCGAAGCTATTTTGTTGCCGTAGGCGTAGCGGACTCTTTTAAAGGCAAAGTCCATTCGACTATCAATGGTGAGATCCACACATACACATTCGGCTTCTATGGGCGGAAAAGGATAGCCATCCTGATCAAATCCAATCACATGGTATTTTTTAGCAAGTTTATGGATTAAGGCCGAGCCTATCATTCCACTGCTTCCTGTTACTATGATGACTTCCTTTTTATTTCCCGGTGTTTCCAAATGTGAGTTTTCCATTTTATCTATTTTGATTTCCTTTTTCAGTGTCCCTTAGAGCTTGTAAATATGCTGACCTGAACATCGTGTTCAACTGCATCATCTCTCAGCGTAATCATCTTATCTGCTTGAACCACTCCATCATCGGTTACCAACATTTCTCCTGGGCTGTTTTTTTGTGTAACCACAATATGATAGACCGAGTTCTTATAGCGGTAATGTATTGTGAAGGATTTCCACTCTTGAGGAATACATGGAACGAGTTTCAGTTTGTCTCCCTCTTGTTGCAAACCAAGAAAAGATTCTGTTATCAGCCGGTACATCCAACCGGCAGAACCTGTGTACCATGTCCACCCGCCACGTCCCGCATGTGGTGCGCGGGCATACACATCTGCTGCTATCACATAAGGTTCCACTTTGTAGACAGAAATTTCTTCGGAAGTTTTCCCATGGTTCACAGGATTGATCATATTCAATAATTCCCACACCCGTTTAGTATCACCAAGTTTTGCAAAAGCCATCGTCAACCATACAGCAGCATGTGTGTATTGCCCACCATTCTCTCTTACTCCGGGTACATATCCTTTAATGTATCCAGGGTTTAAATCTGTTTTGTCAAATGGTGGTTCTAACAACTGAATGATTTCTATATCCTTTTGTACCAGGTTTTTGTAAGCTGATTCCATGGCGGTATGTACGCGCTTCTCATTTCCTGCTCCTGATAAAACAGACCAGCTTTGCGCGATGGAATCAATTTTACATTCTTCATTATCGGAAGATCCTAATGTAGCACCATCATCAAACCAGGCACGTTTATACCACGCTCCATCCCAGGCGTGCTTATCAATATTTTCCTTTAATTGCTGCGCTTGTTTTTTACATTCGTCAGCAAATACGGAATCGTTTCGTAAAGATGCAACCGTTTCGAATCGGGTTAAAATATCATAAAGAAAAAATGCCATCCATACACTTTCTCCTTTTCCTTCATTGCCCACTTTATCAAAACCATCGTTCCAATCACCGGTACCAATTAAGGGTAAGCCATGTTTACCATAATTGAATCCATGTTCGAGTGCTTTTACACAGTGGTCATAAAGGTTAGCAGCGGTAGCGGATTTAACAGGTGTACCATAATAGGACTCCTCTCCGGTGTTTAATTGCCTGCCCTCAATGAAAGTTACTGATTCATCGAGCACACCATCATCTCCGGTATGTAAAATATAAAGAGCTGTTGCAAATGGCAACCAAAGAAAATCATCTGAGCAACGTGTACGAACACCATTTCCGGTTGGCGGATGCCACCAATGTTGTACATCTCCTTCTGTAAACTGCCGTGAAGCGCAAAGTAAAATTTGTTCACGTGCAAGTTGTGGCTTTGCGTGAAGAAGTGACAATACATCCTGCAACTGATCTCTGAATCCAAAAGCGCCTCCTGATTGATAAAATCCGCTCCGACCCCAGAGTCGCGATGAAAGTGTTTGATAGGTGAGCCAGCCGTTCGTAATCATATTGAGGGCTGCATCCGGCGTTTCTACCTGCAATGCTCCAACCGTATGCTTCCAGTATTTTTTTACTTTTTTTAATGAATCAAATGCAGCAGTACTTCCTCTGAATTGCTTTGCAATTGAACTGGCATCAAGCGCATTTTTTCCTGCTCCAAGACGAAAAATAATTTCTATTTCTTCGCCATCAGCCAGATCAAACGGAACCTGGATTGCCGCGCATGGATCTAATGCAAGTCCAATCTTTCCTGAAAGTTTTTTCCTGGACATGGCATCAGGATTCTGCAATGTACCGTTGCGGCCAATAAATTCAGCACGATCAGCAGTAAACGATTTTTTCAAATTATCAACATCGAAAAATGCAACACGATCATTAAATTCGGTATTGTAAGGATTTTTTGCAAAGAGTGCTCCACTATCAGGATCAATTTCGGTGTGAATGTGCATGATTGTTTTCGGTCTGTTATTATCCAGAACCCATTCTATAAATCCGGTAGCCGATAGCTGACGTGGCCTTCCCGATTGATTACGAATTTTTAAAACGTTGAATTTAACGGCTGCTTCCAAATCAACATGCACAGTCATTTCGGAATAGATTCCATCTTCGATATGTTCGAACACACTGTAGCCAAATCCATGGCGAGTGATGTATGGCGTTTGACCTCCTGATGGAAGAAGTGTAGCCGACCAGAAATGTCCGTTTTCATAATCACGAATGTAAAATGCTTCTCCGCCGGTGTCACAAACAGGGTCGTTTTTCCATGGTGTGAGGCGCGATTCATGCGCGTTCTCCGTCCATGTATAAGCCGTTCCACTTTCTGAAATAACGGTTCCGAAATTTGGATTCGCAATTACATTTACCCACGGAGCAGGGGTTTTGTTTTTGTCATCAACAACAATAACATATTCGTTTCCGTCAGCAGAGAAACCTCCTGTGCCATTATAAAAGATTAAATTCTTTGGTCGTTCAATTGGCGTTAGCGCTTTAGTTGTTTGTTTTGGTGTGATATACGGAATGATTACGCCTGGAATCTGTGTGCGTTTAATCTGTTCCGATAATGTTCCGCCACTATCAGAAATATTAATACGTGCTACTGTTTGAAACAGGATTCGATCCTCCTTGGATATCTGATCGGAAGCCCTGACAAAAACGCCTCCTGAACGATCTTTGTATTCGGCAGGAATGAGTGCATCAATTTCATTTTGAAAATCCTGCCTGTACACATTTTGCTCTTCGTTCCATATAACCAAATCAACAGCGAGCCCTTTTAGTCGCCAATAAGCATGCGCCTGTACAAGTTGTTTTACCAATTGCATGTTATCCTGATCTTCAATTTTCAAAAGCACTATAGGTAAGTCTCCTGAAATGGAATAGCCCCACAATCCTGACTGCCCGCGATGATTACTGATAAGTATGGCAGGGTCTGCACGAAATGCGGAATTAATAAATAGAATGGGACTTGCAAGATGTCCGAACAATTGTGCATCTCTTTCCGACGCATTAATTTGTCTTAGTACGACCTGGCTATGCGTCCATGCTAATTCAAACACACGATTCTGATGATGCTTATCCTGGTATTTATCAATTAAACTTTGACACACCTCCTTAGTTTCACCAATGCCTGTAATCATTTCAATCGTAACTGCTTCTTCGGGTTCAAGCGTTATTTTATATCGTATCGAAACAATTGGATCTAACACCGATCCTTGATTTCCGGCAAGCGGACCCGGTTTGTTCATCACTTGTGGGTTCACGATTGTATTTCCACGACCAATGAATTCCATCCGGTTTGTTTCATAGGATATTTGTTCAGCAGTTTTCCCTTTCATAGTCATCAGATGAAACATCCAAGGTGGCTTCTCTTCGGCTGATCGGGGTCTGCGTGTACAAATAATGGCATGTTGAGGTGCGAGAATCTCTGTTTGAACAAAAAGATTGCTAAATGCGGGCTGCATTAAATCTGAAACAGCAGGTGCGAGCACTACTTCGGAATAACTGGTAACCTCAATAGTCTTGCGAATAGAAGAACGGTTTGAGATGCAAACTCTTCTCATCTCTATATCATCTTCGGGTGATACTGCAATTTCAGTATGTGTTTCTATTTCGTTATTGATAGTATGAAAGTCAACGCGACCTTGTGAAAATGCGGCTTCATATTTTTTGCTTTTTTGCAGTGTTGGCTGATGAGTATTGGACCAAAACTTCCCGCTCTCTACATCGCGTATATAACAGAATGTCCCCCAATTGTCACAAGTTCCATCCTCTCGCCAGCGGCTTACAGCCAGATCTTTCCAACGGCTGTAGCCTCCTCCTGAATTTGTTACCATTACGTGGTATCTGCCATTTGACAATAATTGTACAGCAGGTAAAGGCGTATTTGGCGTATTGAATACTCTTGTTTCGGCTCCAACCTCCACAGAATTGCTTTCCGCAATATCAGTGGTGTGTGCATAAAAAGCGGTTGCTTTTGGAACACGTTCCTGCAATAATAAAAGCGCTGCCTTAAATTGTGGTTCGGCCTCAAATAGCTTTTGCATGGGCTTGTCAAGCAGTAAATAGGCTAATGCCAATAGGCTCATACCCTGGTGATGGGCCATGAATGAATAAACAGTAGCACTTGATTGTCCACGTTGCAACCGCGATGGTGTATAATCTATGGCTTCATAAAATCCATGTTGACCTTCAAATCCCTTTTCGGAAAGAAATTGCAGATTTTTATATGCTTCTTGCGGATCCACCATCAGGGCAAGAACAGATGCATAAGGGGCAATCACGGTATCCTCTTCAAGTCCGCGTTTCAATCCCAGCCCAGGAACGCCAAATGCACGATATTGATATTGAGAATTAGCGTTTATCATATTGAAACCAGACTCAGATATTCCCCAAGGCACCCCTTTTTGTTTAACACAGTTAATCTGGCATTTAATGGCCGATTTATAGGTTTGGTCAAGTAGTGTATTGTCATAAGTCGGCATTACCAAAAGCGGCATCAGGTATTCAAACATGGAACCACTCCATGATAGAAGTATTGTTTCACCATCTACCATTGTCAGTAAACGTCCCAATGCAAACCAGCTTTCTTCAGGCAGTTTTCCTTGCGCAATACCAATAAAAATAACAAACCTTGCTTCGGATGCCAGCAAATCATAAAAACTTGCATCTGTGCGATTTTCCTGCACATTGTAACCAATGGTAAACAGATTACTTGATTTATCATACAGGAAATCCCATTCCATTTCTGATAAACTATTGCATTGTTGGGCAAGATTTTCGACGGAATCAATTCGATCTTCAACTAGACGTATTGACTCCGCTAATGCAGTTTTAAATAATCCGAGCCATTCTCTTTCATTGTCGGAATTGCGCTCATGTTGCTGACGATTCACTTCAAGCTGTAATTCCTTTGTCGCATTTAATAATTCAACCAATGTTGCATCTGCACTCAGGGAAAAATAAGTTGTAAACTTAGTAGGAACGGTAGATAACAAATCCCAGGGTATAAACAAGCTAATATCTTCATTCAGATGCGCTAACTGTTTATTTAATGTTTGCTTCCACCAATAGGTTTCGGTCTTTGAATCGTTGTTCAGGTTTTTAAAAACAGACAAGAAGCTTTTTGTCAACTTTTCAATGTGAAATTTCGTATCACGATGTGTAATTAAATCAGCTCCACATGCTGCTTCTAAATCAATATTAAATTGGGTCAGTAATTCGCGGTCTTTTTCTTCCAATGTGTCGGCAAGAACATGTAACGTATCCCGGAGCCCTTCAAATAATTTTAGGCCTGCTATTTTTTGATGAGGAATTGCAAGCAACCCTTGTTTCAATATTAGCAAATACCCAGCAAGGTTTCCGCTGTCAACTGTTGAAATATATTTTGGAAATAATGGATTCAACGATTGCGTATCATACCAATTGTAGAAATGCCCTCTGTGCCGCTCCATTTTATTCATCGTGCTTATCGTCTTTGTTGTTTGTTCAATAAGCTGTGAAGTTGTTAGGTAACCAAACTCGCAGGCAGATAAATTGGCAAGCAATGAAAGTCCAATATTGGTAGGAGATGTACGATGTGCTATCAGCTCAAGGGGTTGTTCCTGAAAATTATCTGGCGGTAACCAATTGTCTTCAGCTTCTACAAACTTTTCGAAGTAGCTGTAAGTCTTTCGTGCAAGTTTTCTTAGAAAAATATTTTGCTCATTGGTAAGTAAGGAAACTTTTTTCGCTATTGGTTTACTTAACCACCATGTAGCATAAGGAGTAATGAACCAAAGAAATAAGACAGGACTTGCTACGCTTAACTTTAATGGAGAATAAATAAACAGGTAGAGAAGTACCACCAAAGAAAGAACCGGTTCAATCCACATAGAAGAATAGGAATCGAACAGATTTGTTTTAATACTTTTTTCTTCATTTTCAGATGGATTCCATTCTAACATTTGTTTTCTGGAAATCAACATTCTCCATAGTGTTTGTATGATTGCTGTCGAATTAGAAAATGCTTCGTAAGGAAGACAGATAAGTTTAAATAAAGTCTTTCTGAAAATATCAGCAATGTTGTGGATAGAATTTTTAAAGTGGTGACTTAAGATGACTTCTTTCGGCTTATTGATCGTATCCCAAACGGAAGAAATGATAGTCGGGAGTATTATCATCACGGAAATCGTGATTGTCCAGAACAAAGTAGATGGCAATACCATCCAACCCATTAACAAAAACAAGGTAAGTGCAAGAGGAACTAAACTTCGCCTAAGGTTGTCAAATATTTTCCATCGTGATAAAGCTGAAAGAGGATTTTTATGCCAGTGTTTTTTCGCATCAGGAACCATAGGTAAAAATCTGGAAAAAATCTGCCAATCTCCACGAATCCAACGTGAAAATCTTTTCCTATCGGCCCGATAGCTGGTCGGATATTTCTCAAACAATTGCACATCGCTCAACAATCCAGACCGTATATAGCAACCTTCAAGGAGGTCGTGACTTAGAATGGTGTTTTCTGAAAATCTGCCTTCAAGAACTTTTTTAAAAATGTCCACTTCGTAAATTCCTTTGCCGATAAAAGAACCTTCCCCAAATAAATCCTGATACACATCGGATGATGCAAGTGTGTAAGGATCAATGCCTGGCTCATTCCCATGCATCTGTGTATATAACGAACTGGTTGTTTCTGGTAAACTGACCGTTACTCTTGGTTGAAGAATGCCGTACCCTTTGGTTACACGTTTCTTTTTCTCATCATACCATGGATGATTCGAAGGATGAGCCATCGTTCCTATTAACTTCCAAGCTGAGCCAAGCGGCAGTTGTGTATCTGCATCGAGGGTTATCACATACTTTATTTGTGGGAAAATGGATTGGTCACCTATGATGAGTGAAAATCTTTCATTTAAGCTCCCGCGCAATAATGAATTAAGTTCAGATATTTTTCCGCGTTTTCTCTCATAACCCATCCATGTATTTTCCTGTAGATTCCAATACCGCGGACGATGGAAAAGAAAAAACAAATCATTTTTTTCTCTACCGTATTTTTTATTTAGTTCTTCAATACCACGTTTTGCTAAATCAATAAGAGACTTGTCTCCGGGAAGTGTTTCCTCCGCAGCATCCGTAAAATCTGTCAGTAAACCAAAATGCAAATTGTCGTTTCTGTTTGCCAGGAACCGGACTTCCAATGCCTCAACTAAATTTTCAATTTCCTTTTCATTAGTGAGCATTACAGGGATTACAACCAATGTGCGGAACTCAGCGGGGATTTTTTTAGAGAAATCCATTCTTGGCAGCAGATTCGGTTTAACCAATAAAGAAGAAAAAAAGTTAACAACCGATATGGCAAGCTGACTTGCAATTAGCAACGAAAGCACAGCAATCGAAAAAAGCAGCCAGTTATTTTGTGTATCCGTATATGCTCTTAATAAAATACCTGCAGTGATCGCACATGTGATTAACAAGATAGAACCTAAATAAATTTTAAGCGTATGTTTTTTCAATCCGTACTTGACACTTTCAAAAACCGACACACGCATTTTAGCCCGCTTTTTGGTTTGACTGACTCCGTGTCCTATGAGGTAATATCCAACATGTAATGTGCGATCATCATTAATATTTTCTAGTGCATTTTCATGCATTAGCTGTATGGCTATACGGGCAACTTCATGCTCTGTTATTTTGCTTTTCTTTGCAATACGCTCCACAACATGACGGTATCTGTCGCGCGTTGAGAAATCCATTGAGCCATAAATTCCATTGTTATCTTCACGAAGCGTTTTCTCAACAATGCTATGTGCTTCGACAAATTTGCGCCAATCCATTGCACCCATCAAACGAAGACTGCCGATACTATTGTTCATGGAAACCTGGTCGGCAGCTTCCTTTTGATTTTCTGCGTCGACCAATTCCACGCTCGTCAATCCGATTTCTGACAATTGCCTTTCTATCCAGTTAAGCGCCACGGCTAAGTCAGGACCTTTGCCTCTCAATTGCCGGATTAATTCAGAAACATAAGCACTTGTCAAAGGCGGATTCGACCGTGCCATGTCAGCAATAACCAATATCAGATTTTTGGGATCCGTTTCAACCGTTTCAATCATCTTCTCTCCCCAATAATCAGCAAGGCTTTTATCCACTCTTTCAAGAGCGATCCTGGTTGACACGCGCCTGAGATTCTCGATCAGCGCAAGGCGAAGCATTATAGGTATTGCCCACAGTTCACCTAATTGCAAATTGGTAACGGTTTGATATGCGTTCACAAAACTGCTCAGGCTCTCCATGTCAATTCTTCCATCGCTGTGAGAAATTATCTGGATGACTATGTCATAGATGCGTGTTAATCCTTCGGATTCATTGTTTGAGAGTTGAGGCAAATCTTCGCTATACCCTTTTGGAAAATGTTTTTTTGCAATGCGGATATGTTCTTCAACAAGATAAAAATTGTCTATCAGCCATTCGGCAGCGGGCGAAATCTGATCTTTTCTTTTAATTGAATCGGTTATAAGCTTGCGCACGCTGTGCAGAATGATTTCATTATTTGCAAGCCGTCCGAGTAAATGATCCTTTGCAGGTTTCTTGCTTATCTTATGGCTTCCCGCGAGGGTTTTTCCTAAGCGTTCCATCTGATCAGAACTGAATAACTGCGCCCTCAATGGTTCCTCGTATGAGTAACGTTGATTAGAGTTATTAGTTTGAAACAAATCCCTCATATTGGATATGAGTTCATCTGCTTTAGGTATCAATTTCATACGGACTGTCCTTTTAGTTTTTTTTATTCATTAGATATTTTTTGTAGCACCCAATTCCCATTTCCAGTTTTCATTTTTTAAAATCTTCTTCTGTTGTTTTCATTTAATCTGAATTGCGGTCTTCTTTGAAAAGTTGTTTCCCCTTCCTGCTCTCCAATATCTTGAACTTTATCTATCGGTTCTCCCTCAGAAGCCGCACTTTCTTTATGTAGATTGCTGATTTGACTTGCCGCATCAACTTCTTTAACGGTCATTTCTTCGAAAGACTTAATGTTCGGCTTTGTTTTTGAATTAACTATTTGATTTGACATAATTTAATTTTTAGAAAGAATAAAATCGAAGCTGACGGTTATTTCATCTCCAACTTTGATGGTTCCAAGGAACATGACAGGGGGCTCCATGTTAAAGTCTGTCATCTTTATCGTTTTGGAAACGGTTAATTGCAAGTCGCCATTTGGTAATTCTTTCCCACTAGCCAAAAGAGAAACCGCCTTGCTCGCACCAGCCATGGCAAGATTACCCGTAGTCCCTATGCTTACAATGTGAGCATCATTTATATTGACAACGGCATTGCTGAAGGAATAAATAATAGAAGGATACTTGTCTGAATTAAAAGCTTCGTAGGTTTTATTGTCCATTTTATTTCCTTCCTCACTTTTAATTCCAGTCACTCTAATTTTAACTTCTACATCCTTAATCGAAGCCAGCACATTGTCTCTGATTTGAAAGGAACCCTTGCCTTCCATTACGGTCACCTTCGATACCCAGTCATGCAATGTAGACGTACCACTGATGGTGGCATTTACTGATTTCAGAGAAAAGTCAGCAGAGGTCAATTTTGACTGTATTTCAGTAGTAACGGCCTTAAGCATATCAGGAGTAGCTGCTTCCAGCTCTTGAGTAGTGACGACTTCAAGTTGTTCAACAATAGTTGGGGTGGGTTTTTCAGTGGTGGTTATTTTGGGAGCGATAACAGCAACGGCAGGCTTTTCAGTGGTGGTTATTTTGGGACCGATAACAGCAACACTCGGCTTTTCAGTGATTGTTGCCTTAGGTTTGTTAGTAGTCATTGCAGGCTTATTAATAGGGGGTACCTGGGGCTTACTAGCCGTCGCTTCAGGCTTATCAACCATCGTTTCAGGCTGGTCTACAGCTGTTAGTCCCGAATCTACTTTTGCTTCAGCGGCGATCACTGAAATGGAAGTATCCAGTTGGCTAGTCACCTGTGCTTCATCATTTTCAGGCGCACTGCATTGCATTAATGCCATAGAGATGACCATCAGCGACGCGACAAGTGACAAGGAATATTTGGTCATTATTTTATTATTGAGATTATTCATTTGTTAATATCACCTTCATGGCTTTTTCTTCAGCGGCATTGCCAAACACTTCATAAGCCCGCATGATCTCCTCCAGCTTAAAGTGGTGGGTGATTAACTTTTCTGGCTGGATTTTTCCAGAAGAGACTGTTTTCAGCAGCATCGGCGTGGTGTTGGTGTTTACCAGTCCCATAGTGATAGTGATATTTTGAATCCAGAGGGTCTGAATTTGCAGATCTACACTGTGCCCATGGACACCAATGTTTGCAATATGGCCACCGGGGCGAACGATCTGCTGACAGATATCAAAAGTGGCAGGAGCGCCAACGGCCTCAATAGCTACATCTACGCCATCTTTGGTTTCCGACATGATCTTTTTGACGGCATCAGCAGTGCCTGAATTGATCGTATCCGTGGCGCCCATTGTTTTGGCCAGTGCCAAACGGTTTTCATCCAGATCAATCATATAAATTTTCGCAGGGGAATAGAATTGTGCGGTGAGTAGAGCAGACATGCCGATGGGTCCGGCACCGACGATAGCGATTGTATCTCCCGGTTTCACACAGCCATTGATGACGCCAATTTCATGCCCGGTCGGTAGGATATCGCTGAGCATCACCAGCGCCTCATCATCTACTCCTTTAGGAGCCTGGTGGAGGCTGTTATCCGCGTGAGGAATAAGTACATACTCTGCCTGCGTACCATTGATGAGGTGACCTAATATCCAGCCGCCATCTTCACAGTGCGCATACATCTGCTTTTTACAATATTCGCAGCTACCATCAGCGGTGATACAGGAGATGATCACGCGATCACCTTTCTTGAAATTTCTTACAGAAGTACCCACTTCTTCAATCACACCAATACCTTCATGGCCTAGCGTGGTTCCTGGTTTTACCGAAGGCGTTTTGCCGTGTAAAATGCCTAAATCTGTTCCGCAAATGGTGGTCTTGATTATTTTAACGAGCGCATCCGTTGGTTTTTCAATACCTGGCTTTGGAATATCTTTGAATGCTATTTTTCCAGGACCACCATAAACCAAGCCTTTCATGGTGGTCTTCCTTTCAGAAGAAGAGCTGTTTGATTGATTTTTCTTTGTAGGAATAGTGGTACTTGACATCTTTTTTTGGTTTTTGGTAACGGGTATATACAAAGATGATCCTATTAATTGTCAAGACATTACACATCCGCCGCGAAGACTTACATGTATCACACATTTTGAATCCAAAAAAAAAGCCCCCAGTAAAAACTGGAGGCAATGCATGAGCGGGGACTCTTGACTTAAACAAAATTCATTTGGTTTTTAAGGATAAGCTTCCTTTTAAAAGCTTGGCGGAGGTAGTATTAAAGCAAAAGGAGCAGTAGCAATACAATAACGATGATGGCTCCTACTGAAAGATACACGCCCTGGTTTTGCGCTTTAAGCTCGTGTTTTATTCCACGTACTTCCTTGCGTAATGCTCTTTTCTCAGAACCGCTCATCTCTGACTTAGCCATTGTATTTATTTCATCCAATCGGTTAAGTAGAACTTCAGCAGGTGTTGGTTCTACAGGACTATTTATGGGGATAGAACTGGGGGTAGTTCCCGATGCTGCGCTCAGTGGAGCAGGAACAAAAGACATTAGCAAGAGCGCAGTCATTATAGGCAATATTAACTTTTTCATTTGAATGTTTTTTTATCAATAAATTTTGACAGTATAAAGGTTTCCCTTTATGCCTTAGGAAGTGTTACACAATTCCTGGTAAAAGTTACATAAATCATCTTTCTGGGAATTTGGCGTGGGGCCAAGGCAACCGTTCTTTTATTTCTCAATACGGCCCCGTCAGTTCGATGCCGCTGGGCATCGCCATTTCGGGAGGCATTAATTGGATCAATTCCGTAATTTTCGGTTGCTCGACTCCTTTTTTATACTTTTCCATCGTCAATCGGGCCATCAGGTAGCTAACGGTTGATTCTGCCCCTTGATTAAGATTGACTTGGGTGGCCTCCAGGCCGTCGTAACAACCGCCGGTACACGGATTGTAGATAATTTGGCGCAAACGGTTATCACCTAAAAACCAGTTGAAAGCAATCTCCATCTTACGCGGGTAATCTTCCCTACCAAATACTTCGAAAAATTGGCTTAAGGCCAGGATGCTATAGGCCACATCGATCGGCTCTTCACCCGGAGGGCCGGATGCTTGCCCCTTGTGCAGCCATTTTTTGTGGGAGATCACTTCTATCCCGTTTTCATTAAAGGTCTGGGATAGGAGAAAATTAAAAGAGGTTAGCGCGATCGCTTTATAGGCGGGGTCACCGGTTTCCTGCCAGGCAAGTAACATGGCTTCTGGTAATATGCTATTGGCATAGGTCAGGCAACTTTCGAACCAGTGCCAACCGTGTCCTGATTCGTGACGATACATTTGTGCCAGGCGATTGGCGAGTACCTTGATCAGTCTGGTATTTTCGAGTGATGGCTCCTGTTGATTGCAATAAAACAATCCTTTCAGGGCGAAGGCCATGGCCCGAGGGGTGTGCATCTTTTCAATTCCAGTTATTGCTTGCTGCAAAAGCCCGCTGGCACTGGCGGTTAGTGTTGCCGGAAACAATGGACTTTTAGAGATGAAAAAACCCAGCGCCCAAATGGCTCTGCCATTCGCATCCTCCAGATTGGTGCTGTTATTTTGTGCAGTGAAGTGGGCTTCTTTATTCACATAGTTCAAAAAACTGCCATTACCAAAGTAACAGAATTGCATAAACTGCAGATAAATCTCCAAATATTCCAAATCTGCCCGATCCCCTTTGTATTCATAGTGCATACAAACGGCAATTAATGCCCGGGCATTATCATCCAGCGTGTAACCCGTTTCAATATCCGGTTGATTGATTTTGGAAAACTGGGTGATCCCGAAATGGGTGGTCATATTTTTTATATGATCCAACTTGACGGGTGGCATACGGTATTGCAAAGAAATGTTCGGCCTCTTGGTCTGTTCGGCAACCTGCTGAAATAGTAAAGCATGGGCAATCGCCGAATTCCCCCAAGCGCTCGGCACGATCCCCTGCAAGGTGTTGGAGCTGACGTCGCTTTTCAGGGCTTCGTTACCCATCAAAAGATGGATGCCCTTTCCTGGACTGAGCGTGGAAAAGCCTTTGCGCCCGCTTAATCCATAATTAGCTTTCAACAGGGCTTTGTCCTGGTGCTGAACCAAATGGGTACCATGAGAAATAATCGCAATTTTAGAAGCAGGTACATCATAATCTTCCTGTAGTACCTGCGCTGAGTGGTTGGTCATCACGATCACCGCACTACTCGATTCCGTAATATCACTGACTTCCGTTTTCAAGTCATGTTCAGGATGAGGCAGCACCGTGTGAAAAACAGTGATGACCGCCGGGGTAAGCAGTTTCAAAAAAGGAAGAAATAGATATTCATCGGTACCGTGGAAAAATCCAAATTCGTGCTGCACCAAAACCATAGCGATGTTCTTGTCGGCATTTATGGCAAGTGCTAATTCGACATAAGCGGCAGGATCTTTAGCGTCGAGTACATATTTTACTTCCTCGGGATAATTGCGGCTTACTTTGCCGGATTCCACAGCGCAAACCTTCAGAGAAAAAGAATCGTAAAATTTATTATTCAGTGCGCTAATCAGATCCTGTGAATAAGTGGCAATTCTGCATTCCCTGGGAGAATAAGAGGTGATAAATAAAATCTCGGGGGATACCACACAAAGCAAAGGATGTTCATTATTTTTTTGAGGAAATTTATTTTCATTGTTCATTTGGTTTTATTAACTTGACTTTCGCCAAAAAGCGAAATTGGCGTAAAATTTTTACGCCAATTTCCGAAAGTTAAATTCCCTAGAAGGTTAAATACCTGCTCATTAAAGCTAGAGGTAAACCTTGTTAATTAATACTTTAAAGGTAAGGGAGTTATTAGGGCGGGGTGTTATACTTTTAAAGAGAACTATTACATAAATCACATATCTGGGGCAGCCGATATTAGAACTTTATGTTTTTTAAGGAGTCAAGGAGTCCAACTGCTTGAAGCAACCAAAGCACAACAACTATGACGACTACGGCATTGAGTATGCTTTTGATCTTGCTATCCATTGGGATGTAATTATTCACCAGCCAAAGAATAACACCTACTGCTACGAGTAGAATTAAAATATTGAATAGAGACATGATAATATTTTTTTATTGTTAATGAAATAACCAGCTCTAAAAGCGTAGCTAAACACACTCTTAGAGAGGTTCCCAGGTCAAATACTTATCTCATACTTTGCGTTGATTTCCTTTCTCAAGGTCTGACGAGCCGTATACAAGCGACTTTTTACCGTGCCTATTGGCAAACCTAAAGTATCCCCAATTTCTTTGTATTGATACCCTTGATAATGCATTAAAAAAGGAACAGCATATTTTTCATCTAACTGATCCAGTATTCTGTAAATATCCTGGATACGCATGTTTGTTTCGCCTTGGTTATCCATAGTATTCTCGTTTTCCGTATAAAAAGATTCGTAGGCCAAGCTTCTTCTTTTTTTGGTTCGGAAGTCACTGATAAAAGTATTGCGGATAATCATAGACATCCAGGCGCGAAAATTGGTACCCATCTCAAAGTGGGAGCAATAGTGAAAAGCGCGAGTAGTTCCGTCTTGAAAAAGATCTTGCGCATCCTGATAATTCTTGGTCAATTTTAATGCGAAAGAAAAAAGAATGGATCTTTTACTTACCAGTTCGCTATTGAATTCTTGGTGTGTCATATTAATTTTGTTTTAAAGAATTATTCCTCATAACCACTTTTAATAACGGTAAGCACCATTTTAAACCGCCCGTTCGGCCTGATGAAATTTGGCTGGTGAGCTGGTATTACGATAGACTCACCCGTCTGCAAGAGATTAGATTTTCCACTAATCACAATTTCTGCCTTGCCTTCAATGATCTGAGCGAAAGAATCAAAGGGGGTCGTTTTTTCGGTTAA
>JBBKWA010000029.1:0-3802 GCA_037968695.1 Saprospiraceae bacterium
CAAATCTTATCTTGAGAGATGGGACTTCACCGTTGATCCTAAAGAGAATGTTGTCGGGCCATATGAGAAAATCAACTATGACGGGCGTCGCTTAAAATGCATCAGTATTGTTGTGCGTAATGACAAAAATAAGGCTGTTGGTTTCGTATGCGTGAATATGGATATCTCTGTCTTTGAGAATTACAGAGACATTATAAATACTTTTGTAACGATTGATGACGACATCGTTTCTGAAGAAAAACGCGACCTGTTTAAGCAAGACACCTATGAACAGATAAATATTTTTATTCAAAGTTACTGCCGTGAGAAACATCTGACGTTGGATGGAATGACACGTTCCGAAAAGCAAGATTTGATACTTGAGTTAAAAACCCAAGGTGCCTTCAAAGAGAAAAACGCAACAGCATACATTGCGCGCATCTTAAGTGTCAGCCGTGCAACAATCTATAATTACCTCAAAGAAAAAGAAGACGCAGCGTGACTACGGGTCTGAAATTTTGGCAAGTCGATGCTTTCACAGATCAACCATTCAAGGGTAACCCTGCCGCTGTGTTTGTTCTGGATGAAGAACTAGATGACACATTCATGCAGAATATTGCCATTGAGATGAATTTGTCCGAAACGGCGTTTGTTTTGAAACGAGAAGGACCAAACCCCCTTCTCAGATGGTTTACACCAACTTGTGAAATTGATTTGTGTGGTCATGCAACACTCGCCTCAACACATATTTACCTGACCGAAATTTATCCTGAGCAAGATGAAGTGACGTTCGATACCAAATTCGTTGGGCCTTTAAAAATTGTCAAAAATGAAACTGGATACACCATGGATTTTCCATCACGTTTGGGTGATAAAGTAGACGTTGAAGGTATTTCTTCTTTTATATTGGATGCACTTAGTCCTCATAAACCCATTGATGCTTATAAATCGCGTGATCTCATGCTGGTATATGAGAATGAAGACATCATTCATGATATCAGTCCCGATTTTAATGCGTTACTGAAATACGAGGATTACATTATTGTCACTGCAAAATCCGAAAAGACTGAGCATGATTTTATCTCGCGATTTTTCTGTGCTGATGACGGTATCGCTGAAGATCCAGTGACGGGTTCGGCACATTGCACACTTGCCCCCTATTGGGCACAGAAGTTGAGCAAAACTGACTTAAAGGCTTACCAAGCGTCGGAACGTGGTGGAGAACTGGGTCTGGTTGTTGGTACTGATCGTATCGAGATATCAGGGCAAGCCATGACAGTTTTAGACGGAAAGATGAGAATCTAATGACACCTTTACCTCTCTTTAAACTCGAGGACTATTTATCAACGCGTGAGTTCAAAGCTCCTTATATGCTTTGTGCCTCTGATGTTGAAACGCACTCCATGAAAGATATTTTGGCGATGGCCGATAAGGACTGTCAGAATTTATGGGATGAGTTAACTCTGGATTACACCGAGCCTTACGGCTTACCCCTTCTATTGGAAGAAATAGCAAAATTATATGGCAGTGATATTACATCCGAAAACATACTGAGTTTTGCAGGAGCCGAAGAAGGTATTTATTGTGCCTGTCATGCTCTTTTGAATTCCGACGACCACGCGATTGTTGTTACGCCATGTTATCAGTCCCTAGAAAGCATTCCATCTTCCTTATGCGAGGTGAGTAAAGTCCAACTCTCTCATAAAGAAAATTGGGACTTGGATATTGGCAAAATTAAGGCAGCGATAAGGCCAAATACAAAATTACTGCTCATAAACTATCCTCACAATCCCACAGGTGCATTAATCACCCGTGAGCAACAAAAGGAAATTGCTGAATTAGCAAGACAACACAATCTATGGGTTTTCTCAGATGAGGTTTATAGGCTTTTGGAACTTCAACTAGAGGATCGCTTACCCCCTTTCGCAGATATCTACGAAAAAGCCTTGAGCTTGGGTGTCATGTCGAAAGCTTTCGGATTGGCGGGATTGCGGGTTGGTTGGATTGCCTCAAAGGACAAGGATATTTTGAAATCTATGAGTGACATGAAACACTATTTATCTATTTGTAATAGTGCGCCGTCTGAGGTTCTCTCGCTTATTACCCTTAGAAACAAAGAGAAAATCTTAAATCGCAATCATGGAATTATGAGAGACAACATAGAACTTCTGGACGGTTTCTTTGCAGATTATGAAAGCTTATTTGAATGGGTGAGACCGAAAGGTGGCTGTATAGGTTTTCCAAAATTAAAGAGCAAAACATCTGTCTATGATTTTGCTGAAGACCTCTTGAGTGAAAAGGGTGTCGTTACGTTACCAAATACTGTCTATGACTTTGATGGTAACCATTTTCGCATGGGGTTTGGTCGTAAAAATATGCCAGAAGCACTTAATTTAATGAAAGACTTTCTTAACTCTCGCCACAATCAATGGGAAGGTTGAAAGCTATGAAAATACTGACACTAGACCAAATTAAAGAGCGTATTGATTTACCAAAAATCATTGCCCTGCAGGAAGAAGGCTTCCAAGCTTTTAGTGCAGGAAAAGTTGATGTTCCACCCGTTGGCTATATACAACAACATAATCCGCCTGGCTCCTATCACATCAAATATGGTCTCATTGAAAATGACTCGGTTTGGGTTACCAAAATTGTAGGGGGACCAAGCGCTCTACCTCTCAACGGTATGATGATCGTCATATCAACACAAAGTGGCCAACCAGAAATCATTTTGCAGGATAACGGCTATCTTACTCAACTCCGCACAGCGATTGCCGGATTGATTTCAGCAAAATATCTAGCACCTAAAAATATAAAGGCTCTCGGTATCATTGGTACAGGAGTGCAGGCTCGTATGCAGGCCGATATTCTCAAAGGCCACATAGATTCTAGCAATAAGATTTTTGTTTGGGGACGTAACGTTGAAAAGGCACAAAAATACAAAGAAGATATGGAGCAAAAGGGCTTCTCTGTCACAGTCACTGAAAGTACCGCTGAGCTGGCAAAGAACTGTAATCTTATAGTGACAACAACATCAGCGCGCGAACCTTTACTGCAAGTGGCAGATATCCAACAAGGTACTCATATTACCGCCATGGGTACAGACGCGCCGGGAAAAATTGAGCTTGATCCTAAAATTGCCGCGAAAGCAGATATTGTTGTCGTTGATAACAGAGCTCAATGCATACATCACGGAGAGATATCCCAAGCCTACAAACAAAAATTGATTGAAGATAAGGATTTGATTGAGCTGGGTGAAGTTATTGCCAATCCTTCACTTGGCCGTACAAATGACAATCAAATTACCTTGTGTGATTTAACGGGTGTTGCGATTCAAGACATCCAAATTGCAAAAGCTGTAATTGATTAAAAATTTTAGGATTTAACCCCTTTTTAGAATCGATTAGACGTGGGACACTATTCCTATGTTTTCGCATTCCGAAATCTGGGCCGCAATCGACGCACTCGCCTCTAAACATTCATTATCAACATCGGGACTGGCCAAAAAGGCGGGCCTCGACCCGACGACGTTCAACAAATCCAAGCGTACAACCGCACATGAAAAACCGCGCTGGCCGTCCACCGAGAGCATTGCCAAAATCCTTGGAGTGACTGGTACAAACCTGAGTGAACTTGCCGATATGGTGAAGAATGGTGTGGATGCAGTCGACACTTCTCACCTGCTTTGCACAAAGCTCTCTTCGCTGACAGACAAGCGCCTTTTTAATGGTAATAGTCGGCCAACTAGAAATAAGGGATGGTACAAGAAAACCCTGTCCGTGACCTTCCCAACATCATGTTTCGCCATTGAAATTGATGGCTCGCA
>JBBKWA010000030.1:0-10422 GCA_037968695.1 Saprospiraceae bacterium
CTTGACGATGCTCAGGTCGTTGGCTGTGCAAATGGCACCGATGCATTACAACTCGCACTGATGGCATTAAATCTGAAAGTGGGTGATGAGGTCATTGTTCCTTCTTTCACTTTTGTTGCGAGTGTAGAGGTCATTGCCCTACTGGGGTTAAAACCTGTAGTCGTTGATGTCGATCCAGATACATTCCTGATGCAAATTGATGATATTGAAGCATCGCTTTCGGATAAAACCAAGGCGATTATTCCGGTACATCTTTTTGGGCAGTGCGTGGATATGAAGACGCTGATGCAAATCGCCAATAAGCACAACTTGTATGTGATTGAAGATAATGCCCAGGCAATCGGCGCCCGATGCATGAATGCAGAAAACAAAATGCAAATGGCCGGCACCATCGGACATATTGGTTGCACCTCTTTTTACCCGTCAAAGAATTTAGGTTGCTATGGTGATGGTGGCGCCATGATGTCCAGCGATAACGAAATCATAAAGCGACTCAGAATGTTCGCCAACCATGGCATGGAGCGCAGATATTACCATGATGCCATTGGTGTCAACAGCAGATTGGATTCTGTGCAAGCAGCTATTCTTAATGTCAAATTGCCACATCTTGTAAGCTGGAATAAACAAAGACAAAATGTAGCCGATCAGTATGATGCCCAGCTAGCCAATATTGCCAATCTAAAAACGCCTAAACGCGTAGCCTCGTCCGAACACATTTTCCATCAGTACACGCTAAGGATTACAGATGGGCGTCGGAATGATTTACAAAAACATCTTGCAGAACATGATGTCCCTTCTATGATTTACTATCCTGTCCCCATGCATGCACAGGAAGGTTATACCAACTTAATAGCGCGTCGTGTTGCTTTGGCCTATACGGACCAGATCAGCAAGGAGGTTTTGTCATTGCCAATGCATCCAGATTTGACCAGTGAACAGATAAGTTATATCTGTGATAAGGTTAAAAATTTTTTCGGTTAAAACCGCACCAAAGCTTCAACTACAAGGGAGTGTTATCTTTACCAGGAAATGATTACTGTTCGTATCCCAAACAACTACATCCCTGAACGCACTTATGCGATCAAGACACTCCTCACGCATTACTGTGGTGTGCAGGTAGAAATACAACCTGATGATGCCATCGAACATTATGAGCTTCAATGGGCAGACAAGTCCCTGACGATCATTGATGGTTTCTTTGGAAAATTTGAAGCTGGGGCAACATATGCTGAAAAAGCCAACGTGCCAAAAACTATTGTGGAATCTCAATCTGTTGGTTTATACAATATCTTAATCCTCTTTGGGGAAGAGCAATTAGAAATCACACGTGAAAAAATAGTTTGTCATGTGGATCTTTTTGCCGGGGTGTTTTTTATGCTGACCCGGTGGGAGGAAACGATAGGCGAACATAAAGATTTGCACAATCGGTTTCCTGCTAACGAAGCTTTGTCAGTCAAAGAAGGTTTTATCCTTAGACCAATCATTGATGAATATGCCACATTACTCAAACTTTGGCTGGGTACGCTTGGGTATGCGGTTCCATTGGATAAAGCTTCCTTCAAAATCATTCCTACCTGTGATGTGGATATGCCTTTTTACTGGAGCAGCAAACCACTTTGGAAAGTTTTGGGTGGGCGCTTTCGCCAGCATTTCAATCCTATCAAATTATGGCGTGATTATCAAAACTATAGGGCGGTTGGTGCACTAAAGAAAACTGATCCTTATGATACTTTCGAATATTTAATGACGCTGGCTGAAAAGAACAAAAGCCTGTTTCAGTTTTATTTTTTAGGTGGAGGCAAAACAAAATATGAAGGATATTATCAACTACAAGACCCACGAATCAAAGCACTAATCGAAGAAATCAAATCAAGAGGGCATGCGTTAGGCCTGCATCCAAGTTATGCGACCTATCAGGATGCTGAAAAAATCGAAGAAGAAAAAGTAACTCTTGAGGAAAACTCAGGTATGTCCATTACCTTCTCCAGGCAACACTTTCTTCGCTTTTCAATTCCAGAAACATGGAATCAATTGGCCATTGCCGGAATTTCGGAAGACAGTACACTGGGTTATGCTGCTGAGCCCGGTTTTCGTTGTGGCACATGCAAACCATTTCCGGTATTTGATATCCAACAGCGCAAGGAATTACCCTTAATGGAAAGGCCACTCCTTATTATGGATGTCTCTTTACGACATTACAAAAAATTGTCCGTTGATGAAAATATTGCGCTTTGTGAAAAAATAAAATCAGAGGTAAAAAAACATAACGGTGAATTCATTTTTCTATGGCACAATTCTACCTTAAGTGAGATCGGTGGATGGGAAGGATGGAAACGCGTATTGGAAAGTTTGATTCAGGAGTAAACTTCATAGTGCTGAATTAACCAGGCTCTATTTTAACTCCTCCTCCCTACCTTTTTTATTTTCTAGTTTGCAAATATCATTCGTCTGGTAGCAATCAGCTGGTCATCAACATAAAGCGAATACAGGTAAGTTCCAGTCATATTATATCCATGCTGAAAAAGCACTTCATTCATTCCTTCCTTGACCACAACCGGAATGACTTCAACAAGCTTGCCACTCATATCCGCAATCGAAATATACGCCTTATTGATTTTAACAGGATCTTGAATCATGAAACTAATCATTGTGGATTCATCAAACGGGTTGGGTTTGTTCTGAAAAAGTTCAATGCCCGCGATATGCTCCGGATCATTCGTCCCTGTCAATCTTGCTAACTCCTCATTGGAAAACAAGCTTTCCACTCCGTTGCTATCAATAGATGCTGCAGAAACAAAAATATTTAGCTCTCTGCTGGGTAGTTCAAAGGCACCGGACTTACCGCCTGAGATATAATATAAGGTATCAAAATCATGCCCATGAATCCTAAGCCCAACGACATATTCATTGTAATCATTAGGGTCAGCCAGCTCTATGTAGATAAAATCTCCGTCCTGCCCAAAAGAAGAAATCACAGGACTTTCGGGGCCTAATGCAGCCATAGCAGCGGCGTTGCCGTTAATGACAGCATTGCGGGCGAGATAATTGAAGTCAACAAAAAAGCTATCAATTTCCATATCGCCATTTGTATCGACTCCCAAAATATCTCCTGAGGTATGCTGGCGATCATGATAATCTTCATCACTTACATTTGCATTTCCATGCTCATTGGCACAAGCAAAACGGATGGCTTTATATCCATTTTCCCGGAACGGGATATGATCACTTCCTCTTCCTACACGGTCTTCGGCAGACATTAACGTTACCAACATCGGAACGGATGCAAGCGGCTCAATCATCTCCTGATATTCGAGTTTAATAAATCTGCATAAGGATTTATGAGGTGAATTAAATCCACCAAAAGAAAACAACCTAACCTGCGTACTATCAATGTGATTCAACCCCGGGCAGGATGGTGCAGAAGAAGTCTCCCCGCAGATGATACCACCAACCACATCATTATTTAAAACTGCTTTAATTGGGATATTCTCCTGAACAGCATAAGCAGCATAAGCGTTTGACCCTACAAGCCCTTGCTCCTCACCGGTGACCGTCATAAATACAATGGTGTGATCAAAAACGTATTGGCTCATGACCCGGGCTAATTCGACTACTAAGGCTACCCCACTGCCATTATCCTCCATTCCTTCTGCCAGACAATCAATGTCACAGTTTCCTGCACATCGGCTATCCAAATGAGCTTCAATAATGATGGAGGAAGGATCAGATAAATCGCTACCAGGTAAAACAGCTATAACATTTTTATGCCTACCCATTCCACACACTTCTTGATCAAATTCAAGATAACCAGTTACGAGTCTACCACCCTGATCCGTACTAAACCGATCGAATTGAGCCAGTACCCATTTTCGGGCAGCGCCTATGCCTGTATCTGCAGAAATGGTATCTGATCCCGTGTTTCTATTGTGAAAAGGTTGTAATGCGAGAAGCGTAGCCTTCATCGAATCAGGATTGATTTCGTCCAAAAGATTCGCGCTAATGACTAAAGGGTCTGAAATTATTTCATTCGGGAGATAATCCTGAGGATCATAATTTCCTTTGACAATATCCAGGATCAATGGATTTGTAAAGTGGGTATTCTCTTGCCCAAACAATGGCGCTACACAAAGAGAGAAGAAGATCGTAGAAAGCAGAATTTGTTTCATAATAGGAAGGCTTGTCCTCTAAAGATAATAAGCTTAGAGGAATAACATTCCCAGAATCGCTAGAACTTACTTTTTAATAAATTTTGCGTTGTATAGATTCTCTGCTTTTATCACGTATAATCCCGGTTCGAATGAACGCACTTCAATCGAAGTCTCCATTGATGAAATTACTCCCTTAGAAATTTCGCGACCATTTAAATCAAAAATTATATAGGCTTTACCTATGAAAGATGGATCCACTTTGAGCTTGATATCATCCTGTGCCGGATTTGGATGGATACTAAACTCAAGGTCATCTGTAATCTCGGATGTATTTGTAATCCCACAGGTATATTGAAAATCGAAAATGCTTTGAAGTGAATCTACCGGTTCGATTCCAGCACCTCCATGGGTGCGCACACTAATGCTGAAGGTTGGACTCCCATACATATCATTCGGGTTCGTAATTTTCAAAAAAGCAAACAAAGAGGAGGTTCCATTCGGATCGCATCGGGTATCTGCGCCAGTAACGTTTGCGCCTTGTAATGCCGCCATCAAACGGCATGCGATGTCTCCCTCAGCATTCCTGAATTTGGATTCCATTGAATCCAATATCTGTTGCCCTAGTAGTATATTTCCCTGAATAGAATAATAGATCCCATTGATGCTTCCTGAAATGTGATTTTTATAATCGTTTGTGTTTGACCCTGTGAAACCTGCAGCACTAACCTGATCTCCGGTAAATCCTACGATGCCATATTGACGAGTGGATGAGTTGTCCTGTACATCGTTGTTTGCAAGCCAGGTAATTATCTCGCCCGGGTTGTCTCCTGCTCTCATTCTGAGCCTGGCATTGTTTTGATTTCCTGCAAGGTAAAAGGCCTGTGTGTTAATTGCTCCGGTATCCGGCAAAAGATCACCAAGGAAAGAATCATCTAAAAAGCCTGTGTTAAACAAATCCACACAAGATGCTCCGGCACTACCTACTACACGGGAAGTAGAGTCTGCTGCAACGATGGAGAAGGTGTCCTGCGCTGTTACATTAAAAGCGAAAAAAGAAAAGAGAAAAGAAAGTGTTAAAAATGATTTCATGTTGGTTGATTAAGGTGGTCAATTAAAGCAGGGGTTGTGGTGATGCTTATTTATTCAAGTTGAATAAATATACGAATAGTATGTCGGGAGTGTCGGAAAGAATTGTACGACGTGCACATTTTTCAATAATTAGTCCCTTTATAGAAGACTTGGATTATACTTGAATCCAGTCGAATCCAAAACAAATTTTGTCTTCTATAATTATTTTATAATAGCATGATTTGATACTTTTTCGCCTTTGACGGCCTTTGCTTCTTAAAGCTTAGGTGCTTTGCCAAAAAAGATTATTGAGGTTTCATTAGCACAATGCTTTTTGATCCTGCGTTCTTTTTTTCCGGAAAAAAGAACCAAAAACCTCGTCGCTCCAAAAACTCCCGTTTTCATTCTAGTATCTTTCAAGCAATGGAAGTAAATTATTTTTTGGACTTCGCACTTTCTTCTTTTTGCTCTTGCGAACACAAAAAGAAGAGATTCGGGCGGTCAAACAATTTGGAGCGACTAGCTATTTCAAAGCGATAAGACATTTCTATTCGATAAAACCCTTGCTATCAGCCCTTCAGCCTCTTCTGGCTTCCCGCTGAAATGCGGGACTGCCTAATTCGAAATACTTCCTATAAATCTCTCGTAAAATAGAGACATAAAAAAATATTCAATTAAGAGACGATGTTATGTGAAAAGGATACGTTGTAGAATTTAATACATTGATTCTCTATAGTGAGAAATCCAGGTATTAAATATTCAGGTCACACTCCAGTCTTAATTCAAGAAATAGAACCCAATAATTAATCTTACTTCGATTTGTTTTTTACCGGATCTACGCTCAATTTTGTGCCTTTATACTTCGCTTTTTTAAAGGCTTTGACGACTTGCTCATGATAGGCTACGTCGACATCAAAAACGGTATGTGAAAATTGAACATCAATTTTTCCAATCTGCGCTTCCTGATCCGGGAGATATTGATTAATCAACGTAAGTAAGGTCTTTGGGCTGAACTTATTAACTGTTCCGGCATTGATCACCAATGGTGCAAATTTTACTTTTGGTCTATCCTCTCCTCGTGCTGCCGGTTCTGCTCTGCCATCACTACGCCTTGGACGATCGGCTCGATCTCCTCTTCCCTCTTTTTTCTTCCATGGCTCTCGATCATTTCTGGAGCTTCTATCATCTTTTCGATCATTTCGGCGATCGTTTCTTCCACCACGGTCATTGCGATCGTTTCGATCATTTCTTCCACCACGGTCATCTTTGCTTTTGGTGATGATATTTATGTCTCTGGAATCCTTGTAATAAGAAAGGAATTGATTGAACTCGATGGACATAAATCGTTTGATCAATTCATCGCGATCCAACCAACTGAGTTTGCTATTAATCTGGGGAAGAAATTTAGCGATCTGGTTCTCATCTACCTCAACATTTTCAACTTTATCAACAAGGTGATAGAGTTGCTTTTCGCATATTTCATTGCCGGTAGGCACCAACTTTTTTTCAAACGGCTTTCCTATCCTTCTTTCCACATCTCTGAGTCGATTATGCTCACGAGAATGAATAATCGTCACTGAAATACCTTTGCGATGCGCACGGCCTGTTCGACCACTTCTGTGTATGTAGGTATCCGGATCATCCGGTAGATTGTAATTGATGACATGGGTCAAATCATTGACATCGAGTCCACGTGCTGCAACATCCGTTGCGATGAGCAGTTGAAGCGATTTACTTCTAAAGCGGCTCATCGTGTATTCCCTTTGCTGTTGACTCAGGTCACCATGAAGTGCATCAGAATTGTAACCTTCTTTTGAAAGCTTTTCCGCTATGTCTTTAGTTTCTGCCCGTGTTCGACAAAATACGATAGCGTATATATTGGGGTGGGCATCGATTATCCTTTTAATCGCCACATAGCGATCTCTGGCGGCGACTTCGTAGTAATGATGGGTGACATTATCTGCTCCTGTTTGCGTCTTTTCAGCAGCAACTTCTATAGGATTTTGCATGTAGGTTTTAACCATATGCTTAATCCCTGAAGGTATAGTAGCAGAGAATAGAAGTGTTTGTTTGGTGTTAGGGGTCGTGGCCAAAATGGCATCCATGTCCTCTTTGAATCCCATGGACAGCATCTCATCCGCCTCATCCAGCACTAGCCATTGAAGGCTTTCCAGTTTCAATTTCTTTCGATTGACAAGATCCAGCGTTCGACCTGGTGTGCCGACAACGATTTGCGCGCCATTCTTCAGTGCGTAGACCTGTGTATCCATGCTTGAACCACCATACACTGGTACGACTTTCACGCCTTTCATGTGTTTGGCAAAATTTTGCATCTCCTTGGTGATCTGCAGGCAGAGTTCCCGGGTAGGACACAGGATGATAGCCTGCACATGATTGGAGGTCAAATCCAGTTTGTTAAGAATGGATATACCAAAGGCGCCCGTTTTACCGGTGCCGGTTTGTGCTCTTCCAATAAAGTCCTGATTTGAGGATAAAATCACCGGAATGGCTTTGGCCTGAATAGAGGTAGGTTTTTCAAAACCCATGTCATCCAGACCTCTGAGGATCTCTTTACTGAGACCCATCTCTTGGAACGTAGTCATAAAATACTGAATATCGGTAGGTTACAATTTCCTACCGGCCTGCAAAGGTACTCATAATAAGTTATGCCATAAGTGTTTAGGCATCAGTTAACAATGCTCTTCAGGTCTTCAATGGAAGAAATTCAACCTATAAGCTTTAATTCAATATTTTACTCTCTGACATACAGTATCAAACTCATCGACAATCAGCACATTCCTTGGCCATAAAGACACTGAATTCTTTTCTGGCGTATTTGACCAATATCATTGTCTGAAGTAAAATCCATATCCATATATGGAGTTATGCGCAATAAAGAAAATGCATGTCTTCTGAGGGGCGGTTTTTTCTGTTTCAAATTCTATTTTAGAACGCCATTAATCAATACCTTACCACCATATGGAATATGACGTTGTAGTCATTGGAGGAGGAATTGTCGGGCTCGCCAGCGCCTGGAAACTGATTTCAGCTCACCCTGGTATTAAGCTATGTATAATGGAAAAGGAATCTGCTATTGGAACGCACCAAACGGATCGGAATAGTGGCGTCCTACATTCCGGTATCTATTACAAACCCGGAAGTGCCAAGGCACTAAACTGTGTCAAAGGGTATCAAATGCTTCTTGATTTTTGTATTGCCCAAGAGATTCCATTCGATAAATGTGGGAAAATAATCATCGCTTCAAATGAAAAGCAGCTACCTACGCTTGAAGGGATATATGATCGTGGGATACAAAACGGGCTGTCAGGCATCCAGATGATCGATCAAAAGGAAGCCAATGAGATAGAACCTTATTGTCATGCGGTAAAAGGAATTTGGGTACCTCAGGCTGGTATCATTGACTTTAGAGACGTGGCTGAACAGCTCGCTGAATTAATTATAGCTCAAGGTGGAGAGATCATTAACAATTTTAAAGTTGAAAAAATAAAGGAGAGCCCTCAGGAAATCACCATATCCTCAGGGAAAAGAAAAGTCTCCGGAAAACTGGCGATTGCTTGTGCCGGATTGTATGCAGATCATCTGGTCCGATTGGCAGGGCATAAAACTCCTCATCAAATTGTTCCATTTCGAGGGGAGTTTTATGCTTTGCGTCCTGAAGCGACACATTATGTACGTGGATTGATTTATCCGGTACCTGATATCAACTTCCCATTTCTGGGTGTTCATTTGACCAAGCGGATTAATGGAGGTGTTGAAGCCGGTCCGAATGCAGTACTTGCTTTTCGAAGAGAGGGTTATAAACATCTTGATGTGCATGCTGGTGAGTTGCTGGAAGCACTTGGCTATGTTGGTTTTCACAAAATGGCGATGAGGCATTGGCAAAAAGGCATCGAAGAAATGAAGCGTTCATTTTCTAAAAAAGCTTTTCTAAAAAGTCTTCAAACACTTGTTCCTGCTCTTGAAATGAAGGACATCTATCGGAGCCGTGCAGGTGTCAGGGCGCAAGCGCTGGATAAAAATGGCCAACTGGTTGATGATTATGTGGTGATTGAGCAGGATCGTATGATTCATCTATGCAATGCGCCGAGTCCGGCAGCGACCTCTTGTCTGTCAATTGGGGAATATGTGGCAGGTATTGCAGAAAAAAAACTTGCAGATTTATCTGTTTAGCACAGTTGCCTTTTTCCCTTCGCTACCCGCTTACTCCCCGTTTCTGCGAATCCCGGGAGAACCCCTGCGCGCAAAGGCCAAATAAAATAAATAGTAGTGCGTGAGCCTCCCCAGAATTTTCGTAGCAAAGTGAAGAAAAACAGGGGCCGGGGGTTGCGCCGTTCTACAAATTTTCAAGTAGCCTTTTACCTTTCCTACCCGCTTACTCCCCGTTTCTGCGAATCCCGGGAGAACCCCTGCGCGCAAATGCCCAATAAAATAAATAGTAGTGTGTGAGCCTCCCCAGGATTTTCCTAGCGAAGTGAAATGCAATGAAACGGCACGAAGAAAAACAGGGGCAAGGGGTTGCGCCGCTCAAAGGATGAGTTACCTCACAGATTTTAGGATAGCCTTTTCCTTTGTAGCTCTATAATTTGATGCCTAATAAGATTAACAACATCTTCTATCGAACCAATCACTTCATCATTTGAAAATCTAAGAATTACTAATGAATAGCCTTCAAGAATTTCAGTTCTGTCCTTATCATAAAACTTTGCTTCTGCCTTTAAATGTTGTCTGCCATCCAGTTCTATGGCCAATCTTTGTTTATAACAATAAAAATCAAGGACGAATTTTTTAATTGGGTGTTGGCGACGAAATTTTTCTCCTTCAATCTGTCTATTATTTAATCGACTCCATAATAGTTTTTCAGCCAATGTCTCCTCTCTTCTCAGTTTGGTGGCATTATTGAAAATTCGAGCACTGGCATTTAAATGCATGTTTCGTTTCATTAAACTTGTGATTGTTTATAAAACTATGGGGTTCTAATAGGAATAACAAATAATCGATTCACCTATTTAATATTCTTAACCAGTATCCATAATTAAAAGAAGGAACGCAGAAATATTGGGTTGCACCCCTGTACCGCTTTCCCAGTGGCCTTTTCCTTTCCTACCCGCTTACTCCCCGTTTCTGCGAATCCCGGGAGAACCCCTTTCCCCAAGCCTAATAAAATAACTAGTAGTGTGTGAGCCTC
>JBBKWA010000031.1:0-5259 GCA_037968695.1 Saprospiraceae bacterium
GTGATCATCAACGGCAATATTACTTTGGAAAAATTTATGGTTTTCAATCGATGGGGACAAAAAGTCTATGATGTAAATGATGGCGCTTCGGATGGATGGGATGGCCGGTTTAAATCAGAACCTGCTGCATCAGACACGTATGTGTATACTGCCACCCTGAGATATCCGGATGGTCGATCAGAGGTAGCTAAAGGGGATGTCATCTTATTGCGCTAAGCGCATATAAGATGTCGCATCTACCGTGCTAGGCAGGTACAATTTGATCCATATTTGTGAGGACTACGCGGGATTTATTTTCTGCCTTTTTACCCCCAGCCACTCCGCGTCCAAAAGCCTCAGTGCTTTCGGAAAGGGGAGTTTTGATATCGCGAGCTGTATGACTAGCTAGAATAGGTTTTCTTCGCGCTCTGCAGCAAATTTATTTTCAAAAAACTAAACCCTCTAAACCATGTCATCGTAGGTGACATTTCTAAACTTCCTAAACTCATTGCCTCTGACTCTTTCATCTGTGACAATGATACAGGAGCATCCGCCTGAGGCGGACAGGCTCTCCATGCAACGGCCCAGTGAGGGTAATTAGCAACGATATAAAAAAACTAAACTACAGGTATTAAGTTCTCTGGACACTACTGCTATCGAGTAGTATAACAGACTATCCACTGCTTTGTGAACAGGCTGTATCAATCCACTAGGCTCCGATGCGAAGCCAGTATGATCCCCCATGCCTTTCAACATTTGACATCATCGATTGCTCCCAAAATGGATTTAGAATTTGACTGAGTTGCGCGTCTTCTGAAACAAAGAAGTTGGGCATAATGGTTTGATACTTCTGTGGATTTGCAAGTACAAATGCAGCTAAAGCGTATTGTTCAGAATAGTATCGGTCACACATATTCTGAGGATAATCAAACGGCAAGTAAACATCATGGATGTGCACGATGACGCCTTCTGGCAAATAAGGTAATACATCCATAAAGAAAACGGTCGCATCTGAATTTGGAAGTACCCGATGTGAATTATCAACGAAAACGATGTCCCCTCGCTTTAAGTTAGCAAACACAAATAAGTCGGTATTTTCAAAAGGTTCCCTGATGATCTTATCTGAAAGTTGATCGATTGCTGTTCTTGGTGCCGGATCTATAGAGATAATATTTGTTTTAAGCTTATGATCCGCTTTGGCTTTAGCAACAACCATCGTAGAGTTACCAGATCCAATTTCAATATAGGTTGCTGGATTTTCCGAAGCCATCATAGCATACAGCATGATAATATCGAGTCCCGGTAGAAATCCATTTATCCAGTATGGGCTATATGATTCATCGCCATCCGGGCGATAAACCGGAATATCAAGTAAATTGTCCTGATACGAAAGTGCCTTCTTGAGATGGCCTTCGTAGAGTGACCTATTGGCGTTTATTATCTCGTGAAGGGCTTTGTGAGGTTTACCTTTACTATATCGGGGCTTTAGGTCGACAGGATACTCCAGATGCATTGTCTGGAAACGAGGTAAGATGGTCTTGATTAATGATTTTAAACTTGACAAGGGCTCTATATATTATTTCTTAGATGAAGTTTCCAATTCATGAAACAAGGCCTTTAATCCTGTCGCGTCTTCGGGCTTTAATCGCCCGGCCAAAACCAATCTCACCTCCCGTCTTCTCTCCGCACCAGCATAAAGCGCTTTTTCTTCTTCTGTCTCCGGAATCACCTGAGGCACTTTCTTTGGCCTCGAGGTCCTCGAATCCAAAGCGACAAAGGTCATATAGGCATGATTGGATTGCTCCAGATCTGCACCAAAAGATGAAGTGGCCATCACCTCAAGATAAATTTCTACAGATGTATTAAAGGCTCTCGTTACGGAGGCATTAATGGTGATAACATCACCAAGGTGAATAGGCTTTGCAAAAGATACATTATCCACGGAGGCAGTGACGGCATGTGCGCCACAATGTCTCGCAGCACAAATACCTCCGGCCATATCCATCCATCGCATGAGATTACCTCCCATAAGATTACCGAGAGGATTGGTATCATTGGGCATAACCAATTCCGTCATTGTCGTTCGGCTAAAACTAACCGGACGATCTTCAATTTTATTCATTTTCGGATTTCTGGCAGGAATAAATAATTATTCGACGCGTACTAAGGCATCCATTACCTCTGCAGGGAACAATTGCTCCATTACCTGAGGCTGATCCATATTGATCTCTGCTATCTTCCAAACATCACCATTGGTGTTGATAGCCATCATGGACTTGCTGGCACGAATATTAAATTCATTCGCCCCCTCATCCCATTTTACGTTAGCGGTACCATAGGTATTATTGAATTGTTCAACCATTGCCGTCGTTGCCTTAGAATAGTCATAAATGCCCCCTTTCTTAATGAGCACTTTCATGTCAGAAACATATTCAACGCGCACGAACGTTTCCTGACCCACTTCAACCGGAACTGAAGTAGATGTAATTCGAACATTCGACAAATTGAGTGACATGCCGTCCGCTTCTGAGCTTTTCATCATGTCAACCATATCTTGTTTTGACACGCTTTCAAACATTCTAGGGTACATATAGTCAAAGGCCTTATCCCAGTTGTGCTCATTTGACTTTTCAATAAATCCGTCAAGTGTAGCTTGAATAGCTGGATTGATCGATGCCTGACTAATCAGCATCGTACTAAAAAGTACTGCACAAAGGATGAAAAATGATCGTATGGTGTTCATCTTTTAAAATTTTATAACGTGAATTGATTTAACGATTCAAAGGGCGTGAACCTTGTTTCAAGGTCAAATACCAAGCCAAATTCCTTGGATACCTGCCTTTTAATCTCCTGCAAATTTACATCTTTCCCCAATAGGCTACCTAGAGAACACACACTTTTATTTGGATCAGTGATTCCACATGGAATGATATGATCAAAATACGAAAGATTGGTGTTTACGTTAAACGCAAATCCATGCATTGTCACCCATCTGCTTAAATGAACACCTATGGCACAAATCTTCTTCTCTTCATCTATTACTTTATCATCTTCCACCCAAACACCTGTGTATCTGTCACTTCTAATACCTTTAATGTTGTGTTTTTGCAATGTATTTATGATTACTTCTTCCAGTGAACGCACATATTTATGTACATCTGTAAATATGAGATCCAGGTCCAAAATTGGGTATCCTACAAGCTGACCCGGGCCGTGAAAGGTAATATCCCCTCCCCTGTTAATCTTATAATACTCAATCTGATGCGCTGCCCGCTCTTGTGCATTGATCTTCAGATTGTCCTCAGATCCGCTTTTCCCAAGGGTAAAAACCGGTGGATGTTCGCACAAAATGAAGTAATGTCGCTGCTTTACAGGGTATCCCGCTCGCTTATTATCAACCAATTCCTTATGCAAATGCGTCTGGAGATCCCAGGCCTCCTGGTAGGCCATGGTTCCGGCATCAATTATATCAACAGTTTCTTGTTCACCTTGTTGCATCATGCAAAGTTAATGTTAGCCTCAATTTTGGCAAGATTGAGGAAAATTCCTAATAGATAAACAATTGTCGTTAAATATGTTTTAACTTTATGATACCAATCTGCTCTGATTAGGAAACCATCCTCTTTTTTAATTGATACAATTAAACCTGAATACCAATGCGTATTATTCTTTTCTGCATTCTATTTGCAGCACTTACAAATGTAAATGCACAACTAGCGCCTGACTTTTCTGTAACAGATTCAGAGGACAACAGTCGCATGCTCTTTGCGGATTATTTGGATCAGGGGAAAACTGTAGTCCTTGAAGTCTTCTTTACTACCTGCCCTCCATGCAATTCGCTGGCTCCTTATCTGGAACCACTGTACCAAAACTGGGGTGGTGGTCAGGCAGATGTTGAATTTATCGCCTTAAGCATCCTTCAATCTGATAGTGACGCAAAGGTCAACAACTACAAAGCCAATCACAATACCACCTTTCCGGGCGTAGGAGGAGAAGGTGGAAGTGTAGCTGCTGTAGCCCCTTATAAAAATGGAACATTTGGAAATTATACTGGCACACCTTTGTTTGTGGTCATCGCGCCTGATAAATCAGTGAATTATGATGTCTATGGTTCAGGCACACAAGGTCAAATAGATGCCCTTGACGCAGCCATTGAAGCAACCGGAGCCACCGGAATGCCTACTGCGACACGCCAACCGGAAATCAACTTCCCTTTTGAATTGGTTTCTACACTTGTAACTGACGAATTGATACTTCGGAATACCGGCGAACCTACTGAAATAACAGGCACTTTTGTGCGTGTCACCGGCCAGGTCTTTTCTTCAGAAAAACTACCTATTGAAAATTCTTCACGTGTTAGCCTGGATGCTTCTGGCTTATCAAGCGGCTCCTGGATTTTAAATGTGCGGGATCACAAAACTAATGCGACACAAGCCTTTCTATTTGTAAAGCAATAGAATACCTTGAGAAAAAAATTAATTGATCTTCTCTAAAAACTATTTTCATGAGAACTATCACACTTATCACAAGCATTTTACTATTTAGCATCCAACTTCGCGCTCAATTAGCTCCGGACTTTACGGTAACGGATGTCGATGGCATAGCACACACCCTCTATGCGGATTACCTCGATCAGGGGAAATCCGTTTTGATCGAAGTGTTCTTTACGACATGCCCACCCTGCTCGACCTTTGCTCCTCACATGGAGCAATTTTACCAGGACTGGGGAGCCGGGGATTACGATGTGGAGTTTTTCCTAATGACGGATAAGTCATTTGACCATAACAGCAATGTGATAACCTACGTTCAGAACTATAGTTTCACCTTTCCGGCGATTAGTGTAGATGGTAATAGTCTTGCGACTGTGCAACCCTATAAAGATGGCACTTTTGGTCCGTGGTTTGGCACCCCTACTTTTATCGTGATAGGGCCTGATGGCACTGTTCATTATGATGTGAGTGGACCGGGTGTGCAGGCGACGCTTGATGCAATTGATGCTGCGTTTGCAGCAACTGGAGCTATGAAGCCCGGTCAAACTCCGATTGCTCCGGACTTTACGATTGAAGATATACAAGGTCAAACGCATGACCTGTATCCCGACTATCTTAATCAAGGCAAAACAGTCGTCTTACAAATCTTCAATACATCATGCTCTCCTTGCGATGACATAGCTCCCCTGCTTCAGCCTTTAAATGAAACCTGGGGTGGTGGTGATGCCGATGTTGTATTTCTTGAATTGTCTGATGACGTAGCTGATACCGATGCGCTTTTATTTGCTTT
>JBBKWA010000032.1:0-4917 GCA_037968695.1 Saprospiraceae bacterium
AGCCATCAAAGCGATTAAGAAAGCATTTGATGAACAAGATATTACTATTCCTTTTCCAATTCGGACATTGGACTTTGGAATTAAAGGCGGGCAAAAACTCTCCCAAATGGAATTGAATAAGTAGGGAGATGTTTAATGCGATGATTCAAATGATGAAAGACAAACCGGAAATAAGGAGCAAGGTTATGAAGATGAATACATCTGCATCCAAAACTAACTCACATCATGCATGATAGCACTTCGCAATGGTGAATGGTAATGGGCTAGGGAGTGTGGATTATACCAAACCTTAACATAGTAATAATTAACGCGTTTTGCGGTTTAACTTGCCTATGATAAGGCATTGTTTCTTCTCGGTGCAGAACATAGAAAGCCAATAATGGATTTAGTGCCAAAATTGGAAAAGAGCCATAATTTAAAATTAAAATGGAATTTCAATTATTTTACTAAACTTAAAATCTCTGTCTTCACCACAAAAGATAATATTTATAAAGAGCTTCACATTAAAAAGCCTTCTCCTTTAAAACAACTTTTAGTGCGAAATATTTAGGTTAAAAATATTTTTTCTTCAGTTCGACTTTGTAAAGTGACTAATATTGGCTTCATCGATGTTTGAAATTTTCTAAATTATTAACTTCATTAGGTCAGCCTCGCCTCTTAGTGAATTCGTGCGTGAATATACCACATGTTCAGATTCCGATAACAGCACCTACCCTAAAGGCGGGTTTTCGTGTTCCAAAGACAGTTTTGTGGTTAAACAAACTTTCGTTTTTCAAAGTATGTTTTGTGGTATAAATCCCGCCCTTCGGGTAGCTGCAAATCGTTATACGCAACTGCTTTGTCGCTCCGATCAAACATTCTGCTAACATGAACTGACAAGCTTCGAACTTTCGGCAAAGCTGATTGATATTAGCTTAGCTGTATGTTCACCATAAATTTTGACACAATAAATGTGTGGATTATGTAACATATTTATAAACTTATGTAACACAAATCGTTTAATGTGCCTGTATTTTTAAAGGGTAATAATTCTATTACAAATTGAATATATATCTAGATATGAAAATAATAATTTTAGCAAGTACGGTCATCCTTCTTATTTTTTCATCATGCACTCAAAAAAATTCTGCCAACAACAGGAATAGTCATGACATGATGAACAGTGATAAAATGGGCAGCGATATGAATCATCAGGAAATGGACAAATCACATGGTGATGGAGTAATGATGATGAATGGAAAAATGATGATGCAGCATAGCGGATCAATGACTATAATGGACCACGACACAACAATGACTAACGGAACACAAGTCATGATCAATGGCACCTGTATTAATCCGGACGGTACTAAATTCATGATGAAAGAAGGGCAGCACATGGATATGTCAGGTAATCTAATGCCGATGATAGATTCTGATATTAAAAAATAAAACCATTCGCAGAATTATTAAACGTTCGTTAAACAAATATATCGCCAACATGAAAGTAAAATACGAATTGTAAGGAATGAGTTGTGGTGGTTGCGTGAGCAATGTAAAACGGGCATTGTTGCAAGTGCCTGATGTTACAGAGGTAGAAGTTCAATTGAATCCACAAAGTGCGGTAATTACCATGGACAAATTTATTATTGTTAATGAATTGCAAGCCCGACTTACAAACGCGGGACACTATACAATTAAAGAAATTCTTAATAATTAAAAATGATGATGGATGATAATTTTTGGGGATGGGGAATGGGCTATGGCATGTGGATTATTCCGCTTGTCATTATTCTTATAGTATTATTTGCGTTAAGATACAGACGGAAAAAATAAATTGAAAAGTAACTGTAAGAAATGCAAAATGATTGGTTATCTATTTTACCTATAATCCTTACTATTGCTATTGCAACTTGGTCTAAGAAAATCATTCCTTCCCTTTTAATAGGCCTGTTAGTTGGTGGCTATTTGCTTAACCCAACACTTACAGGTGGTTTTGAACAAGCAATTGACGAAATTGTAAAACATTAACGGAACGCGGGAGTCTTCAAGTGCTTTTGTTTCTGTATTTGTTTAGTGGTTTAATTTATCTGATGAGAAAATCAGGTGGGTTAAAAGCATTTTCAGATATAGCTGGCAAGCATATAAAAAGCGAAAGAGGTGTATTCTTTCTGCTTTGGGCATTGATGCCGTTTACTCTTATTGACTGTGGCTTTAGGGTTGTAGGTGCGGGATCAATTACGCGTTCGCTTTCAGAAAAGAATAAGATATCAAGAGAGAGGTTTGCTTTTATGCTTAACAATACTGCCAGTCCGGTCGTTGAGCTTATTCCTATTGCTACAACGTTTGTCGAATTTAATGTAGCTATTATCAGTATTGGTTTAAAAGCGACAGGGATTGCAGAAAATTATTCAGCTTATTCTATATGGCTGCATGCCATCCCTTTAGAATTTTTCAGCATCATTTTAATTCTCATAACTTTTATTTCTGTCTTTTACCAATTCAAGCAACCTGAAAAGGATCAAGTTAAGCAACCTGATGTTATGGATGTGACAGGAATGGAGATGAATATGGAAGAAATAAAACCGATGATCAAGCCAAGAGTGATTAATCCTATTGTTCCTATAGTAAGTGTTATCATGTTAAGTGTTTTTTTTTCTTTTGGTTCTTCGGGAAAAATAAAACAGGCAACACCACTTTTTTATCAGCAATTACAAATACAGAGCCAAACCGGGCCATGCTTGTGGCACTGTTTATTTCCATAATAATATCAGCTATCTTTTATTTTTTCCAGAAATACAATATTAAAAAAATGACTTCTGACGCTATTTCAGGTGGAAATGAAATAATGACAACCTTGATAATTCTAGCTTTAGCATGGCCTTTAGCATCTGTCTCACAGGAATTGGGTTTAAATAATTTTATTCAGCACAATCTTGGTAGCTCTTTGCCAGCATGTAGTGTTGCTATTTCTATTTTTATTATATCCTCTGCGATAACATATTTTATCGGTTTGGGTTGGAGAGCCGCCTCCTTAATTATGCCGTTTGCAATTCCTCTTGCAGTGGCATCTGGTGCAAGTATTCCACTTTGTGTAGCTGCGGTAATTACGGGTGGGACATTCGGAGATGTTACTTCGCCTGTTGCAGGAATGACAAACATGGCATCAAACATTGCTCATGCCGACCTCACCAAATATTTAAAGTATGCAATCCCTTATAATTTTATTGCAGCGGGACTTGCAGCAGTTTTATTTTTGTTAGTAGGGTTTATATAGACTTTTGAATATATTCAAAATGATAAAATGTGATGTCCCTACAAACAATATAAGACAACGCGAAAGTATAGTATGCGTATAACAGCAGCTACCCAAAAGTGTCGTCTCAGTGCTTCGTAAGACAGTTTATTGTATATTTGAAAAGCAGTTCTCCGAATAAACTATGGTGGTAATATCGTTACCTTCTGGTAGCTGCAAAACGTTATACGCAATACTTGGATGAATTTAAACTAAAGCTGAATTAATAAATTTTATTGATGCCCGAGATGAATATTAAAATTCTACTCAAACGCTCTCTTCTTATATTGTCTTGAAAAGCTTTTATTATGAAATATTGCGGAATTGAATTAAAGGGAGATGAGGCCAGAGTCATTGGTGTGGAGACGAAAGGAGATAGCTACTCCATTATTTCCTTAGCTGTCGACAAATTTAAAATCAAGGATCCGTCCAGTCAGCACGAGATGCAATCCTTTGCATCTACATTTCAACTCTTTCTGACTGCCGGCCATTTTGATGTGATAGGAATCAAAGGGAGAATGACAAAGGGAAGGTTTGCCGGTGGATCAACATCTTTCAAGATGGAAGGTATAATTCAGTGCTTGCCGTTTAGTATTTTTATCATCAACCCGGCTACCATTAGAGCAAAGTTAAAGAATACGGAATTGAATCTGACCGGTTGTAAGGAGTATCAGATAGAAGCTTTAAAGGTTGTCTTGACCATGTTGGTGATGCCGCCATCAGGGTTTGTCAAAACCCAAGTTTAAGGCATTGATTTTCAATTTAAATTATAGGGTCTTATGTTGGAAATCCAGGTGTCTGCTATGATCGCGGAAGTGTAATAAAATGTCCTTTTGGATAAGACAACATGGACTCAATCTAACCGATAAAAAATATAAAGACAAAATATTTTGATTCTGTTCAAATGACGCGAGACATCCGTGATGCCATATACAGGCAATGGATAGATCCTAACTTTGATTTAAAAGAATTTAAAGGTATCAAAGAAAAATGGACAAAACTTTTAAAACTTCCGGAGAAGATCACTGTCAAAGATTCTAATACAGCCTAATGTTTTCTGCTCGAATAGAAAAATACTGGGTATAACATCGTATGTAAGCAATGGCGGATATCGAAGTAATTTCTTTATTTTTACATGGACACGGTTATGGCTGACTGGAACAAATACGAAACAAGAATCGCCACTGCTTGCATACCTGTTCGTTAGAGGTCATATTAAGAGAATCAATTCAAAAAGAAAATGGATGAAAGCCCGAACCTCGAAAACCTAATCAATCACCTAAAAAGCATTGACGGACAATCCAGGGAATTTATTGTTCCCCTGTTTACTGGCAATATATACCCTCTTGACTTATTTATTGGAGGCATACTGAGTAGAATGTTAAACCTTAACACCAGCTTTATTTTATTGCTTGAAAACCAGCATTATTTGAGTGCTGCTACATTAGTTAGAGTGCAATTAGACACCCTAATGAGACTGCTAGTACCTAATTCAAACTGGGCCACCCTTTATGGAAAGAAGGTAAGGTCATTAAAAAATATGCTGTGGATTCTGTTCGAAAGCAAGAGAACCTGTAATTTAATAAATGGGGAGAAAGATTAAGGTATTGTAGGTGCCGCCGTAAATGCTGCTGAGCATCAAA
>JBBKWA010000033.1:0-3081 GCA_037968695.1 Saprospiraceae bacterium
TTTGTAACTACTGATCAGGCGATCTATATCCCCAATATCTTTTCTCCGAATGGTGATGGGATCAATGATGTGCTTACAATCAGTGCAAGTGATGGTGTAGAAGAGATTACCTCCTTCACTATTTTTGACCGATGGGGTAATATGGTATTTCTTGCCGAGCATATTTTGCCGAATGATCCTGCCACCTCCTGGGACGGCCGATTGAAAGGCGAGACGATGAATCCTGGGGTGTTTACGTATAAGCTTGTCGTCAATTTCACGGATGGAAACAGTGAGGTTAAGTATGGAGACATTACTTTGATTAGGTAAAAAAGGGCAGAAGAGAGGAAGAGGCAGAAGAGGCGGAAGAGGCGGAAAAGCTAATCACTTCATCATTCATCACTAAATCACCGCCTCACTAAATCACATAATGTAATAATCACTAAATGTTTTTTGGGCAGAAAAGGAACAAAAGCATAGAGTTAGGGAGGTAAAACACCATCGAAGCAGGTACCTCCCTTTCCGAAAGCACTTAGGCTTTTGGGCGCGGTAGGGGGCAAAGGGAGAAGAAAAAAAGCCCAATCACAAAATCACTAAATCACATAATGAAATAATCACTCCATCGCTCATCACTCCATCAAAAAATACTTTTGACCAGTTCAGCGTGAAGGAAGTCGCAGCAATGCGAAGATTCCTCCCCAGCGGGGAGGCAGAAGGGCGAAAGCATAGGTACAGAGCATAGGGAAATAGGAAAATAGTGAAAATAAAAATGTAGAAATGCTTGTAAGTGTGGTTTTTTTTTGTAAACTTTGACCTATTGCACTCACCCGATCAGGATCATTTTATTAAATCCATGCGGGTATGTACCATGTCACCAAGCTTATACGATTTTTCCAAAATTTAATCGATAGCCATACGTCGAGAGTTCTGCGTTTGGCTCAATGTAAACTTGAGGGATCTCTTTCGTTTTTGCTGTTTATCAGGGTATTACTGGCTTACAAAGAACTCCGTGCTCACCGATACAAGGTTTGCACCTCCCTCTTTCCCTGAGGTGAAGTGATCCCGATTGGTCGGGAGTCCATGCGGCTCCTATTTAAACAAGACTTTTTTTATTTATTAACAAGGCAATGACCTCCTTTGCCTCGACAGCTTGTGGAGGCCAATGCCTCAAAAATAACTATCATGAAAAATACATATAATTTTCTTATTTTTAGTATCCTTCTATCATCATTCCTGATGTCAGGATGTGAACAAAAAGCAGATTTAACGAAATCTATGCTTAATGATGAGGAGCAGATTGAAACAAGGGCAGCCTGCACGTAGTGCTCTGGGGCAAATGATTGTTGTGGTCTACTCACTATTACTGGTGGAACAGGTTCGCATGAGTTTAAAATATGTGGCACAACAGATGGAGATGCCATTACCTGTGAGAGTGACCCATCTCCATGTAGTGGTGATGTAAATGGATTGCAGCATACCTCATTTTTCTTATCCACAGGTGGAACAACTTCTCATGTTTTCTGCATTGCTGAAAACACGGGCATCGTTATTTCACATTTAAATACTGGTACAGTAAATTTATCTCTTACTTTTCAGTATGGACAGGGCACTCCGCAAACCATCAACATTTCTTTTAATGGCATTGAAAAGAAGGAATATGAAGCTGATGGAGACTGCATCGTATCTGCTTGCAACTGATATTGTTTATTAAAATCTCAAGGGATTGAAGGTTAATATTCGACTTCAATCCCTTGAGATTTATTCCATTACGAAACATAATAAAATAGTGATACACGCTGAATGGAGGCAAAAGGCCAAAATCTTGCATCTAGGTGTGGGAGCATTCTTAATTTTCTTTTTGTTCCTTCCAAAACAAGCTTGTTTACAACAGTATTTTGGTTGGTCCTCAGGTGATTTGATTGAGTTTACCCCGGATAGCCAAGCATGTGGCTGTACAATTAATTATATATGTAATCAATCCTTTGGTGGAAATGGATATACTTTTTCTCCTAATGGTGATCTATTATTAGGAACTCCCAATATATTAGAATTGGATCCATTATCTTGTTTCGAAAGCACCTATTTCACTCCTCCTGCAGGATCATGGATCGTGGATGGATTAGTAACCGTTGATGGAAATAAGTTTTATTCAATGCAACAAATACAAAATGGAGATTCACTATATGAGATTGATATCAGTGCAGGAACAATAACCAATTTAGGCTCCACTGGCTACCCCATGAGTAATGGTGATTTGTGTCTTTATAATGGAGAGGTTTATTATTTAACTAATACAGGCGTTGTAAATGTGAATCTCATTAATCCGCAATTAAGTCAGTTAATCATTTCAATTCCTTTATCCAATTATACTTCACTTACGGTATCCCCATGGTGTAATACTTTGCTATCTATTAAGACATTTCCTGGCTATAGTCAAATACACCTAATCAATCTTATTGATGGCACAATAAGCGTTTTATGTGAGGTTACTGAGTTTACAGATGATTTGATATCAATGGTTGAGTTTTCTAATCCAGCTCCATGCGAAATTATGCTCGACCTTGACTGTGACAATAGCAATACTGTCATCGAGTATAGCTGCCTTGATATTTATGGTGTGCATATAACGGATGAAGATATTCGTCTCTTTGCTGATGATTGGTTGACTGAAATGACGATCACCATTGCTGCACCGATCCCTGATGCCCCCGATGAGGTTTTGGTCATGACAGGTTCGATTCCAAATATTGATGAGGATGGTTCCGGTACTTCGATGATCACGCTCTCAAACGTTGGAGGCGCAACATTGCAGGATTTTAAAGATGCATTGCAACTTATCGTTTATAAAAACCTGTCCAATAACCCTACAGCCGGTATACGCACTATTGAAGTTCAGTTTACCACTGAATCCGGAGCGATGAGCAATATCGCTGAGTACTATATCGACGTAGAAGACTTAGGTCATATCCAGGTAGATCTCGGTCCTGATACCGAGATATGCGATGGCACCACCCTGACCCTCGATGCAGGCAATCCCGGAGCTACCTATTCGTGGTCCACAGGGGATGCAACTCAGACTATCACAGTAGATCAATCCGGTCA
>JBBKWA010000034.1:0-2854 GCA_037968695.1 Saprospiraceae bacterium
CTTCATATCCCCTTTGTCGATAATCGTAACGCCTAAACCTTGCTGCCTCAAATGGTATGCACACCACAAACCGACTACGCCGCCTCCAATGATGATAACATCCCTCATAAGACCTGAAATCCATGAGCAAAAGGATCATCTTCATCATCGATGATGATGGTATTGTACCCTGTGATTCGTGCCCATCCATCAATTGAAGGGATCACTGCATCGTAGGGACCAACTTTAGTTTTCGATAGAATCGTTCCGGTAAACATACTTCCGATGATTGACTCATGAATAAATTTTTCGCCTGATTTAAGTTTACCTTTTGCATGCCATTGGGCCATGCGTGCGGAAGTTCCTGTACCGCATGGCGAGCGATCGATTGCTTTATCCCCGTAGATGACTGCTCCCTTGGCTGTGGCTTTCGGCTTTGTTGATTTGCCTGTCCATAAAATATGGGAACATCTATTGATCGACTCATCTTCCGGGTGAATAAATTTATATCGCTCATTAATGTCATCTCGAAGTGCTCTGCCTTCTGAAATCAACTGGTCAGCTGTAAATGATTCCATCCCGGGAAAATTTTCCTGTGGGTCAATGATGGCATAAAAGTTTCCGCCATAGGCTACGTCCACTCGCAGTTCACCTAACAGTGGACTACTGGCCACTAAGTCTGTTGCGGCAAGGAAGGATGCAACATTCGTAATGTTTACAGACTTTACTTTCCCGTTAAGCATTTCGTAGGTAGCTGTGATGATCCCAGCAGGCACTTCGAGTAATAGCGAACCTGGAATGCGTGGAATAATTAGGCCTTCTTCAATCGCGATGGTAATGGTGCCGATGGCGCCATGTCCACACATCGGAAGGCAGCCACTTGTTTCGATAAACAAAATTGCTGCATCATGCGTCGGATTTTGAGGTGGGTAGATAAAACTACCACTCATCATATCATGCCCCCGTGGCTCAAACATCAAACCCTTTCTAATCCAATCAAAATCGCGAAGAAAATGAAGTCTCTTTTCACTCATATTGGTGCCAACCAGATCTGGTCTGGACGTCTTCACAACGCGAACCGGATTGCCACAAGTATGCCCATCAATACATTCAAAAACTGATCTCATCGGGTTGTAAAAGTATCTATCCTCACCGGGATTCGCAACTCCTGGCAACTATACTTTAAAGCGGTAAGAAAAACCGAGCGCTATATAGCTTTCGACGATATTGTTCGTTAGGTTGTTTCCAAAAGAAACGTCCAGTTGAAAATCATTGTTCACAAGGTAGGTCACGCCGGCATCTGCTAAAAAGCGAACTGCACGGTCTGTATTCTGCGGAATAAAGCCGTACCCTTCCACATAAAATCCGAAATTGCCGACAGAAAATCCTGGTGCCACGCTATAGATGAAATAAGGTTCCGGATTATCTCCATCCCAAAAAACACCAAGATTATATCCCAGACTAAAAAAATCAGAGATGCTATGTTGGAATGCAAACCTCAGGTCAGGCGCAAGATTCTTTACTGCCAGATCCTCTGTGACCACCCCAGGAAGAACAAAATGACCTAAGAGTGAAATCTTTGGCCATATGCCATTTTCTTCGGTAAACTTCGTTTTGAAGCCTAGAGCAAACGGTAGGAATCCATTGATGTTGGCCTGGCCGTCATCCTTTAAAGTCGTATACGTTCCAATAAATCTCAATTCGAAATTTTCATTCACACCATATTTCAGCAAAGCATTTGGGTAAACATATGCCTTTCCGGGGTCCCCGTCGATAAGGCCAAAACCAATTTCCATCTGGAGATATCCTTTCGGCACAAGAGAAGCAGATTCTGTTTGATCCGGGCGGTCAGTAGCGATAGGATCAATCTGCACAATGGTATCAACCTGAGCATAAGCTGAAGCGGCAAGAACGAGGTATAATATTGTTAGAAAAATATTTTTCATGGTGTGGATCGGATTTCAATTATTAGGTGATGGCAAACAAAAAAAAACAAATCTTCTGATGCATCCTATAGCAATAAAGGTACAATCAATAATGTACTAAGTATTGATCAGGAGTCCTTCAGGAAAGTTTTGAAATGTAACCGGCCTTAGCCAACGCTGGAGTGCATGATTTCCGACTGCAGTGTATCGGTTGTCTGTAGTGGCCGGATAGGGACCACCATGGGTCATGGAAGCACATACTTCAACACCAGTAGGTACGCCGTTGATGATGATCCTGCCTACTTTCTCCGTTAATACTTCAATCAATGGCAAGGCCGTTGCGCGTTCCATTTCCTGCATAAAAACAGAGGCGGTAAGTTGTCCTTCCAAGGCTTCTGCAACGTGCTGCATTTCCTTGTTTGACTGACATAATACCAGTAGAGAAAATGGGCCAAATATTTCCTTGTGTAATTTTGGATGTTTAAGAAATTGTTGTGCTGCAACTATAGCTAAAGCCGGAGACACAGCATTTCCTTTCCCGGAATCTCTATTAAAAGCAAATTTTATCTCCGTACTGTTTTCTATTTCTGCAATTCCTTTTCGATAGCTTTTGCTTATACCCTGGTTCAATAAAAGTGCATCGTCTGCAGCATCCAGGATTTTGCATAAACTACTTTTTAAGGCTTCGGTTTTGTCATCTTCAAGGGCCACCAGAATACCAGGTTGGGTGCAAAACTGACCACCGGATAAAGTTATGGACCCGGCAAGTTGATTTGCCAGACCAGTTGTATCCTCCTCAATTTTTCCAGGTAAAAGAAAAATTGGATTTATACTTCCCATTTCAGAAAAAACGGGGATTGGGTTTTCACGCTGTTGTCCTAAATCAAACAGGGCTCTTCCACCTTGTTGAGAACCAGTGAAGCCAACTGCTGCTGTTCGTGGATGTAAAA
>JBBKWA010000035.1:0-4253 GCA_037968695.1 Saprospiraceae bacterium
GCCTCCCGATTCCCGTCCCGATTGATCGGGATCGGGACGGGAGCTGAGGCGGATGCTCAGCGGGAGTGAAGAGTGAAAAGTGAAAAGTGGCTTAGAGCAAAATAAAATGAAGAATTAAAAGCATAGAGCATAGAGCGAATTAAAAACGTTTAATCTATTGGTTGTTTTAGGATATTATTTCCTTGAACGATCTTTAAAATATTTAAAAATATATGAATACCTGGATAGAAATTCCTGAGCAATCTGATTTTTCAATTTATAACATACCATTCGGCGTCGGGTCAACAGATGGCTCTCCTTTTGTTTGTACCCGAATTGGTGATCAGGTTTTAAACCTTAATCAACTAGCTTCGACAGGATTTTTTGGTGGAATGGTGGATGACTTTAAGGTATTCAATCAATTCACACTTAACCCGTTTATTGCGCTTGGAAAACCGGTCACCAATGCTGTGAGATTGAAAATTCAAGAAGCGTTGTTAGAAGAAAAATCGCTCCTGAAAGATAATTCCCAACTATTTGTGCCCTATCAGGATGTTCATATGCATCTTCCGTTAGCTATTGGCGACTATACAGATTTCTATTCTAGTATAGAACATGCAACGAATGTGGGAAAGATGTTTCGCGATCCCGAAAACGCTTTGCTTCCTAACTGGCGACACTTACCGGTAGGGTACCATGGAAGAGCTTCATCCATCGTCGTAAGTGGAACATCCATCCTGCGCCCCAATGGCCAAACTAAACCTAATGATACAGACCCACCTGTTTTTGGACCATCGAAGCGTTTGGATTTTGAACTTGAAATGGGTTTTGTCATTGGGAAGAAAACTAACATCGGTGATACCATTTCCACAAGCGAGGCGGAAGAATATATTTTTGGGCTTGCCTTATTTAATGACTGGTCAGCACGTGATATTCAAAAATGGGAATATATACCATTGGGACCTTTTCTATCAAAAAGTTTTGCTTCAGGAATTTCTCCATGGATTGTTACCTTGGAAGCACTTGATTCATTTCGAATGGAAGGTCCCACACAAGATCCCGAAGTTCTACCTTACCTGAAGTATTCAGGTAATAAAAATTATGATATCGAGCTTGAAGTCATCATCACCCCTGAAAATGGATCGGAAAATATTGTCTCGCGATCGAATTTCAAGTTTATGTACTGGAATATGTGTCAGCAGTTGGCGCATCATACAAGTAACGGCTGCAATGTCAATATCGGAGACCTCATGGCTTCGGGCACTATCAGCGGTAAGGACGTGACGTCTCTGGGATCAATGCTTGAAATTACTACCTCTGGAAAAAACCCTATCACACTGGACAATGGAGAACCGCGTTCATTTATCAAGGACGGTGATACGGTCACACTGAGGGGCTGGTCCGCTAGTGGAGAAAAACGCGTTGGCTTTGGCGAAGTAGTAAATAAGATCCTACCTGCCAAAGCTTAAATTTTGTATCTGTTTTCATCTGTATATTTGTATTTAATTAAAAGTCAACAATATTATGTCTGTATTAACTCAAAACGAAGCTAATCCTGCAGCTGTAGAGGATTTTTTACCTCTAAACGGTACGGATTATGTAGAAATATATGTGAGCAATTCAAAGCAAGCTGCACATTTTTATAAAACTGCTTTTGGATTTCAAGACCTGGCTTACAGCGGACTGGAAACCGGTGACAAGCATACCGAATCCTATGTTTTAGCACAGGATAAAATAAGATTGGTACTCAGTTCACCACTTCACAGCAACACCCTCATTGGTAAACATATTGATAAACATGGAGATGGTGTAAAAGTCGTTGCACTGTGGGTGGATGACGCGACGGATGCATGGAAGCAAACCACGTCAAGAGGTGCTAAATCGTACATGGATCCAACCGTGGAGGAAGATGAGCATGGACGCGTTGTCCGATCAGGGATCCATTGTTATGGCGAAGTCGTACATATATTCGTTGAGCGCAAGGATTACAATGGGGCATTTTTACCGGGATTCGTTCCTTACAAGTCAGATTACAACCCACCTTCTGTTGGCTTAAAATATGTTGACCACATGGTAGGAAATGTAGCACTTGGTCGCATGAATTATTGGGTTAAATTCTATGAGGATGTGATGGGGTTTGACAACATTCTTACTTTTGATGACAAGGACATTTCTACTGAGTATACTGCTCTGATGAGTAAAGTAATGAGTAGTGGAAATGGTTATGTCAAATTCCCTATTAATGAACCTGCAGCAGGAAAAAAGAAATCACAGGTTGAAGAGTATCTCGATTTCTATGAAGATGAAGGTGTACAACACATAGCTGTTGCTACTGACAACATCATCGATACTGTAATGAAATTAAAATCACGAGGAGTTGATTTTCTAAGAGTACCTTCCACTTATTATGATACGGTCCTGGATCGTGTTGGGCAAATTGATGAAGACCTCAAACCATTAAGCGATCTTGGCATTCTTATCGATCGGGATAACGAAGGGTATCTTCTTCAGTTGTTTACCAAACCGGTACAGTCCAGACCAACGATGTTTTTTGAAATCATTCAACGTAAAGGGGCAAAGTCATTTGGCAAAGGAAACTTCAAAGCTTTATTTGAGGCTATCGAAAGGGAACAGGAATTGAGAGGAACGCTGTAGGAAATCAGATTTCAGATAGTAGACTTGAGATGCCAGACTTGAGATATCAGCCGACTGTGTCTTGGGCTGAATCGCAAAGACATCCTCTTTATTATTCGACTAAATAAATTGTATTGAAAAAACCATTGGTTGATCCACTGCCGGATACTGATCCGGCTTTAACTGAACTCGTTGCCTTTTATAATGAGACACTTGGGTTCTGTCCGAACAGTATCAAAACGATGCAGCGACGACCGCATATCGCTCAGGCTTTTATTAATATGAATAAATCAGTGATGCAAAATGACGGTCGCGTCACGAGTGCCTTAAAGCGATTGATAGCTTATATATCAAGCTATACTACGGGCTGTCAGTATTGCCAGGCACATGGTATCCGCGCAGCAGAGCGATACGGCGCTTCCGAAGATCAGCTTCTCAATATCTGGGAATATAAAACACACACTGCATTTTCGGATGCTGAGCGGGCGGCACTCGATTTTTCAGTTGCTGCTTCATCAGTTCCTAATGCAGTTGATGAAACCATCGCCGATGCCTTAAGAGCGCACTGGGATGAAGGAGAGATTGTTGAAATTGCCGGTGTAGTAGCTCTATTTGGTTACCTCAACCGCTGGAATGATTCGATGGGAACGACCATTGAGTCCGGCGCAATTGAATCTGGCGAAAAGTTTTTAACGGACCATACGTGGACCGGCGGAAAACACAAACGATAATCGTCATCACTTCGCTATTCAACATTCCTGAATTTCAACCGTTTCACTATACATGAAATTAAAGAAGCGTTGGGTGATTCCTGCTGTCCTCTTAGTTGTCCTTGGGCTAATATCTATTCCTGAATTAATCTATAAGAACTCAGGAGAGAGTACCTCCCTTGGAAGTGTGCGGAATGGCAAATTGAAAAATGGTTGGTTAGTTCCTTTTGAGGGTAACAATTTCCAATACTTTAGCCGTTTCAGTTATTATATTCTCAACTGCGGGTATGTCAATGACAAAATCCATCATACGATCATGGATGCATATGCTGCTTGTGAAGCTTCTTGTGCTGAACAAAAGTTCTGGCTCATGGAATGCTCACGAAAGCAAGGCGGGCGAATGGTACTCCACTGGACACATCAGAATGGAACCAGTGTTGATTTTATGGTCCCTACTAAAAGAGGCACAAAAAGGGATGTCCTTTCCGATCATTTTGGGCTTTTTCATTATCTATTGTCCTACAATGCAAATGGGCAGTTCACGCTCAATCCAAAAACGGAGATTGATTTCGTAACGATGGGTACTCACATTCTCGCACTGGATGATGCTTGCAGAAAAAACGGGTTGCGCATTCGCAAAATCCTCTTCAATACAAACATGCTTGATGAGCTTTTTAATACACCGGCAGGGAGAGAAATTCAGGAAAGAGAAATTTTCATACCACGCCGATTAAATGATTTTATCAATCGGCTTCATGATGATCATTACCATGTGGATTTTGAATTCATTGATGGTTAGAGGCGAAGGGTTCCGCTTAAGCGGAAAGCATAGGGCGTAGAGCGTAGGGCATAGGGCATAGGGCATAGGGCATAGGGCATAGGGCATAGGGCAAGAAAAATGTTTAGTGTTTAGTGTTTAGTGTTTAGTGT
>JBBKWA010000036.1:0-6176 GCA_037968695.1 Saprospiraceae bacterium
CTCCTTTTTCTCTCCACTGGATCAGTAGCCATTTCGATCAACGCAGCAGCAGTTGCCTCCGGATCTTTAATAGGGACGATCCAACCGGATGACCCATTAATCAAAAGCCCCTCATTCCCTCCGATGTTGGTAATAATTGGGGCAATGCCAAGAGACATTGATTCGACAATAGACTTTGACAAGCCCTCACCGTGCGTTGAGGTGGACACCATACAATCACTTGCGGCAAGAAAGGACAAAGCATTTTTTTGAAAACCAACCATATGGAAATGCTTTGCATATGGACTTTCCTTCACCGATTCCTTTGTTTCAGGGGCATCATAGCCCAAACCCACAAATAGAAAATGAATCGGGAGATTTGGGGGTAATATATGTGTTGCCTGAAGGAGGTATGTCAGCCCTTTAAAAGGTCGATTATTGGCAAGAAAGCACACAAGAATATCGTCTTCAGAAATACCTATTTTTTGTCTGTCGGCCGGCACAATGTTTTCATACCAAATTGGATCGTGTCCTTTTGGTATCGTGGTGAGTTTTTTACGACCACTAATCATGTTCTGTGAGAGAATATCTTCTATATTTTTACTCACACAGATGATATGGTCGACACGAGGATTGAAATACTTGATATACATCACCGGATCATACCAATGTGTCTGTCCTGCATATCCTCTATAGGTAATCAGCTTTGTCTCGAGCCCAATTAAGGCCCATATAGCATTGGTTAACCCCTTGCTATTGAAGGCATGAACAAAATCATATTGATACTTGCGAACTAAACTTCGAAGCTTACGAATAAATCGAAGTGAGAATTTTTTTGTAGGATGCCCTTCAATTACATGAATGCCGTTTTGGTGAAACCGATGATTATATGCTGCACCTTCAAATGTGAGGATGTGCACAGTATGTCCTTGTTTTGCGAGCCTGACAAATACTTCTGCTTCCGCCCTTGTGTGACTATCGCTTCGATAATCGCTGATTACCAATATTTTATATAAACGATCACCTGCTGCCTTAACCATCGCAGCAAGATACTGGAATTGTATATTTTCTTAGCGTCTCAGTTTTCTATTGCCAGTGACCTTATTTGGTATTTGTTAATGATGACTTAAATTTTTAAGTAATTCATGTAACATAGTGCATCCTGGCGTAGTCTTGTGTTAATATCTTTATCCAATAATCAACGAAATATGTTTGTAGAGAAAGTGAAGTTATTTTTGATTGCAGGGGTGATCTTTGTTGCGTATTCCGTTCATGGTCAGGGGATTAAAGGTATAATTACGGATACAAAAGGGGAGCCACTGCCTTTTGCGAGTATCATCGATATGGAATCCAGCCATGGCATTGCCTCGAATGTCGAAGGAGAATACGCCCTGAAATTGTCACCTGGAACACATCGCGTTCGGTTTCAATATTTGGGCTTCAAACCCTTGGATACAGTATTTCAAATAGGCGGTGCGATGAAAATATTTACAGCAGTGATGTTGCCCGAAGCAATTGAACTGGCAGAAGCCACTGTTTCAGGAAAAGGTGAAGACCCCGCCTACACCATCATGCGTCGTGCTATAGCTAAGGCCAAATATCATTCTATGCAGGTCGATGAGTATCATGCCAAGGTTTATGTAAAAGGCAGTGGCCGGTTGGTGAAAGTGCCATTTCTTTTTCGAAAAAAGATAAACAAAGCCTTGGCAGAGGAAGGCATTGATTCAACAGTTGCTTTTACGCAGGAATCAGTCAGTAAATTGCATTATACCAGGCCAGACCAATACAGGGATACGGTGATTTCTATCCGTACGACCGGAGAAGATAATAACACAAGCCCAATGGGGTTTGTGTATAGTAGTTTTTATGAGCCAAAAGTGGTTACCGGAATATCACCATTAGCCCCTGATGCTTTTTTGCATTATCGCTTTGAGTATTTAGGATTTATTGAAGATGGTGATCATGTCATCAACAAGATTAAGGTTAAGCCCAGAGGGAAAGGGGATTCTGTTTTTGAAGGTGTTATCTATATCGTTGATGGCGTATGGAGTATTCATAGCCTTGATCTCACAACTTTTATATGGGGTATTCAATTTGATATTCAACAACAGTTTGATGAAGTAGCGAAAGATGTCTGGCTTCCAGTGCATGAGATATATGATGTTACAGGTAATGTTTTTGGGTTTGGGTTTGAATACAGATATTTTGCGAAGCTTAATGAGTATAACATCAGTCTGAATCCAGATTTGGAAGTTCCGGTGATCGTACTTGATCCTAAATTTGAAAAAGAGGAGGCTAAAATGGCGGATCAAAAAATGAAGAATAAATCTTTTTCTGAGGGACTAAATGCATTGGAGAGTGGGGAGGAATTGAGTGTCAAGCAACTTAGAAAAATGATGCGTGAATATGAGCGCGAGGAAATCGAAGCATTACCGGATACAGATACTGTTAACATCTCAACCATAAGTAGGCAGGTGATCGATAGCACCGCTTACAAATTTGATTCAAGTTATTGGGATGCAGTCAGGCCATTGCCGTTGACAGACTATGAGGTCAAAGGGTACCATCGGCAGGATAGCATGGCCCTGATTCCACCTTCGCCTAAGGATAGCGATAGTGACCCAGATAGCCAGGATTCCATCACTGTCACCTTAGGGGACAATGGCTTTTCTGCCAATGTCAAAAGAAGGGTCACTTTTAAGTGGTATCATTTATTACTTGGTGGCCGATATGAGTTAAGTGATAAGTTATATCTCGAGATGAAAGCCCCTGCACAATCCCTTAATTTTAATACTGTAGATGGATTTCATTTTGGCTATGACCTTGAATTTGGTAATAAAATAAATAAGGGAGTCAATTGGAAAGCTGGTGCACTTGGTCGTTATGCTTTTTCAAGAGAAGCATTTAATTACGAAGGCAGACTGAAGCTTTATAACAAGGATTGGAGTGTGCTTTTGGAAGGAGGAAATCAAACCCGGCAATACAGTTATGACCGACTCATCGCACCCTGGGCCAACTCCACATATACACTTTTAGTCAACCGCAACTATATGAAAATATACGAGCAGAAGTTTGGCCGAATAACCTACAATCAAAAAGTTTCAAAAAGTTTTGGTTATACCTTGAGTGCTGAATATGCAGACCGTAAGCGGTTGGTCAACACTAGTGACTTTGTCATCATAGATAATAAGAGCAGATTGTATACGAATAATGATCCGGCGCATCTGGCAGGAGATGATAATGTGTTTAATGATCACGAAGCTATTATCACACAGGCTTCTGCATGGGTTAAACCATTCTGGCGTTATCGTGTAGAGAATGGAGCGAAATCAAAAGACTTCAGCAAATCACCAATGCTGACCATGCGCTATAGAAAAGGGTGGGGTGTAGATAATGATCCCTTCGACCTGGTTACTGCACAATTTGAAGCTAAAAAAACAATTGGAGCAGGAAGTGTATTTTCGATGAGATTAGCAGCCGGTAAATTTCTAGGGGATGATCAGCCAAAGTATTTCCATGACTTTCTCCATTTTCCTGGTAACCAAATGATCGGTGCACCAAATAACCCGGCCAACTCCTTCAGGATGCTGGATTACTATTTGTACAGTACAAATGATGAGTTTGCCTATGGCCTTTTTAATTATCAATTCAGGCATTTTGCCTTAACACAACTTACTTATTTTAAACGGCAAGGCATCAGAGAGAATGTTATTTTTAATACACTCCTGAGTCCTGAGTCAAACCAATATGCAGAAATTGGCTATGGTATTAATTACCTCTTTCGCGTGATTAGGATGGAGTTTGTGACATCATGGCAGGATTACAAATACCAAAATTTCGCCGTAAGAATAGGCATCGCTACTGATTTTGAATCATTGTTTGGAAGCTTCTAAATAAAAGGAAGTAGATCCTGTTAAGACTTTTTAACAGCCCGTATTGCGTTCTGAGATGCTTCCGTGATCACCAATCTTCCACTGATAGCTGCCCGCTCATCAAGGAGTTCACCCCAGTGCTGCGTGTTGTGCCACAGCACTTGCTTTAGTGCATGCATAGCTGACGTGCTCATTTCAGCCAGGCCTTTAGAGAATTCTAACAGGTAGGCATCCAATTGCTCTGTCGTATCAAAAACCTCATGGTACAATCCTTTGTCCTTTGCCCAGGAAGCTGTTTGCCATTCGGTGGCATTGATCGCCAACTGGCTAAAAGCACTCAATCCTATCTTACGCTCTACTGCCGGCCCGATGACAAACGGTCCGATGCCTAAAGCAAGTTCACTAAGCTTTATAGATCCGTACTTAGAGGCCATGCAATAATCTACTGCAGAGGCGATACCTACGCCTCCTCCAATAGCTTTCCCTTGGACGCGTCCGATCACGATTTTTGGGCACATGCGAATAGCGTTGATCACTTGTGCAAAGCCAAGAAAAAACTTCTTTCCATCTGATGAGTTGGTAATAGTCATCAGTTCATCAAAACTGGCTCCGGCACAAAACGTGCGATCGCCAGCGGAACGAAGGATGATTACATGGACATCAGATGATTCACCCGCTTCTTTGATTTTCTTTGTTAATTCAGCCAGCAAATGCCCCGGCATGGAATTATGTGCCGGATGTGAAAAGGTGATCTCAGCAATGTGATTATTGATTGTAGTATTTATTGATCCTTCCATACTTATTTTTTTACCTGAGGTATCAGGATGATTACCCACCTATCTTTTCTTTCTTCTCTACCATCGTCAATATCGTAGCGATCGCTACCGTCTCACCAGTTTCATCATACACATCCACGAGAAACTTCACAATCCCTTTTAAAACTGTATCCTCATCTTTTGGATCAACAGGCAGTTTTTCTTTAACACTCAATCGTACACCCAAGGTCATACCTGCGTAACATGGTTTTGTAAATCTACATTCCTCTACACCATAGTTTAGTAGGACAGGTCCTTTTCCCGGATCAACAAATAATCCTGCAGCCATCGACAGCACAAAATATCCATGAGCCACGCGCTCAGTAAATGTTGTGCCCTCCAGTGAAGTGACATCTGTGTGGGCATAAAAATGATCCCAGCTTACATTCGCAAACTTAACAATATCTGCTTCAGTGATGGTGCGCTTGTGCGTGATCACAGTTTCCCCAACAGTCAAGTCTTCGAAATATTTTCGGAACGGATGTACGCCCGGATCTTTGTAATCACCACCATATTGATAAGTGGAGGTGATTTCTGTTAAGGTAGTGGCGGTTCCTTGAATAGCACAACGCTGTAAATAATGGAGTACCCCGCGCATACCCCCCATTTCTTCACCACCTCCGGCTCTGCCAGGACCTCCGTGTGTGAGCATTGGCAGGGGTGAACCATGGCCTGTGTTTTCTTTTGCGCATTCCCGATTCAGTACCAGAATTCTTCCGTGATGGGAAGCTGCATTGACAACAAATTCTTTGGCGAGTTCATTATCAAATGTGACGATAGAAGAGCAAAGTGATCCTTTCCCCATTTTTGATATTTCGATTGCCTCATCGATATTGTTATAAGGCATCAAAGTACATACCGGGCCAAAGGCTTCAACCTCATGCACGATGGTTGAACTAAGTGGATTTTCATTGACGAGAAGCATTGGTGAGAGGAAAGCACCTTTATCCGCTTCAGCACCTACCAGGTCAACCTTATTCATATCGCCATAAACCATGGAAGATTCCTTCAGTAGTTTTTCGATTTGGCTTCTGACCTCTTCGACCTGTGATTTTCCGGCAAGCGCACCCATGCGAACACCTTCCACTTGTGGATCGCCAATAGTGGTTTGCGAAAGGGCTTTGCTCAGCGCAAGTTGCACATCTTCAAGAAGGTGAGCAGGCACTATCGCTCTGCGTATACCGGTACAACGCTGACCACACTTCAGCGTCATTTCTTTGCGGACTTCTTTGATAAACAAATCAAATTCAGGTGTTCCTGGTACTGCATCTTCACCAAGTACACTGCAGTTGAGTGAGTCGGCTTCGAGATTAAAAGGAACTGCTTCAGAAATAATCTTTGGGTGCCCTTTGAGCATCTGTCCTGTGGATGCAGATCCGGTAAATGTGACCACATCCTGGGATTGGACATGGTCTAAAATGCCATGCGCTGATCCAACTAACAGCTGAACACTTCCTTCCGGAAGAATACCTGATGCAATGATGTCTCTAAAGATCGCTTCTGTGACATA
>JBBKWA010000037.1:0-2757 GCA_037968695.1 Saprospiraceae bacterium
TAGGTTTTGTTGTGTGCAGTTTTGAATTATTCAGAAATGCTTTTATCATTGGATGATGACAGGTTTTACTATAAAGTTGTTGTCGCTAGTTGTTGCTTTCAGGAAATAGAATCCCGGCGGTAAGAATCCCACATCCACTTCAATGTGATCATTGCTAACACTTAAATTCTGATAACTCAGAATTGATAGGCTATTGAATAATTCAATTTTCTCAATAGTTTGTTTTGAGTCGATATGGAAAGCACTAGTAGTAGGGTTTGGATAGACATTCATATATGGTTCATCCAAGATCTCTGTTGTACCTGTTGAAATATAATCACATGGCCTTTCAGGATTCTGAAAGTTTATTAAGCCTGTTTCCGAATCTTCATAGCATCTTAAACCACCAGTTAATGGATCACAAACTCCATCTTGAGGAAATAAACAGCCGTTTGATCCGATTCTCTCGATAATCTGATTGCCGCCCAAAGTAACAAAGTATGGAGGAAGCTCCGATATATGTTGAACTCTTAAATTTAGTACATCGACTTGAAAAAATGTGATTGAGTCAATAAGAAAAAGGCCATCTCCAGCTCCTAAAGGATCCCCTTTGAAAATTAATGTATCACCAGGCAAGAGGTTAAAATCATATAATAATCTAAATGTGTCTGCTTCATTGTTGTATGCAAATACTTTATCCTCCTCCTCATATATAAAGCTTCCTACACCAGGAATTCCGCAGGAGCAACCACCGTTTATTTCTTTGCAAGCCTTTCCTTGAATAATTGTATCACCAATTACTTCAAAGAAACTGTATGCTTCCCCTTGGTCTCCGACTATCTGGTTATAGTACCAGGAAGCTCCTGTAGGGAACCAATTCTGTGCTTGCAAAACTGAAGTAGAAGATAACCCAATAAGGAAGAAGATTAATCTTAGCATTTCATTTTAGTTTATTGCACACAACGTTCAGGGACACTCGTCGTCTCAACTATCTGCCAGACGGTCACCCGGATAACTAAATTTACAACAATTCTTAATTATTGAAACTGAATAATGACGAGTGTGTCATGTTATGTACTGGCCTGATCAGAAAGATCATTCTCAGCTGGAAGATCACCCAAGTCACACTAAGCATGTTTTGAAGCCGGCTAGAGTAAGTTCCGTTTGGCTTTCTTTTCTTTTGGAAGTTTAGGATTAGCGTCGACAATCTTCGAGGGTAGGCTAGTACAGCAGGTTCCGCGAATTACGTTAAGCCATTTTTATTTTTTTATTTACCGGCGAAAAGAGAATAAATCTTCCTCAAGGCTTGGACATAACGTTCAAGTACATGCGTCGTTGCGGCTATTAGCCGTCATGATCGTCATGTACATTGTTACTGGTCGTATTGTTTTCCATTGTTAAGGTAGTAATATTGGTCCAATCAATTCGAACCACATTAAATATCCAATAACAGAACCAATGATTCCAGACAAGACAAATCTAAGCCGATATTCAACAGGGACGACCTTGAAAACCACTATGGCACAAATCAAAGCTCCTACTATTCCCGTTCCTATTCCGATTGTTCCGGTAGGCAGGTTTAGCAGTTTGGAAATATTGGCTTCATCTCCTCCGAACATGCTATTCTTGCTATTAAGAATATGTTTTGTAAATCTGACTATAAGATTGAATACTTGTCTTGACCAAAACAAGGCCAAGAACACAGCTATCCAATTTGATAGACCAAATGGTGTTTTTTTAAGTGACGATCTTTGTCTATAAAGTAGAAATAAGCCCAAGAATCCAGTGCACAATGTTTGTACCGGGCCACCTAATAATATTATTAAAGCATCCTTTCTATGTATTGTTATGAGTTCTTGTAGTTTGGCTATTTCAGATTCTGGAGCGTTTGCAACTTCGCCATATTTTTTGCGCAATTGACTTGTATATTCTGTATAATTATGTTCCCAGTTCATAGAACCATAATGAAGAGTTGTTTTATAACCTAATATTTTTGCTGGAATAATATGCCCAACTTCATGAGTTAGGGTGCCTACTACTGTCAAGACAATAAAGCTGAGTGCGAAAATTAAGTTTTGCTTAGAGTCCATAATTTTATTCGGACTTCTTTCTTGTTTTCATTGGTTTTGCCTTAATGACCAGTAACGTTCCGGGCTACCCGACGGCAGGATGGCTGCCGATAGTCTGTGCCTAGGAGTTTTTCTTTAAAGTTAGGTTGTTTTTTCTATGTTTAAAACCCTGCTGGTGGGTAGCCATTGTTGTAGCGCGTTTATTTTTATTTCTATTGATTTCGCTTGTGACAAGATGTTAACAATTTAAGTTTCAATAGCATCCTCATTATGTTCATTTCACGATTCATGCATAGCCAGTTTTTCTAATTTTTCTTTGTAGCTAATATTTTATCTGTGGCTAGTAATTGATAAATTTTCAGGTTAGGGTCCTCCTCCCATACCTGTCCAATTTGAAAAGGTGGAAAATATGAATATGATTAAAGTAAACTCGATAATTATTTCAGAAACGACTATCAATATTAATTCTTTCGGATTAAGTTTATTTTTAGAGAATATGTTCCTTTTAATATAGTACAGTAACATAAATAAAATCAAACATTCAAATAAGAGGTTTAAGATGAAGGCTATGTTAAAATCATTTTTTTCTGAAGTAATATGAATTATGTAATAACCAAGGGTGTAAACATGATATGCTAAATAGATAGTATTCGCGAGAAGTTTCATATTCTTATTCTCATTCTTCTTTCAATGTGCTACAACTATGTTA
>JBBKWA010000038.1:0-13167 GCA_037968695.1 Saprospiraceae bacterium
AATATACACCCATCGCCAAAGTACTGTACAATCCTTCCTAAATGGGAAGGGACCTTGTCTTCCAGAATCCCCTTAAAAGTGTTAAGGAGCCCCATCGCTTTCTTTTCATCGCCTTGCATAAGTGCTGTATAGCCGGCGATATCAGCAAAGAGGATGGTGGATAATTTTCTTGTTTCGGTCATTTTGGAGAGTACTTGTTGCCTTAAAGGTAACTCGTTGTTTCTTCTATTGAGCCAAGTACTTACTCATATAGTCTTAGAATATTAATTGTTTAGGCGATCCACAGACACTCTTTGTGTGTTTATTAGCACCTACATCTTGGGCCGGGCAATAGGCTTACCAGCCAAAAACTGTTTCATTGGTTTCCAGTAATGATCGTGCCAACCTTTGTCAATGTGGTCAGCGTGTTTCGTTGGAAGATTGGCGTGAACGACATGAAGTATTACATTTTCCCCTTTGGGTTCCAACGAAAGTGTCAGTATGGAATCTGTATCACTTTTATCCCAGCCCTGCGCCCGCCATGTTTGCACGATGAGCTTGTCTTTTACAAGCGCCAGATTTTTCCCCTGGATATAGCCTCCATGAGCAGAATAGTCACTGCCTACTTTCGAGGTGATCACCGCTGGTCCGCCCGTCACCTGAGCGTGTTTTTTAGCATTCATATACAGGCTGTAAACATCTTTAGGGGTCGTGTTTTTAAAAGTAATTTGTTGTGAGACGGTCTTTGGCATGGTGCGAAATTTTAGTGAATAAAAAAATTCCTTTATAGTTCTTCTTTCTTTATGTCAACGAACAAATAAAAGGGAAGAAATCAGAACATGGGAGGTTCTTCAACAACAAGATAAGCATTGTATATCAATTTTATATAAGCTAGGATGCATTGCTTTTTATTTTATCAAGCAGTAATTGCATCACCTCCTGAGCGGTTTGTACGCCTGCTTTTTGATTTTGACCCGTAACGATTCGATGTTCTTTGTCTACAACAACAAGATTGTTGAACATATCAATAAGCCCACTATTACTCTGATAATTAGCATTAGCATTTCGCAACTCAGTTTCAGGATGCTTTGGTGTGCCCTGGACCATTAACTGCTTAAGTTGTTTGTTGGTTACACCCGTGATCTTTACATGTTCAACAAGCGGCGAACCGTCTGGCTTTTTGGCATTAACCAATCCCAATGGGCCGTGACAAACAGCCCCTAAGATTTTACCGGAAGCATAAGCAGTGCTTGTTTTATCAGCCAGTACTTTTGATTGCGCAAAGTCGTATGCTGCCCCCCATCCCCCGGAGAGAAAGATGATATCATAATCAGAAACAACAATGTCCTTCAAGGGAATTGAATGTGCTGTTTTCTCTTTAAAAATGGGATCGTTTAAGAATCGTACATCTTCTGCCGTACGGACAAAGGGTTTTAGCGATAGCGGTTCTATGGGTATAGCTCCTCCCTGAATGCTCGCAATATCCACCACCATATTTGCATTGAGAAAAGCATAGTACGGCTCTGTCATTTCAGAGGCGAAAACACCGGTTGCCCTTCCTTTCTTAAGGACAACCCCGGAGTCAATATCCACCTTGTCAAGTGTCTTTTGGCTTGTTGTAATAATCAGCGCTTTATAGCCTTTTAGATCAAAGGTTTTTCGCTTTACATTGGATTTGTGAGGGAGAGACATGGTGTAAAATATGGAAATGAAACCAGTTCATCAATTGTACCAAACCGCATAACCCTGCCGGCGCAAGTCCAAAGCAAGTTTTTCTTCCGCCTTAAGGGCTTCGGTTTTTGTCATGAGATCTAAATGCGTATAAAGACTCGGACGAAGATACCGCCCATATTTTTGAACAAAAGCAGAGGAGATATTATGTCCTTTTTTGTTTCTGTACCCGGTCTTGTGTTGTGTAAAACGCTCTTCAGGAGTCTTGCTTGACATCCCAACATAAAGGCATTCCACCACACCAATAAATTGTGGATTAGCATTCCTGAATTTTGATTTTTCGGTAAAAATCTTTTTGGATAACTCTATGACGTAAACCCGATAAATTGATTTTGCCATTAATGATTAAGGACGATCTGGTTATCCATCATTAGCATATTTGAGTGTACAAGTATGGCTTGATTGGGTATGCTTAGCAACCCGGATACCCTACAGTAAATTGAAATTGTTGGCTCACTTTTATGCCTTCTTCGTCTTCAGCGGGCTTCCACTTTGACATTTTGTTTACAGCACTAAGGAGCATCTTATCGACCTTTGGGTCACCGGAAGATTTTTCTATATAGGCATTGGCGATGTCACCTTTTTCATTGACCGTAAAAATCACAACAGCTTGATCAAATTTCTGAGCAAGAGCTTCAGGAATATTATTAATTGCCTTCTCTTTCAAAAAAGCATTCAATTTTACTTCACCACCATAGTATTCAGCTTCCACTTCAGGCACTACAGTAAAAGAGAAATGCACATCACGAGGCTCCAGGACACCGGTAACAGAATTACTATAAAAGTGATTGATGTCGATTAAAATTTCTGTTCCAATAACTGCTGAAGAAAGTAGCTTTTTTTGTTCTGCACTGAGTGTATCATTCCGGCTTAGATAGAATAGCGTGATGCCATTTGAAATCGTCTTAACGGAGACGGTCCCATAATTTGTGATCCAGGAAGAGGGATAGGTCGCTTTTAAATCTTGCATCGTTTCTGCATTATTCAACTGCTCCTTTTTTATGGTTGCGGTGTAAGACCCACGCACACTATATTGAAGTTCCTGAGCAAATACAGAAACCACAAACAAAAGGGACAGTAGCAATGTGGTGATGCTTTTCATGATCTTCTTTTTTATAAATGTACGGATAGGATGTAATACTCGCAACTAAAACACTGAATATCAACACAATTAAGTTTTATTTAACCGCATCGTAGGGTTACTCAAAAAAGCAACTGATCTCCTCGGGCGCCTTCCTTTGTATATTTGGAACATAAACCTCCTCGGCAGGAAAACCAACAGGAAAGAGAATATAGGCCTTTTCATAAGCCGGTCGATGCAGCAGGGTAGCAAGGAAGTTCATCGGACTAGGCGTATGGGTTAATGTAACCAATCCGGCGTTGTGTATAGCAGCTATTAAAAAACCGCAGGCAATACCCACTGACTCGTTTACATAGTAATTATTGTGTTGGACCCCTTCCGTATCCACCTCATAAACCTTCTTAAAAGCGACTATCAACCAGGGGGCGGTTTCCAAAAAGGGTTTATGGCGATCTGTCCCAAGAGGTTCAAGATCTTTTTTCCATCGATCACTCATGCGATGGGTATAGCTTTCTTTCTCTTCTGCTTCAGCAGCAACCCTAATTCGTGTTTTTAGTTCGGGATTTGAAATGGCACAAAAAGTCCATGGCTGCTTGTGTGCTCCTGAAGGGGCTGTAGCGGCGGTGCGAATTAAGTTTTCAATGACGGTCCTTGGAACAGGTTTTTCCGCGAACATTCTAATTGATCGACGGCCATCCAACCAATGATAATACGCCTTGCTTTTATTTAGTACTTCTTCTTCGGTTAAGCATGCTTCCTGCTGAAAGGAGATGTGCTCATACCCGTTGATCAGAATTGTTTTGCTTTTAGTCATGGTTCCAACTATTTGGATCATCGCTATTGTTAGGAGAAAGGCCGGGAACATCGCCTTCGATATCAACACCCAACCCATTCACGGTTCTGTTGACATAATTAAAATAGCTGGTGACCTGATTGATTTCCAGTATTTCACCATCTGTAAAACCAGCATCCTGGAGGCTTACAAAATCAGCACGGGTTATATCCTGGTTATACAAGGTCAGCTTTTTAGCATACACACAACCCTTCAAAAAGCGATCATCGAAAAAAGTACCCAACCGATCATTCTTGACAGCTTCAAAAAACATTTCAGCTTCAGGGGTATTCTCATAGAGGCGTTTGAATCCCGCTAAATGGTGTGTGATACAGTATTCGCATTGGTTTAAAAAACTCACGTATACGCCGATGGCTTCTAAGTACCATTTAGGAAGTTTATTGTTTGCATGATGCAATACGTTTTTATACAAAGTCATATGGCCGACCAGTGTATGTGGCCTGAGGCTGTGGACCAAAAGGACATTGTCCACATTGTTATTGGGCCCTTTAATGCGATCGTACGTTTTTTTTAAAATAGGATCAGCACTATTGTAATCGATGATTTTTATCCAACTCATGAAAGAAGAATTCTATAGTGAAAAAGTAATCCTAAACTACGCCTTCAGTTTTTCAGCCAATTGATAGATCTTGATTCGATGATGTCGTTGTAGAATAATAGGATACAGGTTGCCAAGTATGTTGATCATCGTTATCATTATTACAAGTAAGACATATCCCTTAAACAAGAGATAAATGGAAAGGATAACCGTGATAATGAGCGGAACCAAATGGCCAAATTCAGATTGCTTTGTTTGGTAAAGAAAATTTTGCAATCCCTCACGCGTGCCATTGTAGTAGCGCTTGCGATTGTTCTTCCGGCCCCAAAAAAGTAAGACAAGAATAGATTTGAAAGTGCTAACACCCAAAAAGGTATATGTACGATTGAGTAAAACTGGATTCTTGGCCTGATAATAGCGCGTTGGCATCAGGCTGCTTGTTGAAAAGGCAAATCCTGGAAAAGCAAATACACCGGTTATAAAGAGAGTGAGCATAAAGGCAATAAGAAACGACTCAAAAAAAGTATAGTCGATGGGTTCCGAGTAGTATAGCTGCTTCACTAATCCAAAGGAGACATAGAGTAGAAATAGCGAAAAGAGAGGGAATATTATTTTTTTAATGTTGTTCACGACACAATATTTTTTTGGTTAAGGACCAGCCCACATTTAAAGTGAGCGACGTATAGCTATAAATAAAACAATAAAAGATGAATAGTAAATAAAAAAGGGAAGGATGTAATGGATTTGGCCAAAAACCAGCATAAAAGAAATAATCAATAATTGGGTGCCAAGTCCAAAAAAGGATACAGCTGTCATAAACCACTTAGGCACGATCTTGTCTTTTAAGGCATTTGGATCTAATAGAAAAATCGCACGGTCAAAGGCGCCATAAAGCAGAGTATAAAGCCAGAAAAACAAATTCACTGTTTTTTGACTTTCCTTAGGAAATGCTTTGGGAGGATGGGTTTCAATGACCCGACTTGTTGTATCGCCATCGAGTTTGTTTCTCATGATGACATAGTAATAATTGTATAAGGTGCCCTGTAACTGCAGACCCAGAAATGAAAAGACACATAGCAAAATAGAGGAATCCGTAAGGTACCCGATGGCAAGAAAAAAAATTGCGTTTAACAAGAAATCTGAAACAGAGTCAAAATACCGCCCTATGTAGGAAGGGGTTTGCTTTACACGAGCCAATTCGCCATCAGCAGCGTCCAGCACCGATTTTAGGATTAGAAAGAATGCAGCAGCCAAGTGGAATCCGTATACCATACAGGCTACGGCAAGCAGTCCAGCACCGATGAATGAAATTGTTAAGTGAATTGGTGTCGCCCTGGTGCTTTTGAGTGCATTGGCGATGACAATGGCTATCGGTCTGCCATAATCGGAGACGTCAAAAAATTTGTTCGAGCGAGGTAATTTGGACATGCCCTTTTAATGTGAAAACTGATCAGCAAGATACCACAATAATAAACTGCCGTCAGTCGTCACCTAACTTCGAACTATATTTATATTCATTAGTGACGGGTCGCAAGATAAAGAGTAGTATTTTTAAAAAAGATTACGGTTTCATGGCAAAACGATGAAGGAAGAATGAATAAAAGAATAATAGGTTTAATCCTGGGACCATTTTTGTTTTTCGGGGTGTTGTTTTTTTATCATCCTCCGGGTTTGAGCGATGCTGCAAATGCAGTGCTGGCGAGCACGTTATGGATTGCTGTTTGGTGGATCCTGGAATCGGTTCCCATTGCGATGACATCATTGTTACCGGTGATATTGTTTCCGTTGACAGGCGCCTTATCTATTGAGGAAACCACAGCTTCCTTTGGGCATCGATACATATTCCTATACATTGGAGGCTTTGTTCTGGCCATTGCTATAGAGCGATGGAATCTTCATAAGCGAATAGCCTTAAACATTATAAACATTATTGGAACCAATGTTAAAAGTATCATTCTTGGCTTTATGGTTGCTACCGCCTTTTTGTCTATGTGGATTACCAATACAGCTACTGCTGTGATGATGTTGCCCGTGGGTATGGCGATTGTTTCTCAGTTAAGAAATAATCCTCAAACCATCGAAAATGAAAATAAAATCTTTGGCAAGTCTTTAATGCTTGCTATTGCCTACAGCGCATCCATTGGCGGAATCGCAACACTCATTGGTACACCCCCTAACCTCATTCTGGCCGGAATGGTGCAAGAGTTATACGGTATCGAGATTACTTTTTCAAAATGGATTGTTGTTGGATTACCGATTTCCATTGTTTTATTATTTGTCTGTTGGTGGTATTTGACAAATTATGCTTTCGAGTTTCAGCAGAAAGAATTTCCAGGAGGCAGAGCGGAAATCAAAAATCAGATTATACAGATTGGAAAAATGAGCTACGAAGAAAAAATCTTATTGATTGTATTTCTTGGTACCGCCACAGCATGGATCACACGATCCTTTTTTATCAATAAGTTTTTTCCTGCAGTTGACGATACAATCATTGCCATGATCACCGGCGTAGCGTTGTTTATTATTCCTGCGGCTAAAGGCAAAAGAAGAGCCCTAATTAATTGGAAAGAAGCTGTTAAACTTCCCTGGGGTGTGCTGCTTCTTTTTGGTGGTGGTCTTGCGTTAGCAGAAGGATTTACGACAAGCGGTTTAGCCGCATGGATTGGGGACCAACTGACATTACTCGAAGGCGTTTCCCTGTTAGTGCTACTCTTGATTCTGGCAACGATGGTGAATTTTTTAACGGAGGTGACATCCAATCTGGCGACAACGGCCATGCTACTGCCTGTTTTGGCACCTTTATCATTGGCCATTGGTGTTCATCCATACATGCTCATGGTCGGAGCGACTGTGGCGGCTTCCTGTGCGTTTATGTTGCCGGTGGCTACGCCCCCAAATGCTGTTGTTTTTGGTTCCGGCTATTTAAAAATACTCGATATGGTCAAGGCCGGTGTCTGGATGAATATATTTTCAATCATCGTGCTTACGTTGATTGTCTACTTCCTCTTGCCTTATCTTTGGGCTTTTGATCCGTTTGTATTTCCTTCAGATTTTAAATAAACACACTACCCAATGAGCGTATCCATATGAGGCAATAGGTATTGATTTTATAGGCTTTTCTGTTTCTTCAATTCGATGCCCAAGTGGAATAATTCGATAAATCTTTTTTAAATTGATCGTGAAAAATTATTTCTTAAAATCATTCTGCCGGATTCGCTTTATGGAAAAAACGTTTAATTAAAAACAATAGAGCGAATCACTTACCAACAAATTTGCCTTGATCACCAACATGTGTTACTGCTATTTTCATCGAGTTAATTATTGATTTACCCTGTTTCATTTCTACAAATCGCTGAATTGCTTACCTTTCGACCAATGAAAACTACGCTGTACTTTTTACTTGTTGGCATATTGGTATTGGTTATTAATTTTGGTTGTACAGATACTTCTCAAGAGGCAGTGATATCGAAAGAGATCAGTTTTTATCCTACATCCAAGCCATGCACAAGATGGTGGTGGTTTGCAACAGAGATCAAGAAAGAGGATATCCAATCACAATTGGATTGGGCTAAGGAAAATAATTTCGGTGGAGTTGAAATAGCCTGGGTCTATCCCCTTTACCGTTATGAAAGCATGTATGCCCGAAACTATAATCGGCATTACCCAAAAGATACTACGGCTCAGAAATGGCTCAGCCCGGAATGGTCTGCCCTGGTAGCCTATACTAAACAGTATGCAGATTCCATTGGCCTGGCATGTGATTTTTCGTTTGGTAGCGCATGGCCGGTGGCCGGAAGTAATATCAGCCGGGCGCATACCACTAAAATCTATGGGGATACTTCATTCCAGCAGCTATTAACATTTGCATGGACCTACCCGGACACACAATGGGTGATCAATCATCTCGACAGCAATGCTTTTAACCAGTTTGCCACACCTGTCAGCGAGGCATTAAAAGAGGCCCTTAAAGGCACTAAGTCTGCCCTGTTTACCGATTCCTGGGAAATTAAATTAAACGCAACAAATAAGATCTGGACACCGGGTTTTGAAAAAAAGTTTAAGGAAAAATTTGGGTACGATATCATTCCGTTTATGGATCAGGGCATCGACTCCTTTCCGGATGTTCGATATGACTATATGCTTTTACTGGATGAATATGTGACGAATGGATTTTATAAACCCTACGTAAATAAGTGCAAAGCAATGGGTGCCTGGTCACGCGTACAGTGCCTTGCAGCCCCAACAGATGTTATGACGACTTATGCCATGGTGGACATTCCTGAAACGGAAGCGATGCTCAATAATCCAAACTATTCGTTGATCGTTAGCTCTTCGGCTTGTTTAGCATCAAAAAGGATGGTGTCCTGTGAGACCTTTACATGTATGTATGGATTTCCTGCCACTTATCTGCGGCAAGAACAAACAGCGGATCTAAAGATGGTTGCGGATGCTTTGTTTGCAGAAGGCGTTAACCAACACATTTATCATGGCATGCCTTATAATCCAAAAGGATCTGACACCATTGATTTTTTTGCCACCACTTATTTTGGCCCGGGTGGAAGTTTGTCGCCAGAGTTACCGGCATTTAATGCCTATATAGAAAAGGTATCTGGGATAATGCTTAAAGGAAAAACATACTCGGATGTAGCCATGTATATTCCTTATGAAGATGGGGTAATGAAAGGGGCCTATCCCCCTGAGCGGCAACGTGTATGGGTGTGGGGAGAATATGAGATGCGGTATATCTTTCCACCTGCAGCACTGGAGGGGCATCACCCCTTGTGGATCAACCGGCATTTTTTGGAACAAGCATCTTATGAAAACGAAAAGCTGGTCGTCGGCGATGCACAGTTTTCTATGTTATATATAGACGTTGAGTACATGGATAGAAGGGCTTTAATACGAATACTTGAGTTGGCCGGGAAAGGGTTGCCTGTTTGTTTAAAAAGAAGCGTTAAACAGCCAGGAAAGGAGAAGTCACAAGATTATCAAGGGATGCTCGATGCATTAATTGCTTTACCAAATGTTTCAGAGCGTCTTGAGAAAACATTAGAACACCCTCCACTAATAAGCGGCGACAGCATACCTGAATTTTGGTGCAGAGTGGAAGGAGATGGAACACATTATATTTTTCTGGCGCAATGGCCATCAAAAAATCTAAGCTATCCGGTATATGGAGGACAATCCTTTATGGATAAAACCGACTATCATGAGCTAATGTTTATCATTAATGGTATTGAAATAAAAGAAAACATTGCTTTTAAACCATACCAATCGGTGATGATAAAAATATCTCCTAAAGGGAAAGTAGAATATTTAGACATTTCGTTTACACCAAAGGATCCGGAAATTCGTCCGCGTGAGAAACAAAGAATGTATTTTTGATTAGAAATTAGACACGAGATATAATGCGCGCTTTACTATTTGCAGTTTTTCTTTTTCTTTCTGTGGCGGAGCTACAAGCGCAGGACTTTAATATTCTGGATTATGGAGCTATTTCGGACGGTACTACGTTGTGTACAGAACAGCTCCAGTCGGCAATAGATGATGCAAATGGACAAGGAGGAGGACGGGTGATTATACCGACTGGCCGTTTTCTTTCCGGTAGCATTATTTTAAAAACAGGGGTCGAATTGCATTTATCAAAAGATGCAGTTTTATTGGGAAGCACGGATCCAGCGCACTACATCAAACTGAGCAGGTGGAAGGCGTTGGTCATGGCAGAAGGTCAAACCAATATATCGATTACGGGTAGTGGGGAGATCGATGGACAGGGTCGTGCACTTGCCTTGCACATTGACAGCTTGTTTTATGCCGGCCAAATAGATAGTGCAAACTACAATTTCGTCGAAATGCGCCCAAAATATTATTTACGTCCACAATTGATTGAGTTTGTCAATGTCAGGAATATCATCGTTAAAAACGTAAGGTTAAAAAATGCAGCATGCTGGGTAGCGACATATGATAAATGTGAAAACATCCTTATCGATAGTGTAAGCACCATCAGCGATGCGTATTGGAACAATGATGGCATTGATATTTCAGACTGTCGGAATGTTCGTATTACAAATTGCTTTGTCAATGCGGCAGATGATGGGATATGTTTAAAATCTCATTCTAAGGAGTACATATGCGATAGCATTTATATTGCTAATTGTACGGTTCGATCAAGCGCCAGTGCAATAAAATTTGGGACCGTTTCGCATGGAGGATTCAGGAATGTCAAGATTGAAAACATCAAGATCTACGATACTTTTCGCTCTGCGGTTGCTCTTGAATGTGTCGATGGAGGAATACTTGAAAATGTTTTGATTGAAAATGTAATAGCCACCAATACAGGTAACGCCATTTTCATCCGGTTGGGTAAGAGAAACAAAGTTGGTGCGGTAGGGATCTTGAGAAACGTCGTTTTGCGAAACTTCAAAATTGAAGTTGCATTTGAGCGCCCAGATTATGATTACGAAATTCGAGGACCCGCGTTACCATTTTTTCACAATACTTTTCCTGCCTCTATCACAGGACTTCCCGGTCATAATATTGAGAATGTTCTTTTGGAGAATATAGAGATTAAATATCCCGGTAGAGGAAATAATGGATTGGCGAACAGTCCACTATCAAGATTAGATGAAGTGCCTGAAAAAGCTTCAGCCTACCCGGAGTTTTCCATGTTTGGCGAACTTCCGGCATGGGGTTTTTATGTGCGGCATGTGGATGGTCTAAGTATGCGTAATATTAAATTGAGCATTGAAGCACCGGACTATCGGCCAGCCTTTGTTTTCGATGATGTTTATCATCTTGAAATGGAATCAATAATGGTTGTTGGAGATAGCAAAAAGACACCTATTGTGTTACACGATACGCATCATACCAACATTGAAGACAAGGACGCTGTAATAAAAAAGTAACCCTTATTGATGAAATTTTTCCGTCTATTTATTTTTCTTTTGATTATCCATATCATGCCCGTGTCCTGTAAACAGGCGGAAAGTAAAAATGTCGACAAGAAAGAGCGTGTAACGAGCGAGCAAGTTGAAAATCAACCCACAAATCCTTCAGCGGAAGGATCAATTGGTGGATTGTTGTTAACACAGTTTACAAGTTTGGAAGAACTAAAAGAAGTCATTAGTATTGAATATATCACTGGCTCTTCAGGGATACTAAAAGGGATGTTTGGCAAAGCAGAAGTGCGCCTAAGGCATCAAAGCGGTAGAGAACAAGTGATCAGTATTTTGTCTTCTGGTGTAGACGAAGGTGACTTTAATCAAGCAAGGGATGGCGGTATTTTAGATCGTGGCCTTTTGGCAATAAAAACTCCTTTTGCAGTAATCAATAGAAAAGACCTTGTCAGCATAGAACTATTGGGAAGAAGGCGATATGAGATGTTTGGTGAAGGGGATATCGCGTTTTATGATCTTGCCGAGCAAATGGTAAAAAACATTAAAACGGACTATAAAAATGTTCTTTCTGAAAAGGATCTTTCTGAGAAAGGATATCTTAATTCGTTCAATCATATTGTTGCTCAGGCGATAATGACTGCGGCTTTTTCTGAAAGATTAGCGGAATTTGTTGCTGATGTTCACGAAAGGTACACTATGCCGGAACTAATCACAGGGATTTTTACGGAAGACCAGTTAAAGGATTTAGAAAAGGGGCCAGTGGACAACTATGTGGATATGATAAACAATGAATGGGGACAAAAGCTAGGGAAGCGAATTAAAAAAAAATATGAAATCAATACCAAGACCTTATGGACACCATCGCTTTTAACGGCAGTGCTCAATGATATTCAAAGACATTGCAGTTTTGCATTTGCTATTGGGTTCAATCCATTTAAAGAATCAGATGATATGGTCGTTCGCTTTGCGAATAAGATTAATCTAACGAAAGCGGGTGTTTCGGAATATATTCAATATTATTTTGATCGTATCAAGCTAAATATGGACTGTCAGAATCCAGGTTAAAGTGGTTTAATCAGATACTTCGTTTGATTATTAGTTGTGTCTATATCGACAAAGTATTTTTTCAGTATTTCATCTGCCCCTTTCACCGAAAAATCGTTCAGTCTGCTTAGCCAGCACTCATCCTGTACTGAAGCACTGTCTAGTAAAGCTCCGGATAAGTTAGCTTCTGTAATTACCGTCTTTACGAAGTTTGCTTTGTTGAGGTTTGATTCAACAAACTGTGTTTTTTCTAGAAAAGAGCCTAATAAATCAGCACCATTCAAATTAGCATTATTGAAAAAAGTGCTATTCAGTTTTGCCCAATGTATAGTGGCATTGCTGAGATTCGCTTGTGTAAAATCAGTAGATGTAAGGTTCGCACCACTTAGCATTATTGAGATCAGGTTAGCTTCACGCAAATCCGCCCAACTTAAATCTGCTCTTGTTCCGTCTGCCGCAGATAAGATCGCGTGTTGTAGTTGAGCCCCCCATAGATTGGTTGATCGTAAATTTGCCCCAGCTAAATTCACACTCATCAATTTGGCGTCTTTAAAATTGGCATAAGCCAGGTTCGCACCAGCAAGTTGTGCACCAGGCAAATCAACGCCTTTTAAATCTGCATGTGCGAACGTAACCCGAGACAACACCTTGCTAAGTGAACCAGAATCTATTTCCATGCCAAGTAACATCACAAGAAGATGTCCCCTCTCAGGGCTCAAATGTGATTCAGAAAGGCCACTTTCCATAAGCATGGCATAGGGCTTAAACCCATCACTCAAGCCAGTCAACTGCAATATGGTGCCATCGCTAAGCGTACGGTCAGGGTTTTGATCCAATTCATTTTCCACTTTTTCCAGGAGGGAACTCATAAGATTGACAAGTCCTGACTGCCGGACAGAATCAATCAAGGTAGCATACTGAATTGCATAAGCGCGCTGGAGGCCGACTTCTTTTTGTGCAAGCCTTTTCTGCATAAAGAAAAACATCAATGCACCCGCTATAAGTGCGCCAACGATTAAACCCGTAAAAAGAATTCTATTCTCTT
>JBBKWA010000039.1:0-46880 GCA_037968695.1 Saprospiraceae bacterium
GATGTAAAGTCCAAATCCTTTATCAAAGGTAGGGTCGTCTCCATTTCTGGTCAAAGCACTTTTAGCTATTTCGAATTGAAAAGTAAAGAATTTACCCAGTGACTTTTTAGCTTTCAACGCAATCGCCAGGTTTTCCTGAGGCGTGACAAGGAACGGGGAATCACTTTGATAGGCTAAAGACCTTGGATCATCTTTTGCAGAAAACAAGGATAGTTCTACAAAGTCGATATTACTGTCCCAATAGCCAAATTTAAACCCCCATCCAGTTCGGGTAAACCGCTGGACGTTTTGCGTATTTAATGAAATACTTTCCGGTTCTGCTTTGGCTAGTCGGCCAACCATCGCCGAAATCCGCCACTTATGTGGTGAAAGCTCAAATCCTGCTCCACGAAAATTGTGATTGGCCAACGTAAATTCTGAAAAGTTCATATAGCGATGTCCGAGGTGAACTTTTATCCATTTATATTCAGGACTTGCACCAAAACGGGTCAGGCGATTGCGTTGATTGGTAAAAAACCCGTCCCAATATTCTTTATCAAATGGCCGATCAGCATCGTCGAGATTATGCAATACGAAGTTAAATGGAATCGTAACAGCATAGCTTTTGATCACGGCATTGGCGGTAAGTGTGGTGGTGTAAGGATATTGCCTGTTTTCAATATTCCAGGCGCGATAGGATCTAAAGCTGACACCAAAATTCCCATTTATACTGAAGGGTTCTCCTAATATCGCCGCGGCCCCACTACCTCCATTTCCTAACTGAATATCCTGCGCAAAGCCAAAAAAAGGCAGCAGCCATAAGACGATCAGGAGATGAGACTTCATCATGGATTTTTGTATGCTATGCAAAATAATCATTGTTACCAATGAATATTCATTAACAAGTATACAAATTTCGATCCAAAGAAAATTTTGTTTATACCTAAAATTATAATCTTATTGACTGATTATGAAGGTATTGGGCAGCAAAAGCAGCGATACAAGCCCAATCCAGGGTCTTGTTTTAAGCTTCAGCACTGTATTAAGAACAGTTATGAATAACGCATTAATCCCGTTTATCAGCCAGTAGGTACAAAGCAGCCATTCTAATAGCTACACCATTCTCCACCTGCTGGAGTATTATGGAATGCTCAGAATCTGCCAAATCACTGGTGATTTCGACGCCTCTATTGATCGGCCCCGGATGAAGAATGGTGATTGGTTTGGGCAGCGCGTTTAAAATCTCCCGGTTCAGACCATAATACAATGAATACTCCCGGAGACTTGGAAAATACTTTGTTTTCTGCCGTTCCAATTGAATCCTTAGGACATTGGCAACATCACACCATGCCAGTGCTTTTTTAAGATTGTATTCGACCGTTACACCTAAACTTTCAATATGCTTTGGGATAAGCGTGGGAGGACCACATAGCTTTACTTCTGCACCGAGTTTAAGCAGACAGTATATATTACTCAGCGCGACCCGGCTGTGTTTGATATCGCCAATGATCACCACTTTTTTACCTGCCACACCCCCAAGACGTTCGCGTATAGAAAAGGCATCCAGTAAAGCCTGTGTGGGATGTTCATGTGTCCCATCCCCTGCATTTATAATACTGGCACCGATCCGCTGAGAAAGGTACATGTGCGCGCCTGGCGCCGGATGGCGCATCACAACCATATCTACCTTCATGGAAAGAATATTATTGACGGTATCCAATAAACTCTCTCCTTTGCTGACGGAGGATGAACTCGCACTGAAGTTGATCGTATCAGCACTTAAACGTCGTTCCGCTAATTCAAAGGAAATCCTTGTGCGCGTGGAGTTTTCGAAAAACAAATTGGCAATCGTCACATCCCGAAGAGAAGGAACTTTTTTGATGGGGCGATTGATGACTTCTTTAAACTGATCGGCTGTCTCGAAAATAAGATCAATATCATTTGGTGTGATATACTTGATCCCAAGGAGATGTTTCGTACTCAGTTGCTGGTTAGCCATGTGGTTATTTTACATCTTCTTTACTGGAATAAATTCTAACCTTACCTACGCCCCCGTCCATCCATTCCACTTTGACATAGGCCTGATCAACAGCATCCACGACTATTCCCGTGTAATCTGACTGAATGGGCAGGTCGCGATTAAAGCGCCGATCAATGAGTGCCAACAATTCAATTTTCTCCGGACGTCCAAAATGTTGAAGAGCAGAAATAGCAGCCTGGATCGTTCTCCCGGTATAAAGGACATCATCGACCAAAACAACTTTCTTCCCCTCCACAAGAAAGTCCATTTTCATTTCATTGGCTTTGATGGGCTCCATTCTGGTTCGGAAGTCATCCCGGTGAAAAGTCACGTCTAAAAGGCCATAAGGAATGTCCTTTAGCTTGCTGATCTTCTTTAATCGGGCATATAATCTATCGGAAAGTGCTGTACCCCTGGGCTGGATACCGATGATACAGGAGTTACTGAAATCACCGTGATGTTCGATCAGTTGATGCGTCAACCTGTCGAGTACAAGGTTCATCTTTTGTTCAGAAAGGATAATTCTCCCAGTGGCCATCGGGGGCAAATATAAACCTTCCTTCTTGTAGCTAGGGAATGGAATTAGAAATGGCACATAGAATTACGGAGTTATCAAGATTATTCGGCGCCAAATAATATATATGAAAGGCTTCTTAGAGGTATTATTTTAATTTCTCCTCCACCTTAATGAGCACTTTTTCAAGGGCTTTTCGATTTTCCGCATTGAGTTTCTCCGGATCAATTTGCTTTAACTCCTTTTGCAAATTCCTAAGGTTGTCCTGAACTTCATCCTGGTTATCTTCAGAACCTGACTTCAATTTACCGAGCATTGCGCTCACTTTATCAATCAATTCGTCAAATTCACCTTCATCGTACTTCTCTTTCTGTCGACCTAAAAAGTCGGCTACAGCGACACCAAGGTCTTTAGACTCCTGCACGATAATTTCGGCTTTTGCCTTATCATCCCCTTTTCCAAAATAATACATGTATCCTACATAGGCCGCCAGCAAAAGAATAATGGTAAATAAGATTTTCCTCATAATAAAACTTCAAATTTTGGACTTTAATCCACTAATACTGATCATTTAACTAACCATGCAATAAAATTACCTCAAATAAAGGAATTAAGACTCTTCCTGCTTAAAGTATGTGAATCCTATAGTTCTGCCTATTTTTGCCCTCCAAATCAAGGCAAAACAGGTATATGAAACTAGATTATAGTGCGATAGAGAGCAAATGGAAGAAAATCTGGGCGGAGACAGAATTATATAAGGTGGTGGAAGATTCTACACTGCCAAAGTATTACGTCCTTGATATGTTTCCCTATCCATCAGGCGCCGGACTGCACGTAGGGCATCCACTCGGCTATGTCGCCAGTGATATATATGCAAGGCATAAGCGGATGACCGGTTTTAATGTCCTTCACCCAATGGGATATGATGCTTTTGGGTTACCTGCAGAACAATATGCACTTGACACCGGTGTACATCCAGCCAAAAGCACCTCGGATAATATCAAAAGATACCGTGCACAACTTGACAACATTGGCTTTTCATTTGACTGGAGCCGACAGGTCAGAACGGATGATCCTGCTTACTATCGATGGACACAGTGGATATTCCTAAATCTTTTTCAGCACTATTACGATAATACTGCGGATAAGGCTCAGCCTATTTCGACATTGATCGAGCACTTCCGCAAATCCGGCAGTACGGGTATTAACGCGGCCAGCTCCTCTCATCCCGCGTTTACTGCCAGTGATTGGCAGAAGATGACCCCAGCTGAGAAAGAAAGCATGCTGATGAATTACAGATTAGCCTATCGAAAAACAGGCTTTGTGAATTGGTGTGAGGCACTGGGCACCGTACTCGCCAATGATGAAGTCAAAGACGGTGTAAGTGAACGTGGGGGTCACCCAGTGGTACAAAAAGAGATGATGCAGTGGGCCCTGCGGGTTACCGCTTATGCCGAGCGTTTACTCAATGGAATGGATAATATTCAATGGAGTGAAAGCTTGAAAGCGATTCAACGAAACTGGATAGGAAGATCGGAGGGCGCTTTTATTGACTTTAAAGTGGATAGTGACAAGGTCATTAAAGTATTTACCACACGACCGGACACGATTTTTGGCAGCACATTTCTGGTGCTTGCGAAAGATCATGAACTCGTTAAATCCATAAGCTCATCCGCTCAAAAAGATTTTATAGAAGCTTATTCAGAAAGGTCAAAATCCAGGGTTGCGGACAACAAATCCGGTGGTGAAAAAAACCTGGATGGTGCGTGGACAGGAGCCTATGCTTTACACCCGATTACGAATACGAAAATTCCGATCTGGATTGCCGATTACGTTTTGAGTGATTATGGTACAGGGGCAATTATGGCAGTGCCAAGTGGTGATGAGCGAGATCTCGCTTTTGCGACCCATCATCAACTCGAAGTAGTGGAGGTAATTGACCGCTCTGGTCTCGAAGGAGCTGGAATAGAAGACAAAGAAGGCACCTTAATTAACTCTTCTTTTTTGGATGGCATGACGGTGGAAAAAGCCATTCAACATATGTTGACGTATCTAGACAAAAACAATTTAGGAACAAAACAAATCGCCTATAAACTCCGTGATGCTAACTTTAGCCGACAACGTTATTGGGGTGAACCTTTTCCAATATTTTATGATGCGGACGGGCTTGTGCACGAAATGGACATTTCATCATTACCGCATGAATTGCCTGATCTGGATGATTTCAAACCATCCCCTGATGGACGATCTCCACTAGCCCGGTTGGACGCCTGGGCGAGGCCTTCTGCTAACAAGTTTTTAGAGACGGATACCATGCCTGGCTATGCGGGTTCTTCATGGTACTTCTTAAGGTATATGGATCCGAATAATACCGGGGAGTTTGTTTCCAAAAAGGCCATAAACTATTGGCAGGATGTGGACCTTTATGTTGGTGGTGTGGAACATGCTGTAGGCCATCTGATGTATTCACGTTTTTGGCATAAGTTTCTTTACGATCTGGACTATGTTCCGACGCAAGAGCCTTTCAAAAAACTGGTCAATCAGGGTATGATCCAGGGAGTTGTGGAGAGCCTTATTCTACTTAAGAAAAGACATGAAGGCAAAGTGCATTTCATCAGTGCTGATCTCATCAAATCAAAAGGTCTGTCACAGGATGCGTATTCCGCTATTCCAGTGCATATTGATTTTGTCTCTGCTTACGGACAACCAAATTCTCATTTGACCACAGAGGGCATTAAATCTTTTATTGAATGGCGTAATGAATATGCCGATGCGGTCTTCGAAAGTGCTGATGGAACATTACATACTTTAGGCGATCAGGAAGGCGCCCTTATTGAAACGCTATCCGAAGTTGGAAAAATGTCAAAGCGTTATCACAATGTCGTCAATCCCGATGATGTTATCGAGAAGTATGGTGCGGACTGTTTTAGAATGTATGAAATGTTCTTAGGGCCTATAGAACAATCCAAGCCCTGGGATATGATGGGAATCGAAGGCATTAATAAATTCCTTCGAAAATTCTGGTCGCTTTATTACAATGATCAGGAGGAATGGATCGTCGATGATGTAGAACCGAATAAAGATTCCTATAAAGTATTGCATGCTACGATAAAAAAGACGAACGAAGACATTGAACGGTTTTCATTCAATACAGCGATCAGCCAATTTATGATATGTGTGAATGAACTTCGCAAATCAGGTGAGCAAGCCAATAAAATTCTTGCTCCATTGGTTCAGCTGATGGCGCCTTTTGCCCCCTTCATTGCTGAAGAAATCTGGCAAAAATTAGGGCATGACGAATCAATTCATAAATCGACGTTTCCTACCCACGATGAAAAATGGCTAGTCAATACATCAACCGTGTATCCCGTCTGTATTAATGGTAAAAAGAGAAGTGAAATAACACTATCGGTCGATACGCCAAAAGAACAAATAGAAACCAGCGCAAAAGCGCTTCCGGAGATTCAAAAATGGCTGGAGGGACAAACCATTAAAAAGACTATCGTGATCCCCGGCAAAATGGTCAATATTGTAATTTAATTGATGATTTTGAATGTCGTCAAACGATTGGCCTGATGCTCTGCTTCGGTACAATCATCACATTCACATTCTACAACGAGAAAGGATTTACCAAATCCTTTGGCGACTAACCGCTTTGGGGGTATTCCGGTAGACATTAAATATTCGATCGCTGCCTGTGCTCTTTTTTGTGACAATTCGAGATTATATTCTTCTGTACCCCGGCAATCAGTATAAGAAGAAAGCTGAATATTAATTTGTGGATTATTTTTTAAAATAGCAGAAAGTTGATCCAATGGAGGTCTTGCATCTTCGCGAATCGCCCATTCATCAAAATCATAGAATATATTTTCAATGATGATTTCCTTATTTTTAAATATTGGGTCAAGCTCTAAGCTTTTGTTGATGGTCTTTTGCGGCTTATTTTTATCCTTTGGTATTTCGGCTGTATTGATTGTATATTTTACGGATAAATGATCTCTATACTTCGCTGTAAACGTGTATTCTTTTCCCCAATCCAATCGTATTAAAAACTGACCAAGATCATCCGTGACAAACCGCTGATCCGTGAGCCCATCTGCAACGACAATGGGACCATTCGGCAACGCCCTTACGCCAATGCGTGGACTGTTCGGATCATCCTTGATTTTAAACGTAGGCTCCGTCACTTTGAGAATGAGAAAGAGTTGATAATCGATCCGTTCCTCTACCGCTACTTCCACTTCAGGGTTTTCGGCAATGGCACTATCAAATCGTTTACCTTTTATCGCAAATGAATAAATATCATCACCGCCTGCATCACCTTCTCTGGAGGAAGTAAAATAGCCTTGCATTATCGTGCCTTCTTCAAGATAGGAGAAAGTATCAACGGCAAAACCGAAATCATCCCCCCCACTATTGATTGGTGCTCTCAAATTAATTGGGGAGACCCAATTACCATCAGCACCAATATAGGTCTTAAAGATATCCAGGCCGCCAAGCCCTGCAAGCCGATCGGAAGAGAAATACAAGGTATCCATAAAAACCGTTGGGTATTGTTCATTGCCAGCGGTATTGATTGCTGTGCCCAGGTTAATTGGATCCGACCACCCTTCCTTTTCGTCAAACTTAGAAATGTAAATATCGTGTCCTCCTGTACCCGCTGGATCATCAGAAGAGAAAAACAAAGTAGTCCCGTTGGCGGCAAAGGCAGGTTGTCCGTAGTTTATTTTTTCCTGAACAAACTTAAATGGCTCTGGAGTAGACCAGATTCCGCCACGCAAGTAGCTGTACATCAGTTTACACCAGGCATCATAATCATCCTTTACATAACATCTTGTAAAAACCATCATCCCCCCTTCAGGGTCCATCACGGCGGTTCCTTCATTCTTGTCGGAATTGATGACATCACTAAATAATGAAATCTCACCGGTAAGTGTATTGCATTCATAGATATTGGAAAAGGCTCTACCCGTCCACAAATAACTTTGACCGCTATTATTCCCTTTCCAATCACTGGTAAAAAGTAAGCGCCCCGGTCCAATTGGCACAGGGGAGTAATCTGCACCTGAACTATTAAACTCGACTGGAGCTATTTCATAATCCTGATTCTTGCTGGTGCTCCATTCATAGGCCTGGCGGCACAAATTGATATTGGAACGATAGCCTGCACTCCCGGGCGAGGTTTTAAGTAAATCCTCATACACATGCATCGCTTCTGCATACTTCTCCTGCCTTTTGAGTGCATCGGCGTAATGCTCCAGGGCTTCCGGTCCGTATCCATTCTCATGGGCTTTGAAATACCAATCAGCGGCCGGTTTCGGTTCATTCATGCTGGAATAGGACTCACCTGCATAAAACGCAATGATGGCGCGGTCAGATTTGGAGCTGCTTGCTTCATATTCTTCAGCAAAAAGTTGAGTGGCAACAGCAAATTGTTTCACTTCATAGGCCTGCATGCCCGTGCGCACCTTTCTGGTAAAGGTGCAGGCACTTACAAAAAGTACAATTATGCCGGTGTAGATAAATAGCTGTCGCATCATGGTTATAACGAACTCATCAGTGGAACTGTTGCAAAATAGCAATTCTCCATAAGACAATAATTTGCCTTGCTTGATTCAATAAAAAAAGGGAAGATTGTCTGAAACAATCCTCCCTTACTATATCAATAGAGATAATTTTACTTCTTAACAGTCGCGCGCTTAAAGCTTGAAGCGCTGACGGATTTCGGTGTAATTGACCCTGAAAAATCTGCCAGAACCGGTGTTGCTATAAAGATCGTACTGTAGGTACCAACGATCACACCAACAACCAATGCAAACGCAAAACCTTTAATACTTGCTCCTCCGAATACCAACAAGGCAAGTACCACAAAGAGTACGGTTAATGATGTGATCAATGTTCGACTCATTGTAGAATTGACGGACATATTGATGACTTCCTCTTTCGTCTTTCCGGTATACAGTCCAAAATTTTCTCGAATCCTGTCGAAGATAATTACGGTATCATTAATCGAATAACCAATCACCGTCAAAATCGCTGCAATAAAGGTCTGATCAATCTCCAGGGAAAATGGAAATATTCCATGGAATAGAGAAAATACACTCAGTACTACCAGCGAGTCATGGATCAAGGCCAAAACAGCACCAAAAGAGTATTGCCATTTGCTAAATCGAATCATGATATAAACGAAGATCAACAACATCGCCACAATACCTGCATACATCGAAGACTTCTTGATATCATCGGCAATCGTAGGTCCTACTTTGGCTGAACTCGTCACGTGTGTTCCAGAGAAATCTGTCAACATGAAGTTTTCCAAAGGCATATCTTCTTTGGTCACGGCAATCACTCCTTCATATAACTTCTGAGCGACTTGCGCCTGCGCATCATCTGCCATGTCATCAATCAGATAACTGGTTGTGATATTGTACGTATTAGCGGCATCAATAGCCTTAACCACTGGTGTACTTCCAAAAGAAGTCGTCAGAGACGTTCTTAAATCTTCAATCTTAAAGTCAGTCCCTTCCTTAATCTCAATATTGTAGGAATATCCTCCCTGAAAATCAACGCCTAATTCAAAGCCCCGGGTAAACATTGAAATCAATCCGATAACTATAAATATACTGGATCCGATATAGGCAATCTTTCTTTTTTTCAACCAGTCAACATTCAATCCGACCAATGTATTCTTCGTCATGGATGTAGAGAATCCGATGGTATTGCCTTTGGCCACCCACCATTCGATGAGCATTCGACCAACGATGACAGCAGTAAAGAAGGAGAAAATAATACCTATCAAAAGCGTCACAGCAAATCCTTTAATTGGTCCTAAACCAAAATAAATCAACACCAGTGCACTCAATATGGAGGTCACGTTGGAGTCAATAATAGCAGAATAGGAATTTTTGAATCCGTCCGCAATGGCCGTTTTCAAGGTTTTACCTGCTCGAAGCTCTTCCCGCGTTCTTTCAAAAATAATGACGTTCGCATCCACAGCCATACCAATCGTCAGAACAACACCGGCAATACCTGCCAATGTCAAAACTGTACCGATAGAGGATAAAGCCCCGAAGATGAAAAAGAGGTTAGCAAGCAACGCAATAATCGCGATGATACCACCACCTGAGTAGTAAAACACCATAAACAACATGACAATAATCAAAGCGATAATCAATGCCATCATCGATTTATTGATGTTATCTTTTCCAAGTGATGGTCCAATTAATGATTCCTGAATGATAGTCGTACTGGCAGGGAGCTTACCAATCTGTAGGATATTGGCCAAATCCTGACCTTCCTGGATACTAAAGTTTCCTGATATTCGGCTATCGCCTGAGGTAATCGGTTCATTTACTCTAGGAGCGGAGACGACTTCATCATCCAAGGCGATAGCAATCTCTCGATTGTTATCCTGAGCTGCCTTTGTGGTCATGTCAGCCCATGTCTTCGCACCCAGGTTATCCATTCTTAAGGTGACCGCCACCTCATTGGACATTGGATCAGGGTTAGATGTAGCTGTTATAATACGATCTCCTTCCAAAGGGGCCTTCGTGGAACCTCGCTTCATTTTGATAGCATAGAGTTCATACGAGTCTGTCGCTACGCCCTCTTCATCAACCGATGGCTTAGCGGACCACATAAACTTCACATCCTGTGGAAATATCTTTCTTACCTCGTCTTTATCCAGCATTTCTGAAATCGCCTTAATACGATTTCGATTGGCAACACCCATTACAGAAAACGGATATCGAATCGACTGTCCATCAAAATAATTCAGGTCAAGCTGGGATAGCAATGGTCCATTCTCTGCAGAAAGATCACCATCTACAGGAACTTCTACTGTACTCATTGTAGAGTCCGTCACCTGTCCTAAGTCGTCATAGTTTGGCGTATAGATGGTATCTATTCGCATCGCTGTCTCGACCTTTATCGCAGAAGTATCTCCAGAGGCTAATTTTTTCAGTTTGGCATCGGCATCGGCAAAAGCATTCATGATGCCAGCATCCGATACGCGGTAAATATCCCAAAATTCGAGTTTTGCGGTGGATTGCAAATAGGATCTTGCCCGTTCAGCATTATCTACACCCGGTAGCTCTACGAGTATAAGGTCTCTCTGATTATCAAGAGACACATTTGGCTGAACTACGCCAAGTTTGTCAATACGGTCTTTCAAACGCTTAAACGTTAGACTCACCGTTTCATCCGCCTTGGCGCGTAACACGCGTATCACTTCACCATCAGAAGAAGAAAAGTTTATTTCTTCACGAAGAGTAGCATTACGGGCGAATATGGGTCCTAATTTCTTGCCGTCAGCTACTTTTGCCCATTCCTGCGAAAACAGGGTGATATAATCGGTCTGCGCATTTTTTAGGGCTTTATCCGCATTATCCAAAGCCAATTTAAAATTGGGTTCTTTTGTTCCGCTGGATAAATTTTCCAAAAACTCTCTCAAATCAACCTGGAGTACAGTACTAATACCCCCTTTCAGGTCAAGTCCAAGCGCGATTTGCTGCTGCTTAAGTTTTTCGTAACTGAATGTTCCCAATAATGGGAGCGTGATCACTGGTTCACTGGACATAGAATCCAGATAATTAGCTTTTGCCAATTTGTACGCTATACTCTTAGCACCTTCTTCTGTTAGCTGTGCAGCCGCGGCCGCACCCATTTCTTCAGCTGTCTTTTCCACTTTTCGGGTGGGAATCAAATAGAGGTATTGCAGTGCACAAACCACAGTCAGCAGAATCAAGAAAAACTTGATTATTCCTTTGCCTTGCATATAAATATTATTAGGTAATAGGTCTTAAAAAAACGTGGCAAATATAAGGCTTATTAGCCAAGCTAAAGACTCAGCGGCAATCTTTAAATATTAAATTTGTTTTTTTATTGTAATGGATTGAATTTCAAGGAAATATACTTTTTGCTATAAAGACGATATCTCGATGATAATTTCGCAACCCAATCTAAAGCGCCATTTCAATTCAGTTTTACCAATTACCACGGACTTTTTGGTTTGTGTTCGGGCTGTTGGACAAAATGCCTAATATTGTAGTCTAAATCAAGAAAATACAAGCTATATGGATAAGAATCTGAGCGCATTGTCATCAGACGAAATGACTCTACTAAAGGATGCGCATGCATACATTACCATATTAATTGCCGGTGCAGATGGCAACATTGACAAGAATGAATTGGCATGGGCAGAAAAGATAGTTCAAATCAGAACCTATACTGGTGATGAGGACTTTAATGATTACCATCAAGAAGTCAATGCTGAGTTACCAGGTAGAATTCAGGAACTCGTAGCTTCCCTTCCAAAGGACATAAAAAAAAGAAGTGAGGTGGTCACTGGCAAATTAGCTGAACTAAATCCAATTCTGACTTCTTTGCAACCTGCCGATGGCGCTTATATTTATAAAGGGTATATCTCGTTTGCCAAACGAATTGCAAAAGCTTCCGGAGGTATCCTTTCTTTTTTCTCCATCGGGCCTGAAGAAAAGAAATGGATGGAGCTAAAAATGATTACACCCGTTACCTACGATCCTGACGAAGAAAATTAGTATTCACTGAAGCGCCTTCTTCAGGGCAACAGCGCGTCCTTCCAATTCGGGTGGTCAATCCCTGCTCCAATTTTGGCTCTGAAATATTATCTATTTGTCACCAGGTTTATCTATCCGGTATGTATCTCCTCTATTCATTACTTGCCTTGATCTTATCTATTCCACCGAGACAAGATATATCCATTGCTGATGGAAGCAAAAAAATTCCTGATCATACTTTATGGACTTCAGAACTCAGAAAATACGTTAGTGATGAAGGCGAGGTGGATTATAGCGTATGGAAGGAAAATCAGGAAAATCTGGATATTTACTTAAGTCTGCTTTCTGGTCCCTTGCCATTATCCAATTGGAGTCAAAATGTCCAGCTGGCCTATTGGATCAATCTCTACAATGCTTACACCATAAAACTGGTCCTCAATCATTACCCAATCAATTCCCTGCAAGAGGTCTTTGCAGGGCAGCCTTTTCAAGTCACGTGGATAAAGATAGATACCGTTGACTATTCGCTGGATAAGATAGCGCACGAGATACGACATCAATTCAACGAACCAAGAATCCATTTTGCCTTGGCTTCCGCTACAAAATCTTCTGCTATTTTGCTCAACGAAGCCTATGAGCCTGATCGGCTTGATGCGCAACTTGATTTACAAACCAAGCATTTTATCAATGATCCATCCTTCATTCAATTGAACGATTCGGCACTGGTCGTATCCCCTCTCTTTAATTTGTTTGAAGCGGACTTTAAGCCTACGATTGTTGCTTTTATAAATCCGTATTTTCCGAAAAGTATGCCGCCCCAAATAGCCATAGAATTTATGCCTTTCGATTGGTCTTTGAATGGTCACGCGACCGATTAAATCGGATCCGTATTCTTTACTCTTTTTTACGCGGTTGCCATTTGATCTCGGTGATGCCTTCCCGATCGGCAAGCCATCTGGCTAATACAAAAAAGAAGTCGGAGAGTCTGTTGAGGTATAATATAATCTTTGGCTCTACACTTGATTCATTCGACAGCGTGACACAGCGCCGTTCTGCACGTCGACAAACCGTTCTGGCCAGATGTGCTGCACTTACGGATTGACTTCCCCCAGGCATTATAAAGTGAGTCAATGGCGGTAATGATTCCTGCATTTTATCGATCGAAGATTCGAGTAATGCGATGTCTTCATCTTCCAAATCCGGTGTAATCATATCCTTGCCCGGCTGGCTAGCCAGATTAGAACCAATGGTAAACAATCGCGATTGAATATTCTGAAGAAGCGCATCAATTTTTTGATCCGGAATCACTGCTATCAGCCACCCTATGACTGAATTCAATTCATCCACTGTCCCATAGGCTTCGATTCGATTATGATCTTTTGCCAGACGCGCCCCACCAAACAATCCTGTGGTGCCGTCGTCTCCGGTTTTAGTATAAATTTTTGTAGCCATAATCTGCGAATTTTATCAGGAAGTGCTAAGCACCGTTGAAAATCTCACCGGATTAGGATTGATTGTATCTGTTTCAATTTCACCATCGCGCAATCGTACTTCACGATGTGCATATAGCGCGATGTCAGGTTCATGTGTCACAAGGATAATGGTATTGCCTAAGGCATGGATTCTTTCAAAGATTTCCATGATCTCCAAAGAGGTTTTCGTATCAAGATTTCCGGTAGGTTCATCGGCTAGTATAATGGATGGTTTATTGACCAGCGCTCTGGCGATGGCTACACGTTGTCGCTGCCCTCCCGATAGTTCATTTGGATTGTGATGCATTCTATCTGCAAGCCCCACCTGCTCCAATACATTTTCAGCAGTTTCAATACGCAATGCCCGCTTCATTCCGGCATATACCAGCGGCAGGGCAACATTATCCAGTGCGGATAGTCTGGGAAGTAGATTAAAGGTTTGAAACACAAATCCAATTTCTTTATTTCTTACGGCAGCCAGTTCTCCATCAGACATTTCACTGACTAATTGATTGTTGAGGTAATACTCACCCGAAGTCGGGCTATCCAGACAACCAATCAAATTCATCAGTGTACTTTTCCCAGACCCTGAAGGCCCCATTAAAGCGACATACTCATTTTTGGTGATGTCAAGGGTGACGTTTCGTAACGCATGTACTTTCTCTACCCCCATAATATAGGTGCGGGCAAGGTCATTTACTGAAATAATGGCTCTTTTTTGTTCCATAGCTTCAAAAGTATAGATTTTAATTCTTGGGATTGCATTTTTTTGGATGATTGGGGCCTTTCAATCGAAGAAGGTTTTTATTTTACGATCTTATACGCTTGTTTAGTCTATCTGTATACATGCAAAAACCTATCTCATTGATCAAACATATAGCTGTAGCAGGCAATATCGGTGCCGGTAAGACCACGCTTTCAGAGCGATTGGCAAAACATTTTGGCTGGGAGGTTCATTATGAAGACACGACAAACAATCCGTATCTCAGTGATTTCTACGATGATATGCATCGTTGGTCATTTAATCTGCAGATATATTTTTTAAATAGCCGATACCAGCAGATTCTTCAAATTCGCAAAGGCGATACTACCGTTATTCAGGATAGAACCATTTTTGAAGATGCCTATATCTTTGCACCAAACCTCCATGAAATGGGATTAATGGGGCGACGGGATTTTGAAAACTACTTTACCCTGTTTAAAAATATGAGTGCCCAGATATCTCCACCGGATTTACTCATTTATTTACAGGCCGGTATCCCAACGCTTGTAAAACATATTCATACCAGAGGCAGAGCGTACGAAGGAAGCATGAGCCTTGATTATCTCAAACGACTCAACAAGAAATACGACACCTGGATTGAAAGCTACAATGAAGGTCCCTTGTTAGTCATCAATGTAGATGATCTGGATTTTGAAAAAAGTCCGGAAGATCTTGGTAAGATTATTGAATTAGTCGATAGTCAGATTAATGGTCTTTTTTAACCGCTTAACTCTTCGTTTGTGCTAAAGCATTTGAATTGACCACTTGATGAACCTTCGTGACATCATCTTTCTTGTCATTAGAGGAAGAGATGTTTGACGTATCCAGTGCCAGGCATCCGGCAAAAAACAACACGTGCAAGGCAACAGAGGCTACAATACCCAGTGTTCCACGGCTTTTTTCTTTGACAGTTTGCATAATTACTAATTGTATTGGTTAAGTACCGGTTTTGGCATAAAGGTTCATTTTACTATGGTTCATTTTACTATCTGACTGGAGCAAAAACGTTTATTAAAAGGAGCATATTGTATTCAAATCCTAAACTCAGGGAACTTTTCGTCTTCTCTATTGTATTGCATCTATAGAAAAACAAACATACATGGTGACACCATTTGACCATCCGTACTACACCGTTGCTAAAGACTGTACCAAATACAAGGCAACATTGGTTGCTGTTTCTAAAACAAGATCAATTGCGCAAACTACCGCTGTGTATACCATGGGGCAACGCATTTTTGCCGAAAACAGAGCACAGGAGCTAATTGCTAAAGCACCTCTTTTACCTTCCGACATTGAATGGCATATCATCGGTCATCTGCAGACCAACAAAGTAAAAGCTATCATGCCTTATGTACATTGTATTCAATCGCTGGATAGTGTAAGGTTATTTGAAAAAATAGATAGCGAGGCGTTGAAAGCCGGCAAGACAATGCGATGCCTGCTTCAAATAAAAATATCAAATGAGGATACGAAGTTCGGCTGGTCCTATGCATCACTTCAAAAGTTTCTGGAAAGTGGTCAGCATCATCAATATAAAAACATCATTCTTGAGGGCATCATGGGGATGACAACACTGACGTCAGATCAAGCTGTGATCAGAAAAGAACTAAAAGGGCTAAAGGAAATATATAATCAAATTAAAGCGGATCACTTTGCAACAGCAGATCATTTTCAAACACTTAGCATGGGGATGTCCGGTGACTACAAAATTGCCTTGGAAGAAGGGAGTACAATGGTGCGTGTAGGCAGCTTATTATTCGCTTCCTAAACAGCGCTATGGGTTGCTTTCAGCGCTCAGTTTTTCGTTATAATAGCGCACCAGAACATCCCGTATATTATTGTACATCGGGATATTTAAAGTTGGGATTTCTTTTGGCTCAAACCATGCTGCATCCTGAATACCTTCAGCCTTTTGAAGCTTCAATTTATCAGGTGTAGTGGTATGCATAAGGTACCACCGTGTACGCTTTAAGGTCTTTTGTTTACTCATAATATAACAGTGATAACCATTGCCCAGTTTTTCCAGGATCTCCACCTGGGGCAAACCCGTTTCTTCCATCACTTCACGGACCGCTGTTTCTGCTAATGTTTCTCCCGGGTCCTGCTTCCCTTTGGGAAGATCCCACACACCTCTTCTGAATATGAGCAGTACTTTACCAAATTTATTCGTCACCAATCCCCCACCCGCTTTGATGTAATTGTATTGTGCTTTAAAATCAAGCCACAATTGTTCTACATCATCAGTCTGAATAATGATTCCATCATGGTGCTTATTTTTTTCAAGTACTTCGATATAGTTGAGCAGCATTTTCGGTTTGCCCATGTACTTGGCATGGATCAAGGAACGTTCAAATGCAGTTTCGTCATTAAAATCTGACGTATGTGTGAGAATCAATGGACTCTCGTTAATGTATATTTTATACCTTTGCATCAATGTTATTTATTCGCAAATGATTAATAATCAAATACTTGCATCAAACCTACTAGAAACAGGTGCTGTTCGCATACAACCTGATGATCCGTTTACATGGGCTTCTGGTCTGCGATCACCCATTTATTGTGACAACCGTATTTTACTTTCCTATCCGGTAATCCGAACACATATTATTGATTTAATGGCTAAGGTCATAAAAGATTTTGACTCTTTTGATACAATAGCCGGTGTAGCCACCGCCGGGATCCCTATAGGTACCTTGCTGGCAGACAGATTAAAACTTCCATTTGCTTATGTTCGTTCGAAGCCAAAAGAACACGGAAGACAAAACCTAATTGAAGGTAGTATAAATAAAAATGCAAAAGTACTTGTCGTTGAAGACCTTATTTCGACAGGCATGAGTAGTCTTCAGGCAGTCGAAGCGGTGAGGCAAATTCCTGCCGAAGTTGTCGGCACTATTGCTATCTTTCAATATGGTTTACCAAAAGCAAAAGCTGCCTTCGAAAAGGCCAACTGCCCATACAATACATTGACAGATTTCGCCACCATCATAAAGGTCGCTGCAGAAAAAAAATTAATCGAATCCCATCACCTTGAGGTGTTAGCGCAATGGTCCGAAAATCCTCAAATGTGGTCAGAGAAATATATTTTATCACAGTCATAACCACGCGAAAACGAAGATGGATAGAACATCGAAAAAGTTTCTAAAAGCTTATTTGGAAAATGCCAGTCCAACTGGACATGAAAACAAAGGACAGGAGCTGTGGATTGACTATATAACGCCCTTTGTCAAAGAGTGGCACACGGATGTCTACGGAACGGCCTATGCTATAATCAATCCAGGAAAAAAATATAAGGTCGTCATTGAAAGTCATGCCGATGAGATCTCCTGGTATGTCAATTATATCTCCGACAAAGGAAATATTCACGTCATTCGCAATGGCGGATCAGACCAAACTATTGCTGCCAGCAGGCGGGTCAACATACACACTCCGAAGGGAATTGTCCGAGGTGTTTTTGGCTGGCCGGCAATTCATGTTCGCAAAGGAAAGTCTTCTTCGCTGACGCCATCTATGGACAATATTTTTATTGATGTAGGGGCCAATGACAAAAAAGAAGTTGAAGCGTTAGGGGTCCATGTGGGTTGTGTTATTACGTATGATGATGGCTATGAAGAAATCAACAAGAAAAATTTTATAGGCAGGGCATTGGACAACCGCCTCGGTGGTTATTGTATTGCTGAAGTGGCGCGCAAAATCCATGAAGAAAAAATCAAACTCCCTTACTCCTTATATATTGTCAATTCAGTACAGGAAGAAGTGGGGCTGCATGGTGCGCATATGATCGCGCAGACCATCAAACCTGATGTCGCTATCATCACAGATGTGACGCATGACACGAGTACCCCTTTGATTGAAGCAAAAATTGAAGGCGATGTCCGTCTTGGGTTAGGCCCTGCACTGGCACACGCGCCTTCGGTACATAGAAAGCTACTTCAGCTGATTGAGGATGTCGCTGTTGAAAATGAAATTCCTTTTCAACGCGTCGCTTCATCACGCAGCACGGGGACTGATACAGATGCTTTTGCTTATGCTAACGGCGGGATACCTTCCGCATTGATTTCTATCCCCTTGCGTTATATGCATACTACGGTTGAAATGGCCAATTTCAAAGATGTCGAACACCTCATCAACTTAATTACATTATCGCTTCAAAAGATAAAGCCAGGCCTTAATTTTAAATATTTTGATCGGTAGATTCATCAGAGATACTGTTAATCTGCTTCTTTACGGAGGTACGTTTATAGGTCTTGGTGCGGCTTGCATGACCGCATTATCTTTTGAAATCACAGGAAATGTTCAGGCTCATCTGGGCTATATACTATTTGTAGGTACATCCACAGCGGCCCTCTATTGTGCGCACAGAGTCATTGGGCTTAAGAAGGTGGATCATATCCAAACATCATCCCGTTTTGCTGTCATTCGAAAATACAAAGCACATATATGGGTTTATACGGTCGTATGGACATTGATCAGTGTATGGCTATTCTTTTCTTCCTTTGAGCCGAAATTATTAATGGTATTAATCCCTGGTGGACTTATTGCTGCAGGGTATGTCCTGCCTGTCCTTCCCGGCAAGAAGCGATTGAGGGATCTTGGCTGGGGTAAGATCTTGCTGATTGGGTGGTCATGGGGATGGCTCACTGCTTTTGTACCCTTTTTTTACTTTACAGAATCCTCGTTATTTCTTTCTGGTGTCCATGGTGCAGAACGCATACTATTTATCATCCTAATTACGATTCCATTTGAAATTCGGGACATCGATATTGACCATAGCATGCGTTTAGTCACCATGCCATCACTGCTTGGAAAAAAAGCCACTACACTGACAGCCAGATTACTCGTTGGTTTTATTTTTCTTTTCAGCTTAGTGATTTCGTTTCACTATCTCAATCCGGCTTACATGATGACCATGCTTTTTATTAGTCTGTTGACGCTGCCGATGATAAAGCTTAGTTACAAAATCGAGGATGACTTTTTTTTTAGTGGGCTTGTGGATGGTTTAATGATCCTGGCATTGTATGTCTTTGCCTTATTCAATTGGCTCCTCTAATCGCAATCCATTTCTTTTGTTGTCCACGCGCTGCGTTAATTTCCTTCACAGTACCTTTACCCCAAATAATAATCCATGAATAATTCAAGTCGTCAACATTTTAGTTCAGGTGCCAAGTGGGAATCCATCGTTGGCTATTCACGCGCTGTCCGCATAGATCAGCATATTGAAGTTTCCGGAACATGTGCTGTCGATGAAAATGGCAATCCGGTAGCAGAAGGTGATGCCTATCTTCAAACAAACCGAATACTGATCATCCTGCAACAGGCGATTGAAGCGTTAGGTGGACGGATGGAAGATGTCATCCGAACAAGAATATTTGTGACAGATATCAGTCGTTGGGAAGAAATTGGCAAAGCGCACGGTGAAGTCTTCGGAAATATTAAACCCGCCACCTCAATGGTGGAAGTCGCTAAACTGATATCCCCAGAGTATATCGTTGAAATAGAAGCCACAGCAATCATCTCCACAACATCCCATGCCTAACTATAAAATCAAGGAGATATACTATACGCTTCAAGGCGAAGGCGCTCATACCGGAAGACCCGCAGTGTTCTTGCGGTTTACCGGTTGTAATTTATGGAGCGGCAGAGAGGAAGACAGAGCCGAAGCTGTTTGCAAATTTTGCGATACGGAATTTGTCGGAATGGATGGTCCTGAGGGCGGAAAATATACAGCCTCAGCACTCGCTGAAAAAGTAGATTCACTATGGCCAAAAGGGCAATCACAAAAGTATGTGGTTTGTACTGGCGGCGAACCATTGTTGCAATTGGATGAACTATTGATAGCCGCCTTGCATAAAAAGCAATTTCAAGTAGCCGTGGAAACGAATGGAACGATAAATATTCCCAAAGGAATCGATTGGATCTGCATGAGTCCCAAGGCCAATACAGTAATTGTAGTCAGGGAAGGAAGTGAATTAAAAATGGTTGTTCGCCAAGCGGATATCCAGCCCGAAGATTTTGAAACATGGCAATTTGATCACTTCTTTTTACAACCGATGGACGGACCTGAAGTAGATGAACATACGCAATGGGCAGCGCAATATTGTCTTGATCATCCCAAATGGAAATTAAGTATCCAGACCCACAAAATCCTGGGCATCAAATAAACGCTACCGCAGCACCGTCACATCTCCAACTTCAGCCTGTGTATCACCATTGGTACTTTGCCATGTGAATTTGTAGACATACACACCACTTTGTACTTTCTTCCCATTTGTGAACCCATCCCATTGATAAGGCACAGTGCCATATTGCGCAAAGACCATATTCCCCCACCGATCAAATATTTCCAGCGAAAGTAATTGTTCTGGTGGAAGATTCGTCACGATTTCAAAAACATCATTGACCCCATCATTATTAGGCGAAAAGACATTTGGAATATAAAAGGAGGACGTTTCATAAACAGTAATCAACAACTGATCTTCATACACACATCCCGCAGTATCTGTTACTGTCGCTGTCAATGCCATGGAAGCATTAGGCAATAACCAAAAAGATTCAAACGCCTGGCCCGGCATTGTTGGATTCCAAATAACACTGGCCACGGCGACATTCGAATTGATAGGTTCAATCAAAACACTATCCCCTTTCAATACATTGAGATCAGGTCCAAGCGATATGGACCCAAACGTTTGACTTGAGACAGCGACAGGCATCATAATCGTGCACCCTATGATATCGGTTATACTCAATACATGATCACCCAAGCTCACCTGATCAATTATATACGGCAACTGACCTATGACAAAGGGTGCACCGTTATCGAGTTGCCCCATAAATGGTGGTGTGCCATCGATCACGGATTCAATTATTATTTCCCCATCAAGACCATCGGGACAGGAAGGCGGCAAAGATGAAACGATGACCCCTTCAGGACCTATAAACCGAACATTAAATGTGTCGCGTTCCTCGCATCCAGCTAAATCCCTAACAATCCAGATGTAAGTGCCTTCCTGGAAAAGAGGGAGCGTTGGCTGCATAAACGTACCATAAGGTGTAACCCACGTCGCAAAAGGAAGCCCTTGAGCACCGGTAACAAAAGGAATTAAAACAAACGTATCACCCGGACAAAATCGAATCGTATCTGCAATATCTTCAATAAACAAAGTGCAATCACAATCAGGTGTTGTCACCGTATAAAACCAACTACATTGCCCTGAAGATCCGTAATACCTTATTTCAACATCCTGTCCTGCAGGAATGGAGTCGATACTGAAACCACCATTTCCCAAATCTGTCACGACGCCATAATTTGTATTTAAATTAAGCGCGTCCGTTTCCACGATCACTTCATAGATAATTTGATCTGCATCACAGCTTACCCCAATCACCGTGAATGAAGGTTGGGATTCGAGTTCCAAAGTTATACTCGAAGATGCCGGACAGTCAGGTATAGAATCTGTAAGCGTATACGTCATCAGGTAAGTACCCCCAGCTGCATTATTGGTAGTCAATTGGGCACCCATGATCACAGGCCATATACCGGACGGCCCACTGGACATAGTCCAGGCACCCGGTGCAGCATTGACAATCTGATCATCTAGATTTATGGTATCCCCCTGACAATTGATCAACACATCAGGTGATAAATCCAAAAATGGACAAGAGCAATCCTCCACAACGATAGTAAAAACATACATGCTATCTACGCAAGGCGAAACGGCTGATTGTGTCACATAGCGCATTCTATAACTACCTGCGGATACCGCTTGAAAATCAACTTGCGTAGGATCACTTAAATCAACCATCGCTCCATCCACATCAGACCATATTCCTGAACCATCTCCGGCAATGATCAATGCCGATAAATTGACCACTGTCATACTATCAGGATGATTACAAAGTGTGTCTGTCAAAGCACTCAGTGTAGCAAATGGAGGTGTTTGTATGGACAACACAATAGTATCTAGCTGGTCCGCACAATAGCCAAAAGTATCGATAGTAGTCACCATCAGTAAAACCTGCCCAAGGATTACATCACCGGAAGATGCTGAATAAACAGGGTTTAAAATTGTATTATCATTAAACAATCCGGTTCCGCTTGTCGACCAGATGACACCTGTAGAGGAACCACTAATCATGGCGTCAATTTGCATATCCCCTTCGCCACAAATCACTGTATCTACAGAAACATTGACCAACGGTGGTTCCTGAATAGTAATACTGATCTCCGCGCTATCCGGGCAGCCATCAATTGGTGCTGCATCAAACGTAAACCTCAAATCATACACACCCGGATCGCTTCCATCTATAATCATCGTAGATCCTGAAATGGTGGCCGGATTCGAACCAGGAGGCGTTGCAATAATCAACCATCCTCCCGGGCCTCCAGCCTGGATAAAAGCATCAAGAGGTAAGCTTTGCTGCGTATTACAAATACCACTTGGTACATTCTGAATCATTATAAAAGGACAATTGCATTCTTCCACCTCCACCACGATCGTATACACAGTTTCAGAACATGGGGACATCGCTGAATTCGTTTCGTATTGGAAGATGTAAAAGCCTTCCGCTACGCCGTCAAAATCTACAGAATCCGGTCTTGAAAAATCAACCGGCACATTGAAGGGATTCGACCATGTGCCCATTCCATCACCACCTGTAATCAGCATGTCGAAATTTATAACAGATCCATTTTCCGGCATATTGCAAACTGAAATTGAATCATTGACAAACGTAGTCACGGGTGGCTGATTAAAAAACATGGTGACTGAATCACTCGTATTGCCACATACAGCATCCATGGCGTGTAACACAAAAGTCAATTGTGTAGCCATTGAATCTGTTGTGCCAAGAAGATACGTCGTAGCAAGTAATGCAGGATTTACAATCGTCCCATCGCCTAGTGCTTCCCATAAGGTCGGGTTAGCCGTTGCGGGAACAACATCGCCCATCAATTGAACTGATTGATAACCGCAAAAAGCCATATCCATTCCTGCATTGGGAACAGCAGTTCCGATGACAGTAATATTTTCATTTGAGGTTGCAGGACATCCGGGTTCGGGAAAATTAAGTGTATACGTTACTGTGTAAACACCCGGATCAGACATATTGGTGATCAATGTATCGCCTCCAATTAGGATGGCGGGATTTGACCCGGCAGGCACCGCAGTTATAGACCACGCGCCAGAACCACCGATGACGAATAAACTTTCAAGGTCAAGCGTATCACTCGAATAACAAAGTGCTGATGTCGGCGGGATCGTTTCAAAATCTGGACAATCACAAAAAGCGACAAAAACCGGAATATTATAGGTAATCGAACCACATTCAGGATAAACGCTAATAACTGTGACTGACACCGTAAAAAACTGATTATCAATATCCATTGGACCAGGGGTGTAGGTCACATTAAAATCATCCTCGATAATTAGGAAACCATCTCCCGGGTAACTCCAGATGATGCTGGCGTAATCACCTGAAACATCAATTTCAATCACTATACTATCCCCTTCGCAGACTTCCAAATCTTGCGGAATATCGACTTCGGGGGCAGCAACGAGGGTTAATATTAGGGGCTCATTACTTTGGACGCATGCATCCGGATCAACAGGGATATAATGCAACGTAACAGTGCCAGTCAAAATGTCAAAAAAACCAGGATTATATATAGTGCTTTCTGCATTCGGATCATCAAATGTTCCATCACCATCTGTCTCCCATATACAAGGCGCATTACTCCCTGTAATCATCGCAATCACTGTGGCAACATCATTGTCACAAATCGTCAAAGGTGTATTGACTTCAATTTGCAAGGATGGATCGATAAAAACAGTTAATGAAGCCTCCCCCGGGATACACGAACTATTGGGGTCAAAAGAAAAAAGCGTCAGCGCTACTTCCCCGTTAGCAATATCATCATCGCCAGGCGTATATACTGTCTCCAGGTCATCTTGAGGATTAAATACGCCGTCTCCATTTGTAGACCACATAAAGGAAACTGCGGAGCCCCCAATGTTGCCTGAGAGATCAACTGTTTCTCCCGCGCAGATCGTCTGATCTGATCCAAGGTTGGCCGTTGGTGCTGCGATAAAATGAAGTGTGATAATATTTTGATCTAAGTCGATTGGACATCCTGAAGCTGTAGTCGCTCCCACGATTTCAACGGATGCCATAAATCCTACAGCAAGCACGGGCACATTTAATATTCCGGTGCCTGGATCAAAAGAAGGAAAAAAGCCTTCCAAGCAAACATAAATTACCTCGCCATTGGAAACTTCAAGGCCATTTATAGGAAAGGTGCCAAATAAAGTAGCCGATATCTCAATATCAACAATGTAAGGTCCATCATTTCCTGAAAGGGTGAATACCATTTCTGTAGGTGCTTCAGGACAATTACCCATGCACACATCCCCGCCGCCGGATAATGATATGCTTCCACATCCAACTTCAAAACCATAATATGGTGTTATGACTTCGAGACAAGGGAATACAGGAGGAGGATTGGGAATGGCGGCTATCGCATAATTCGATCCCGTATACACTTCGCAAAAATCATCCGGAATGACCCACACTAAATCATCAATGATATTTTCATCCGAAACAAATACAGGAATATCTAATACTGGGACAACATCTGCATAAACACCAGGACCGGTATTCGCCCATGCCCATCCATCTATTGAGGATCCGGGCGGATTGTAATCTAATTCAAAATCAAACGTACACCCTGCGCCACCTATATCCACCATGACGGGGCATGAACTACATGGAGAATTATTATCAAAATAACCACCGGTACAAGCTATGGTACCTGTATAGGTAATGATATACACCGGAAGACCGGTGGCACACAAAGCATCAATATTTATAAAAACATTGTTGTCCGGACTACTTTGAATAATCAAAATAGCGTCTTCAGGTACTTCCCCCGGAGGAAGCGGCACACCACAACTAAAGTTAGCCCCATTGCCCGCAGCGTAATCATCCCACTGAAATGATCCAGGCCCTAAATTAGAAACTAAAATATCAGACGTGTTATAACCACCTGATCCTGTCCATAGCACAAGAAATTCATCACATTGATCACCCGATCCACCGACCTGTGTATTATCGGGATTGACCATGATGTAAAGAATCTCAGGGATATTTCCGCAAGGATCACCTGATACAGGTGCAGATCCAATGAGCTCCCCTTCTCCATTATATGGATTTTCTGATCCTTCTACCAAGTACCAGTCTAGAGTACTGCCCACTGGAAATCCCTCCCCTGTCGCCACCATAGTCAATAGATCGCCCTCACAAAGTGTCATCGTATGATCAATCACATCTGAAGTAAGGATCATTGGACACTGCGCAATACCTATTGTACTAGTGAACCAAAAAACTATTATGTGGAACAGGATAAAACTCCCCTTTATATTTCTCATTCTTGAAGCACAAAATACTGAAACTCCTGACTTAGAGCCCTATGATTAATGTAGGATTTAGGATATGGATTGATTGCGACAAAAAGGAAGTACGAAACAATAACATCAGATCATTTTGCCTTTAAGGTAAAAATCAACTGCCCCTGACTGATCTGGCCATTGTTACCACCACTATGCTCAGCAAGCATAAATAGCTCAATCATACTCTTATTACCATTAGACTTCAAGATAAATGTTTCTCGCTTTCCCGATACATCGAACATATCTATTGTAGTATAGCCGTCATTGCAATTTTCCCCAAAGCAGAGTTTATAGCCTAGATAGGGTGTCAGTCCGTTTAGTTGTCCGTTGGTCAAAACAGTAACAAAACCAGGCTCCTCAACGCCATCCTTAAACAGGATGTACTCACCTGCAAAAAGACAATCATTGAGGCAGTAGGTAAACCGCAAACCGTTACCTTCACTATCCATTCTTTTTTCAAATCTCGAAGCACTGTCCAATTTGGTTTTTTCTGTATCGATTAGCGCGATGGAACCATCCGCTTTGATATTAAATTCCAATTCACCAAATAAACTTGGATGACTAATCTTGAAAACACACGCCTTATCCGTACTAACTACAGGGACGCTAAACTTTTCAATTCCATTATCTAACACGACCATGTTATTCTTTTTGAAATCCATCTCCAAAAAGACATACGGGACGCCGGCCATATCACCAGTGCTACAGTGAGCCAGTACGGTGGCATTAGTGTACATTCCCGATGGGAAATCACAAACTTGCTCTTCTTCTATTTGTTTACATGAACTATTGGCCAGCCATAAAGTCGCTGATAAAAACAAAACAACACTGTGCATTTTCATAGAATTAAATATTAAGCTATTCATTTGTCGTCCTCCATGGCTTTAAGCTCCGCATCGGAATAAATATTGCCAATTCTTTTTACACTTGAGACCAAAGTAGTGGCTATTATCGCCCCAAGAAAAGCAAGAAAGATATCCTTTTGTGCATCCCAGATATCTCCTTGTGTCCCCAGATAGGCATCGCCTTGCTCCGGAAAGAAAATATCCGCTACGCCCCACTCCACAAGCTCATAAAACGCACCAATCGACAGTGTTAATTCGATTGGCAATAACCATGAGACCCATCGGGGAAACTTAAACCATTTCAGAAGGACCTCACGCACCGGATAAGCTAACAGAAATCCAAAACCAAAGTGTACAATACGATCATAATGATTTCTTTGCCAATCGAACTGATCCTGTAACCAGAAGCCAAATGGATTCTCAGCATATGTATGCTTTGAACCATAGACGTGCAGGCATAAAAAGAGACACATGAGCAATAAACTCAAATCACTAAACTGGTACTTTTTGTACGTTATGAGCATGAAGCCCAGGAAGAGGATCACTAACAAGTTTTCCAGTAGCCAGTTAGCAATGTCTGTTGTATCAACAAGTGAATTGCCCCACACTACAAGGAACACAACAATAAAGCTCCAAAGCCAATAATTTGACTTAAATGGTGTTCTGAACTTCGAAATGGCTAATGAAAATGGCATAAGGACCTTGATCTGGTTAGGCGATAAATCTACAACCTAATAAGCACAATTGGATTTTCATTAAATCAGTTATGATTATTGCTTCTCGCAAGGACCGGGTTTGTAATCCATTATCCCATGACACTCCGCATCGCAGGCATTGCTATACGTTTTATTGTTACACCCGCATACCGGATCATACTGCATCGTACACACACAATCATTCGGCTCCTTCTCCACACACTTCTTCGCGGCACAGCTGTCCAGGAACAACATGCCCAAAACCAATAAACTACTAAAACCTATTTGTGCCTTCATGGTTATTTTTTGCGATTTAGAAAAGGGTACACCTATTTAAGCAAACCCTCCAGAACGAACTCCTAGAACTTACTTGACCACCAGTGTTTCACCTTCCATCCTACAAGATACATCACCGGTAAAATGATCAGCGTAATAAAAGTAGCAAACACTAACCCAAAAATAATGGTCCAGGATAATGGGCCCCAGAACGCAACGCTATCCCCACCGAAGAACATTTTTGCATCTCCTGTAGAAAGCAAGCTCCCAAAGTCAATATTGAAACCTACTGCTAAAGGAAACAAGCCAAAGACAGTCGCCGTGGCAGTCAACAACACCGGCGTCATGCGAATCCTTCCCGCCTCAATGATGGCCTCTTTTAACGCTGTTCCTTCCTGCCGCAATTTATCTGTAAACTCAACTAAAAGAATTCCATTTCGAACGACAATACCCGCTAAAGCGACTATACCCACACCCATCATTATGACGGAGAAATCCATATTGAAGATCGCCATACCCAATAATACACCGACGATGGAGAAGGCCACCTCTGACATGATAATGAGGGACTTTCCTAAGGAGTCAAATTGAGCAACAAGAATCAACAGAATAATAAATATGGATATCACCAATGATCTGCCCAGGAAGTTCATCGCATCCAACATCTCTGCATCTTCTCCGGCAAAGCCAATGGTCACCCCATCCTGTGGCGGAATGCGCGTTAGTGCTTCCTTAATGTTATTAATGACTTGCGTTTGCTTAGGTTGGTATTCAGCAGTAATATTTGACGCGATGGTCACTATTCGCTCCTGATCTTTACGTCTGACGCCACCAAATGTATTGGTATACTTGATATCTGCTAAGGCCACAATAGGTACGGAACGCAAGATTCCTCCCATGTTCATATCCCTAAAGGTGACGTTTAGATTTTCCACTGCATTGATATTGGTGCGCTGATCTTCCTTCAACCGGATCATCACCGGAATCTCATCTTCACCATCTTTAAACTTCGTGGCTTCTTTTCCCAAAATAGCGGTCCTAAATTCTGAACCTATTTGTGAGGAACTTATTCCTTCACGATTTGCCCTGCCCCTATCAATCTGAATACTAATCTCAGGTTTGCTGACAATCATGTCACTACGCAATTCTTCCACTCCCTGTATATCGAGCGAGTCAAGATATCGGTGAACCACCCTTGATGCAGCTATTAATTTATCAAAATCATCGCCTACGATTTCTACAGAAATTGGTTTAGGGGTAGGCGGACCACCTTGTTCCTGGTCGACTACTATTTCTGCGCCTGGGATGATGTCTTGTGTTGCTTTACGGATATCATCCATATACTCTTTCGTACTGACACCATTCCGTCTACCATACTCCAAAAAGGCAACACCCACCTTTCCTTTGTTTGTTGTGGCCGATCTGTCAAATTTATCTTCTGATGCACCGATCGCGACATTGGAAAGTACCGATTCTACAATTGGATTATTCTCCCCAAGTGTTTCAATTACTTTGGCTTCAACAATCTTCGTCAATGAATCTGTCACATGCACATCGGTACCAACGGGCAGGGTCATATAGACGTATATAAAGTTGGGATCGGCTTTTGGAAACAATACGATATTAGATTGTCTGGTCAGCGTAATTCCGCAAGAAGTAAAAAGTAGAAACGTCATACCAAATAGCATAGACCATGGATGACGGAGCGCCCATGTTAAAAAATCAGCATAGGCATTTTGAATTGAAGGCCATCCTTTCTTCTGAAACCATCGAACAGCTTTCGCCAGAAAGAATTTGTAGGCCACGGCAAAAAGAAGGCACAACATGACGAAATTACCCATTCCGATATTTCCTGACATATAAAATGCAATCGTGGTCATCACAAGCAGTGCGTATCCGAAATATTTTCTCCTTTGTTGTTTCTTCGGGTCAATTACTTTCCCTTCCCGCTTAGCATCCCCCATAAAAGTCACCGCAAAAACGGGATTGATGACGTAAGCTACAAGCAGCGAAGCGGTCAATGTAATAATAATCGTGACCGGAAGGAAGTGCATAAACTTCCCAAAGAGCCCACCCCAAAAAACGAGTGGAAAAAATGGCGCTAAGGTCGTAGCCGTACCAGATAGAACGGGAATAAAAACTTCTCCCGCTGCTTTCTTAGCCGCCTGCACAATCGTGAGCTTGGGCTCATCATGATAAATTCGGTGTGTATTTTCCATCACGACGATCGCATCATCCACGACTATCCCCAGAGCTAACAGGAAGGCAAACAGTACGATAAAATTGAGTGTAAACCCAATGGCCGGCAATATCAAAAAAGCAATGGCCATGGATAAGGGAACCGAAAGCGCTACAAAAATAGCATCTGTCAATCCCATGAAAAACATCAGCGTGATCGTTACCAAAATAAAGCCAATGACGATGGTATTAATCAAGTCATGCAATGTCACTCTCGTTGCCCGACTTTGATCACCGGTGATGGTGACCTCAAGATTATCAGGAAAATCGTTTGCCATAAAATCATCCACGATGACTTTGATCTTGTCAGATGCTTCGATTAAATTCTCCCCTGTTCGTTTGATCACATTCAGGGAGATTACATTTCGCGTATTCAATCGACTAAAACTCTCCTGATCTTCGTGGCCCATTCTTACCTCCGCGATATCCTTGAGGTATACGATCGCCCCTGTCTGGGACATGATCACCAGATCCTTGATTTCTTCAATGTTTTGAAAGTCACCACGAAGTGATATCGATCGGGTCATTCCTCCGATATCGACATTACCGGCAGAGATCGTGGTATTCTCGTAAGCGAGCGCATTTTCAATATCCCTGAAGGTTAAGGAGGCTGCTGCGAGTCTATATTTATCAACATTAATCTGAACTTCCTTTTCCAGTGCGCCGATCATATCCACGCGGGTGATCTCCCGCATTTCCTCGACTTTGTCCTGCACTTTCTCCGCAAATTCTTTCAGTCGATCCAAATTATAATCACCCGCTATATTGATGCTCATGATCGGAATTTCGGAAACATCAAACTCTACAATATTCGGATCATCCAACAAATCTCTGGGCAGATCCTGTTTTGCTTTATCAACACCATCCTTCACACGCTGCTTACAAACCGCAACATCCAGATCTGTACTGAACTCGACGATAATGCTGGAAAAATCCTGAACAGAGGAAGACGTGATTTTCTTTACACCGGTCAGCCCTTTGAGTTCTTTCTCAAGTGGTTTGGTCACCAACTGCTCCATATCCAATGGAGAAGCTCCCGGATATATCGTCGTAACGAATATCTGCGGCACCGTGACATCCGGAAATTGTTCTTTCGGAATGGCGAGATAGGAAAGAAAACCTGCAACGGTAATCATTATGGTTATAATGAAAACACTTGTACGGTTATCAATTGCCCAGGAGGTAAGTTTAAATTCTTTCATAATTGAAAAGTGGCTCTTCAAAAAGTTTTAATGGAAATCAAAAGAAGTATCCAAATCGTGTTGTCAGTGAATTAAATGGAAACAATTTCACCTGAATTTATATCCTGAAAACCTGTTGAAATCACACGGTCCCCGGCATTCAGCCCACTGAGTATTTCAACATACCCATTATAGGTTCGCCCTTGCTCGATCATTCTTTTTTGTGCTGTGGCGCGTTGGTCATCACCATTTTGCTCTGCGATCATGACAAAGTTTCCGTCCTCTGCAGTTTGAATCAAATTGACAGGGATGGTAATGGCTTCCAGACTTTCATAATCCACAATTTTCATGACGGCGATCTGATTAGCCCAGTATTCGCCTTTGCCCAGTTTGCATTCCACCAGGAAAGTTCGGTTGGCTGGATTGATCTGCTTACTGACATAGGATATTTTAGTAGTGATTTCTTTGTCCATGTCCGGAAAAAACACCTTTACCTGATCTCCTTGCTTGACTTTCGAGGCGTATGCTTCTGTCACGGAACCAACAATCTTCAGATCATTGAGATTTAAAATATTGCATAAGGGCATACCGGGCGAAATAGCCTGCCCCACCTTTAGATAAACCATATCTACGGTGCCGGAAGTAGGGGCGTAGATTTTGGTCATCGCCAGATTTTCTTCCAGCGTGGCCATGGCTCTTTCCATCGATTCCATATTGTTCTTCGCCTGAATGAATTGCACTTCCGAACCAATATTCTGGTCCCATAATGACTTTTGTCTGATATATAAATCCTCCGCTAAGGCACGTCTTCCTTCGAGCTCCGCCAGGTTCTTTCTTAGAAGCGCATCATCAATTGCAGCAAGCAATTGTCCTTTGGATACTTTATCACCATTATTGATATACACTTTCCGCAATGCACCTGGTATCCTTGACGTGGCTGCGACGCTCTCATCGGCATCAACCTTTCCCTGCAAATCAATGAAGTGTTGGAATGGTGCGGCCTTCAATTCTGTTAAGCCTACCTTGCGGTATCGCTTTTCTATCAATCCTTCTTCTTCCAACTGCTTTTCAAGCCCGCCAATTTGCTTTTCCAATGCGGCTCTTTGGTCTTTTAAATCGGCCAATTTTGCCAGCCCTTCTTCTCCCGTAGTCGTACTCCCACCGCAAGCCATCAACACCGACAGTGTAACAAGACTTATAAAATATGATATGCCATGAAATTTTTTCATTGGATGATTGTATTAAATGGTTTATAATTTTGTAATTGTATTAAAATGTATTTTTCCCCAAAGCTTTTTTGAAAGCAACAAGGGAATTCAAGAAATCAAATCTTGCATTGACATGGTCCGCCTGTGACTGATATAATCCCAACTGCGCCTGTGTCACTTCAAAACTAGATCCTACCCCTTCCTTGAATTTGGTTTCTGATGTATTAAATATTCTTTCGGCCAGAATAAGATTTCGTTCTTTATCCGCTAACTTTTGTTTGGTACTGAAATAATCATTGCGCGCTGTTTCTAACGCCAAATCATAGGACATTGTGAGTAAACGTTTTTGTTGATCAACCTTTAGTGTGTTGATCATCGAGCGCTCTTTAAGCGCTTTGGCATACCCCCCATCATAGATCGGCATCGTAAATCGAACACCGGCGATCGAAGAAGGTATCCAGTATAATTCATCATTACCCTGATACCCGGGATCATAAGAGGCAAATGCATCAACTACCGGCCACCAATATTTACTGTAGGCACTTGTTTGGATTACATTCAATTCTCTCGCCTTTAGATTGGCCACATAATCCGGTCTGTTCATATAGTCCAGTTTTTCACTGGGGTCGATATCATCATAATGGTTGAGCAACACCTCAAGATCATCCGTCAATATCAAAATCTCTGCACTGGGCATATTGATGGTGAACTTCAAATATTCGATAAGCTTGTCATATTGACGCGCTAAGCTTTCCAAATCCGTTTCAAAAGCTGAAAGGGAAAAGACAAGTCGATCCACATCCAACTGTTCTACAAATCCGGCTTCGTAATTTGCTTTGGTATCATTGACGAGCGTTTTTTGATTGGCAATATTCTTTTCCAATACGTTGATACCTTCAGTGACCACCAAAGCGGGGAAATAGGCTTCTGTGACTTGATTGATCAGCTTCTCTTCCGTCCCATCATACTGAATGGCAGCATAGTCTTTATACATTTTGGCTGCTTTGACCGAAGCCAGATAACTATTGTTGAAGATCAGTTGCGTTGCCGTGAGGTTGGCGCCAATATCCTTTTTCAAGGCAAACGTGAGCGATTCACCCGGCGCCCCAATACCGATGGCTTCTGATGGAATGGCCGGTTGCTTAAGAAAGTAATTGTAATGCCCCTGGAGCTTAATATTGGGATAGGCTACAGCTTTGTTTTCTTTGATTCTCCATTCTGCATCACTTATATCCAATTCTGCTATGCGGATCTGTGCGTGATTTTTAAGCGCGTACGCAACACAATCGGCAAGGCTCATCTCGCCTTGCCCTTGAAGCGTGACAAAGCTGATGCATGAAATCAGTAGCAGCGTGATTCTTCTGTTCATATCAGGATAATTTCTTTTTTAGATAATCAAGTCCTTTCGTAGTGACGATACCATGCAGGTAATGCATCATATATTCTTTAAATAATTCTACTCTTGAGTTCGCACCATCTGGAAACAATTCAGGATCAAATAAATTGAAGGCAGTCGCCAGATGAAGCTTCGCGATGATCTCCGTATCGAAATCCAGGCGGTAAAGGCCTTCCTTTCTGCCGCGAACCAGATTCTCATGGATTATTTTGAAAACAAAGTCATATTGAAACTTCCGCATGAGCTCCCAGGCATCCCGGTGGTATTTCTGGAGATCGTTGACGATATTGGCTTTCATCTGTGCCAGTTCCTGAGAATTGGAATCCAGAATGACAAAAATCTCTTCGAGCGCATTTGGCGCCATGGAAGAAAGATTGAGGCACTTTGCTTTTTCTCTTGAGATATGGTTCCCTAAAACCCTGATAACCAGGTTGTCCTTGCTATCTACCATCTGATATAGCGTCTTTTTGGAGATGCCTAGTTCTTTGGCGATATCATTCATGGTGATGCTCTTTATACCATAGCGCATAAAGAGGCTTTCCACCCGTTCAATCCAGTCTACATCCTTTGTTATTGTTGTCATAAATCAGGGTGTAAACATAGAAAACTATTTTTGGTTCAATAGTTTTTTAATCTTATTTTAGATCAATTCACAATTCCTGTCTATAAACGTGATTTAGATAGCTTTTAAAGACAAAATCGCCTTTAATTGAAATTAAGAAAGTAACATAAAATGGATCTTGGGAACAAGGCAAGAACGGAAATCCGACTAAACGGGTGGTAAGGGCTTCTTCCTGATTTCCTTCTTCTCTCCTACCCGCTTTTTGGTCGTAAGCCGCTGCTCCTTAGATGCCTTACTGGGCTTGGTCGGTTTCCTCTTTTTAACCGGTTGCAAAGACTTGACCAGCAGATCGTGAAGTCGCTGGATGACTAACTCCTTATTTGTCAATTGAGACTTCGCCGCTTGTGACCGCATTGTAATACATCCGTTCTTGTTGATACGCAGGGCTAATACCTCCAGGACCATTTTCTTCTCCTCATCATCAAGTCCGGCAGACACCCCCGGTTCAAAAATGAGCTCCACCTTCGTTTCCGTTTTATTCACATGCTGGCCTCCTGAGCCTGAGCTCCGGCTTGTACGAAAAACTAATTCTGATTCAATTACTGGCCAATTCATCGCTAAGTCCTCAATGTTCCTTAAAAATATCGCAATTAAAGTTCTTTCTCCGCATGACACCTTATTATATATGGTTTATGCCTCACTTCGAGTTGTAAAACAACTATTTACGCAAAAAAACCAAACATCGCTGGGATTGCTGTACCGAAAGCACTCGAATTGAAAAAAAACACGCTTTATTGGCGGACAGTATAAATGAAATATTATATTCACACTTCAGCAAAATTAATTGGTATAGAAGATAAGTATTCAATATAAATTCTCATTTCTAAACGGCCATCACACAGCAGAATCAATTGCACGCTTGAAAACCTTTAGTATTCATAGGAAGCAGGTTACCCGATGGTGCATTGATACGGTGGATAATATTATGGAAAACTAGATTACGCTATGTCCAGAACGATTACCATTAAGCGAGGTTACGATATTAAGTTAAAAGGAGATGCCGAAAAAAACATCAGCGCAGCAAACACCTCCAGTATAGTTGCCATCAAACCCACTGATTTTCGTTTAGTCAAACCCAAGTTATTCGTTAAGCCTGGAGATAGTATCATGGCCGGCGAATGTCTTTTTCACGATAAAAACCGGCCGGAGCTTCGTTTCACTTCTCCTCTCAGCGGAGAAATCGCCGAAATCATCCTTGGCCCTAAAAGACGGATTGACGAAATCCGAATCCTCACCGATAAAGAAAATACCAAATACACAGATTTCAAGAAAAGCAATCCTGCTGATCTTCCCCGCCAAACCATCATTGAACAACTCTTAGAAAGTGGCTGCTGGAATTACCTTCGCCAGCGCCCTTACAACCTCATCGCCAACCCATTGGATACACCAAAAGCGATTTTCGTTTCTTGTTTTGATTCTTCCCCTCTCGCTCCTGATCTCGACTTTATCATCAGCAAGGAAAAAGAAAATTTTGAAACAGGATTGCAAGCACTGCAGGTATTAGCGAATGATAAATTACATATCGGCATTAGAGCATCCGCTGTCAACGGTAGTGCAGCCTCCCCTGTTCCGCCATCATTTGAAAAATATACACACCAGGTAAAAGGCCCGCACCCTGCCGGCAATGTTGGTATTCAAATACATCATACTTCCCCAATTCAAAAAGGAGAAGTTGTATGGTATGTACATCCACAGGATGTCATCATCATCGGGCGACTATTTAAAGAAGGGCACTACAGGGCAGAGCGACTGATCGCTGTGACAGGAAGTGATATGGATCGTCCACGCTATATCAAAGCAGTGACCGGTCAGCCACTCAGTGATCTAATCAATCAGGAAGTAGATCAACACAAAACGCGATTGATCCAAGGCAATGTCCTTTTCGGAACGACATCATCATCGAGTGATTTCCTTTCGTTTTATACAAATCAAATTACCGCTATTCCCGAAGGTCACAAACCGGAATTTCTCGGTTGGCTTTTACCTGGCTTCAATAAGCTAAGTCTATCGAGAACATTCTTCTCATGGTTATCACCAAATAAAAGTTATGCCCTGAATACAAATATACATGGAGAGGAGCGCGCCTTTGTGATGAGTGGTCAGTACGACAAAGTTTTACCCATGGACATATTGCCTGTCTTCCTGCTCAAAGCCATTATGGCCAAGGACGTAGAGAAGATGGAAGGCCTGGGCATTTATGAAGTATCAGAAGAAGACTTTGCCTTATGCGAATTCGTTTGCACTTCTAAAATTGATGTACAACAAATCATAGCTGAAGGACTTGACTTGATACGGGAAGAAGGATAGTAAAATTGAAAACAAAAAAATGACAACCGATCGCTTGTGAAAATATTACGCAACCTTGTTGATAAAGTTAAACCTCAATTTGTAAAAGGGGGTAAGCTTGAAAAATGGTATCCGGCATTTGAAGCGATGGAAACTTTCCTGTTTACACCAGGAGAGGTGACGCATAACAAGGTACACGTCCGCGATGCAGTAGATTTAAAGCGAACCATGATCACCGTGGTCATTGCCATGATCCCTTGTTTACTTTTTGGTATTTGGAATACAGGGTATCAACACTATCTCGCTTATGGGATGGAGATGACCCACATGGATTATATCCTCTTCGGTCTTGAAAAAGTTTTACCCATCATCATCGTTTCGTATGCTGTGGGATTGGGGGTTGAATTTGTTTTTGCAGTAATCAAAGGGCATCCAATTAGTGAAGGCTATCTCGTGACGGGTATGCTCATCCCGTTGGTTCTTCCAGTAACGATTCCTTTATGGATGGTAGGATTGGCAGCAATCTTTTGCACCCTGATTGGAAAAGAAATATTTGGTGGTACAGGTATGAACTTTATGAACCCGGCTTTACTCGCACGGGCATTTTTGTTTTTTGCATTCCCTGCTTTTATGAGTGGTGATATCTGGACGGACCTTTCTCCGGAAGCCGGCCAGGTGATTTTAGATGCTTATTCCGGTGCTACCAATCTGGTCACCTACGATGCCAATTTTACGCAGATGCAATCGGTCTCCGATATGTTCTTTGGATTTGAACAAGGCAGTATTGGCGAGACCAGTGTCCTGGCTTGTTTGATTGGTGCATTTATACTGGTCGTCACGGGCATTGGAAGTTGGAAGATTATGGTTTCCGTTTTTGCCGGCGCTGCCGCTATGGGTTTATTCTTTAATGGGATCGCACCGGCTGATGACCCAACACATTATTTACATACTCCTTTTTACTATCACTGGTTAATGGGCGGTTTTGCTTTCGGCGCTATTTATATGGCAACCGATCCGGTTTCCGCAGCCCATACCGAAAGGGGTAAATGGATTTACGGACTTTTAATTGGTGGGCTTGTGGTGATCATCAGGGCATTTAATCCTGCTTATCCGGAAGCGGTGATGATGGTGATCCTGCTGATGAATGTCCATGCTCCACTGATTGATCATATCGTTGTTCAGAATCACATAAAAAAACGACTCCGCCGTGCAGTACACCAATAAATATATCTTCTTTTATGCCATTGGTATCTCTACCCTGACGGCTGTGTTACTCGCCTTTACGGCGCAAGCATTGAAGCCACTTCAGGAAGCCAATATTGAACTGGATTTAAAAACCAGTATACTTCGCTCAGTAAACGAACAGGTGGCCGAACGCAAAGCAATTGAAGCGAAGTATAGTGAACGCGTCACAGAACTGGTCATCAACAATGCCGGCGACATCCTCCCCGAGGTAAAAGTGCGCGATATCAACTTAAGATTTGAATTAAAGAAACCAGTTGAAGAAAGGCAGTTGGCCTTGTTTGTCTACACCGGTGAAGATGGTAACAGCAAGTACGTGATTCCGATGCAGGGCACAGGATTGTGGGGCCCTATTTACGGCTACATCAGTATTGATGACGATTTCAACACGCTCTATGGAGCGATCTTCTCCCATAAAAGTGAGACGCCGGGATTAGGGGCTGAAATTGCAGAAAAACCATTTCAACAGCAATTCCCAGGCAAGAAACTTTTTGACGACAAAGGCACTTTCGTCTCTGTCAATGTCATCAAGAAAACCACCAAAACAAGTTTGGCTCCAAGTCATGTGGTGGATGGCGTTTCAGGAGGAACGATTACCTCCAATGGTGTCGATGAGATGATTGAAGTTTGCGTTACGCCATACCTGGCTTATTTTGAAAAATTAAAAAGTGCATCATGAGTACAGACACTGTAGCACCCGTACCACCTAAGGTAAAGAAGGACGGCTTGTTCTCTAAAAAGAACAGGAAAGCCCTTACTGATCCATTGGATGACAACAACCCTATCACCGTTCAGGTTCTGGGGATATGTTCGGCACTGGCGGTCACTATTCAGGTCAAACCCGCGATCATTATGGCCCTGGGACTGACCATCGTTGCCGCCCTGGCGAGTTTGATCATCGCACTGATACGCGACTCCATTCCGGGCAGAATTAGAATGATCGTACAGCTTATCATCGTTGCTCTTTTGGTGACGCTGGTGGATCAGTTATTGAAAGCATTTATGTATGATGTAAGCAAACAGCTTTCTGTATTTGTTGGATTGATTATTACCAACTGTATCGTAATGGGTCGATTGGAAGCTTTTGCAATGGCACAAAAACCATGGCCTGCATTTTTGGACGGCATTGGCAATGGATTAGGCTATGGTATTATTTTGATCACCGTTGGCGTGGTGCGTGAATTTTTTGGTGCCGGTGCACTCTTAGGCTATCAACTTATTCCACAGTGGGCTTATGACCATGGCTATGTCAATAATGGGTTGATGGCCTTACCACCGGCGGCACTTTTTATCATCGGTATGTATATCTGGTGGCAGCGAAGTAGAAAACCAAAACTGGTCAATGTATCCTAACAATGAAAAAACTGATGCACTGAAATGAAAACTAGCATTGAAGTGAATCTAAAACTATAAACATGGAAGCTCTTTTAAATTTGTTCGTCAAATCCATTTTTGTAGAAAATGTGGTGTTCGCATTTTTTCTTGGCATGTGCTCGTTTCTGGCCATCTCCAAGAAAGTGAAAACAGCAACCGGTCTTGGTATTGCTGTCGTCTTCGTCATGGTGATGACGACCCCCATCAACTACCTGATACTAAATTATATGTTGCGCGAAGGTGCCTTATCATGGATTCACCCTTCACTGGCTTCCGTGGATTTAACTTTCCTCGCGTTCATCCTTTTTATATCAACGATTGCCGGTGCGGTGCAGATGGTCGAGATGGTGGTTGAAAAATTTTCTCCTGGTCTTTACAATGCCCTTGGTATTTTCCTTCCTTTGATTACGGTAAACTGTGCCATTCTTGGTACGTCCTTATTTATGCAGGAACGCGAATATGATCTTGTGGAAACAGGTGTTTTCTCTATTGGATCAGGTATTGGTTTCTTTTTAGCAATCGTCTTGCTTGCCGCTATACGCGAGCGACTCAAATATTCGAAAATTCCCGATGGGCTGCAAGGACTTGGTATGGCCATGATCGTTACAGGTTTAATGGCCCTGGCATTTTTAAGTTTCTCCGGTATACAATTATAAGCACATGATCCCTATTCTTTCCAGCAGCATTGTCGTTTTCACTCTTGTGATTTTGTTTCTGATCTTTTCGATTTTGATTACGAAGGCGCGGCTTATCCCACAAAAAGACATTGCCCTTGTCATCAACGGGAATGAACCGCTGATCGTACAACCGGGAAACACCTTACTTTCTGTACTGGCCTCCAATGATATCTTTCTCGCTTCGGCGTGTGGTGGCGGTGGCACCTGTGCGATGTGTGTATGTCAGGTACTGTCCGGTGGTGGTGAAGTCCTCATTACAGAAACCAATCACCTCAGTCGCCGCGATGTGGAAAATAATCTTCGATTAGCGTGTCAGGTTAAAGTCAAAGAGGATCTGGAAATCAAAATTCCGGATGCTGTCTTCGGCGTAAAAAAATGGGAATGTAATGTGGCCTCCAATGACAATGTCTCGACGTATATAAAAGAATTTGTCGTCACCTTACCGCCGGGAGATACGTTGAAATTTAAGTCCGGTGATTACATCCAGGTGGATGTACCGGAAATGACCATTGATTTCAAAACCGATTTGTACGACATCCCGGATAAATTTAAAGAGGATTATGACAAATACAAAATATGGGATCTTAAAACAGTCGTGGAGGAACCCCTCTTCAGAGCTTACTCCATGGCAAACCATCCTGCAGAAGGCCAAAAAATCATGCTGAATATCAGACTGGCAACCCCTCCATTTGATCGGGCAAAAGGCGGTTTCAAAGAAGTGCCTCCAGGATATTGTTCCTCTTATGCGTTCTCACGCAAACCGGGAGACAAAGTCATGATCAGTGGACCTTTTGGTGAATTTCATATCAAACACACAGAAAAAGAAATGGTGTACATCGGCGGAGGTGCCGGAATGGCGCCGTTGCGCTCACATATCTTCCACTTGTTTCATACACTGAAAACTACAAGACAAGTTTCGTTTTGGTATGGGGCGCGAAGTAGAAAAGAAATTTTCTACGAAGAAGATTTTAGAGCTATCGAAAGAGAATTTCCAAACTTCAAATTTACTATCGCTCTTTCTGAGCCACTGGAAGAGGACAACTGGAAAGGAGATGTCGGATTCATCCACAGTGTTGTATTGAGTAAATACCTCGACATGCATGAAGATCCGGATGACGTGGAATATTATCTGTGCGGACCACCGATGATGAATACCGCTGTGCAAAATATGCTGGATGATCTTGGTGTATCGCAGGACAATGTCGCCTTTGATGATTTCGGTGGTTGATATGCTATCAAAACCACTTGCACTACTCTATTCGTTTTCCTTTGTCTTATTTATTGCTTGTCAACAGGCAGACAATACGTATAGTACGCTTGATGGGCAGGCACAAGGCACTACTTTCCATATTGTCTACGAAGATATTGACGAACCCGATTTCTCCATCGCGATTGACAGCTTGTTCAAACTTATAGATAAAAGTATGTCGCTGTGGGACAGCCAATCGCTCATCAGTCGACTGAACCGAAACGAAACCGATCTACCATTAGATGATCACTTTATTAACGTGTTTCAGGAAGCACAGAAGATTTCAAAAGCAACCCATGGTGCTTTAGATGTCACTATTGGTCCCTTGGTTAGTGCCTGGAGGATTGGAAGTAACAAAAATGCTCCGCTGCCGGACACTGCTATGATCGATAGTATTCTTGTCTTTACCGGCCACGACAAAGTTTCTATTGAAAATGGCATGTTGGTCAAAAAAGATCCGCGTGTACAGCTCGATTTTAATGCCATTGCTCAAGGTTATACTGTGGATTTGATATGTCGTTATTTGGACAACAAAGGCATTGCGAATTATCTTGTTGAAGTAGGTGGGGAAGTCCGCACCAAAGGGGTAAGCAATCGGAATACTGATTGGCAAATCGGTATTGACAAACCGGTGGATAACACGACGGATCAGCGTCCATTGCAAACCAGCATCGCTTTACATCAAAAGTCATTGGCGACTTCGGGTAGCTATCGGAAATTCAAGGAAGAGGATGGTCGGAAGTACAGTCATATCATCAGTCCTGTGAATGGCTATCCAACGCAGCATAATTTATTAAGTGTCTCGGTGATTGCCGATGATTGTACGACGGCGGATGGATATGCTACGGCCTTTATGGTCATGGGATTGGAAAACGCGATGGCCTATGCTACTGAGCACAAGATTGCGATCTATTGTATATATGCTGATGAGGATGGTGAATTTGCTGAGCGTACTACCCCTGGTTTCCCGAAATGATGACTATTTACTCTTCATTCGCGCAGGCTTCACCGGACGTACGACCACAAACACCGCAAGTGGCGCCTTCCTTGACCATAAATGGGTTGTTGCTGGCACAGGTGCCTTTAAACTCTCCCTTTTTTACAAATAAAACGCGGATGCTAAAAAACGCAAAAGCGAGGAGGACTAAAGCAACGGAAGCAAGCAGAACTGGTATCATTTATTTGGACTTTATATAAATATAACAAGAATTAACCTTTTTAAGTTTAATCGGACAAATGCAAGTATTAATTTGAGAAACAATTGTATTTTTCTATCTTAAGCATCTCAATTACAGGAGGCATTGCGGGGGAGAAACTCTTAATCATTCAAAAACCAAAAAAAGCATGATCTCAGTCAAGAAATTACTCGGTGACAAGTGGAACAAAACACTGCACACGTTACGACCGGACAACACAGTAATTGAAGCCCTTGACCTCATGTTGCGCAAAAACATTGGTGCTGTCCTGATTATGGAGGATGAGAAGTTGGTTGGTTTGTTTTCTGAGCGAGATTATGCCAGAAAAGGAATTATTCAAGGGCGCAAAGCCAAAAGCACGCCGCTCGCCGATGTCATGATTGTAGATGTTCATGCCGTCACACCGGATATGGATATCGATGATTGCATGAAGCTCTTTACAGACAAATACGTACGCCATCTTCCTGTAGTTTCTAATGGACAGGTACACGGGATGCTGAGTATCGGTGATATCGTCAGCGCCATTATGAAAGAACAAAAAAATCACATCAAATTCCTTGAAAGATATATCACCGGTGGTTACTAACTTTTGCTTCCTTTCTCCCAATTTATTATCCTATAAGGGACTCCCTTTTTTTCACACAAACATGTCTGAATCCTAATGGCTATTTTGATTGTTATTGCCTTTATCGTAGGCTATGCTTTAATTGCATTAGAACATCCGATACGAATAGATAAGGCTGCGCCTGCATTGTTTACCGGGGTGATTTGCTGGGTCATTCTCATTTTTGGTTTGGAACAAATGCCCGTGTATGATGCTGTGAATGGCGTGCATGGCGATTCCACTGAGTTTATCAAACATTCTTTGTTTGAGCACCTCGGCAGTATCTCAGAAATACTCTTTTTCCTATTGGGCGCCATGACCATTGTGGAGCTTGTCGATGCACATGATGGCTTTCGCGTCATCACGGATAGGATCACGACTACCAATCGTGTAAAACTCTTATGGATACTGGCATGGGTAACCTTCTTTATGTCCGCGAGTTTGGACAACATGACCACGACGATTCTGATGTGTGCATTGCTGCGCAAGATCATGAAAAAGCAAGAAATGATGTGGTTGTTTGGGGGCTTTGTCATCATCGCTGCCAATGCCGGAGGTGCCTGGTCGCCCATTGGAGACGTCACGACGATTATGCTTTGGATTGGTGGACAGGTATCAACTTTCAATATCATCACGGCAACCATATTACCCTCTATCGTCAGTCTGTTTATACCACTATTAGTAGCTTCTTATGTCATGCGAAAAAATAAAGCCCCGCTGGAATTGTTTTCACAAGCTGAAATGAGATCTACGCATATCACCACTGAATTTGAACGCAATTTGATTTTTGGGCTCGGTGCACTCAGTTTGCTTTTTGTTCCGGTTTTTAAAGGCATCACGCATTTACCTCCATATATGGGGATCTTACTTGGTGTTGGTGCTTTGTGGTTTGTCACGGAGTTGATACATCGCCATAAGCATGTTGATGTGAAAAACGAACTCTCTGTCGCCTCCACATTGCAAAGAATTGATACCCCTAGTATCTTGTTTTTCCTAGGTATTTTATTGGCTGTTGGTTCGCTCGAGACATCAGGATATCTAGGCTTGATGGCGAGTCAGTTGGATCAGCATCTCGGAAACATCTATGCCATCAATACGCTCATAGGATTTTTGTCTGCTATCGTGGACAACGTGCCTATGGTTGCAGCCTGTATGGGGATGTATGATTTGACGACCTACCCTATGGATCATGATTTCTGGAAATTACTTGCTTATTGCGCAGGTACCGGAGGTAGTATTTTAGTGATTGGTTCGGCTGCCGGCGTCGCAGCCATGGGGATACTCAAAGTCGACTTTCTATGGTATTTGAAAAGGATATCATTGTATGCCATCATCGGGTATTTATCTGGCATTGTCATGTACTTTATTCAACACGGTTTATAATTTTTTTTCCGTTGATGTTGTAAGACTTTTTATTTGAAAAGTGGCCTTACTATCTACTTCAGCATATCGAACAAACTGGTCTGTGGCTTCCTGGCTTTTTCAAACTGTTCCAAATCATAAACGAATTTAGTCTTATTAGGCAGATGCCGTTTGACCGCTAAATGAAACTGTGCAGCGATCATCTCTGCATATTTGCCTTCGCCTTTCATACGGGTGCCTTCCCGGCTATCATTTAACTGCCCGCCATGTGTATCCATGATTCTATTTAGAATTTTGTCTGCTCTGTCTTTGTATTTTTTCTTCAACCAATCGGTGAAAATCGGACCGACATCGCCATTAAGTCGAACGGTGATATAGCCTGCATCTTTTGCGCCCGCTTTAGCGACGACACCCATGAGCTCCATGATCTCGTGATCGTTCAAACCCGGGATGATCGGTGCGAGCATGGCATGGACGTGTACTCCGGCGTCTGATAACTCTTCGATGACCTGAACTCGCTTTTGGATAGTGGCGGTTCTTGGCTCCAAATTTCTTCTCAGGCTTTCATCAAGCGTATTAATAGATATTGCTACGCTCACCAATTGCTTTTTGGCCATGCGCATGAGGATGTCTTTGTCTCTCAGGATCAGTGCGCTTTTGGTGATGATGCCTACCGGGTGATGATGCTTTTCGAGGACTTCGAGGATCTGTCTTGTGATCTTAAGTTTTGCTTCAATTGGTTGGTAGCAATCCGTGTTCCCTGAGAGCATTATGGGTGTCGGAATCCATTTTGGGGAGGAGATCTTTTTGGCCAATAGCTTCGGTGCATCGCGTTTCACCAGAATCTTGCTTTCGAAATCGATGCCTGCGCTGTATCCCCAGTACGGGTGTGTATTTCGTGCATAACAATACACACAGCCATGCTCGCAGCCCTGGTAGGGATTTAAGGAGTATTCCAGGCCAATATCACGGCTGACGACCTTATTTAGGATTGTTTTTGCGTGGGTTTCAAGATAGGTGGTCTCCACCTGTTCTTCCGGTTCCGAAAAAATCAAATCCTGATGGATAGCGGATTGGTGCTTTGCAAAAGGATTGTCTGTGTTGATTTGAGCGCCTCGACCTTTCATTTTGGTGTTTGTGTTTCAAATATAGTCATTTTGTGACTATTATATCGTCACTTATAACATATTTTTATCATATATATAAGATTTGCGATCTTCACAGGGTTAAGAAGGTGTTGCACCTACGGCGCTTGTTGGGCATGGTAGGGTCAATATTATTCTAAACTAGTCAGCGTTAAGAAGGTGTCGCACCTACGGCGCTTGTTGGGCATGGTCAGTTTAAATGTGTGGGATTAATATATCGCCCTTTCACGGCTTTACCATTGTGATATCTATTACATAGGGCTGAAAGCCCTATGCTATTAATTGTCATCCCTTCGGGATTTAGTTTCTACATACACTTCCATGCTCGACGTAGCCTTGGTCTCTTACGCTATAGCTTCAGCGACGGAGCACGTAGGCGAGTGCCTCAAATCCATCAAAACCACTGAAATTTCACCAAAATTTGACTGAAATCAGATAGCTTTATAGTGCTTTTGATCGTTTACCAGTAAAGAAAAAGGACGGGACAAGCATAAAAATGGTTTTTGAGTGACCTTTTCGTTATAATTACTTGTTTTTATTAGCGAAAAAGCACGTGTCGGAGGCAGCGAATGTCGCCGAATCGTATCATTATTTAACAACAGACAACCCAACAATTTTTGCAAGAACAGGAACTGATCAGGCAATGCAATGCAAATGAGCGTAAAGCCCAGCGATATTTGTATGATCGGTATGCTCCTCTTATCCTTTCGATATGTCGGCGCTACGCAGGTACGGAGAATGCAGAGGATGTCATGCAGGATAGTTTTATCAGAGTCTTCAAATACCTCAAACAGTACAGAGGTGATGGCTCTTTTGAAGGATGGATCAGACGGGTAGCGGTCAATACATGTATCCGCCATCTGGAAAAGGCAAAGCGGATGAAAGTTGATTTATATGGTGAGAACATACCCGAATTTGCTGTTCAGCCGGATGCCATCAGCAGAATGAGCGCCAATGAGCTCATCGAACTGATTGATAAAATACCAGATGGGTATAGAACAGTATTTAACCTGAATGTAATTGAAGGATATCAACATAAAGAAATCGCCAGTATGCTTGGCATAGAAGAAAGTAGTTCCAGATCACAGCTGACCAAAGCACGAAAGTATATTCAGCGCAGCCTGGAAGTGACACATAAAGTAGTATTATGACAGACAGAAATATTTTTAAAGACAAATTGTACAACCATACCCTACCGGTCAATGAAGGGTTGTGGTCTGCAATCGAAGCAAAGCTTCCGCCAGAGGCAAAACCAAAACGGTTTCCCATCTTTTGGATGACGCTATTCAGTACCACCCTCTTAGGCGGTGCACTGATGATCGGCGTCTTCAATCAGACCTCCGACGCAGCACCCGCGCCTTCCCCTACACCACTTCCTATACAGAATGAAGTGATCGCTTCATCAGTAAACTCGCTTAATGAATCTGCCCCTGTCGATGTAACCGGTACATCTAATGCAACAGCAGAAGAGAAGAATGTCGAACAAACAATGACTGCAAGCACATCGCATGGAAGTAGCACATCGCATGGAAGTAGCACATCACTTGGAAGCAGTAGAT
>JBBKWA010000040.1:0-5425 GCA_037968695.1 Saprospiraceae bacterium
CCTGCTGCTACACTACTGATACTAATATCTGGTGTAACAATAACTTCTACTTCTGAACTATATACATCCTCACAACCATTTTCTGTGGCTGATACAAATACTCTATAGTATGTTGTCTCTGTTAACGCATCTGTTGTAAATGCACTTGTATTACCTGCTGCTTCACTTACATCTGCCCAGGTTCCGACTGATGTGCTGTCCTGCCACTGGTAAAGTATGTTTGGTGATCCACTTGCTACTACACTTAGATCCCATGTGCCACTCTCGCAAATAGATCCGCCTGCTGCTACTGAACTGATACTGATATCAGGAGTAACAATAACTTCTACTTCTGAACTATATACATCCTCACAACCATTTTCTGTAGCTGATACAAATACTCTATAGTATGTTGTTTCGGTTAACGCATCTGTTGTAAATGCACTTGTGTTACCTGCTGCTTCACTTACATCCTGCCAGGTTCCGGCAGCTATACTATCCTGCCACTGGTACAAGATGTTTGGTGATCCACTTGCTACCACACTTAGATCCCATGTGCCACTTTCGCAAATGGATCCGCCTGCTGCTACACTACTAATACTGATATCAGGATGAACAATCACAGAAATTGTGTCAGATATATCTGGTTCACAACCTATTTCAGGTGCATAAACGACAACCCGATAATTCGAGGAAGTTGAAATCTGTCCTGTATTGTAACTATTTACATCTGATCCAACAGCAGTCCATCCTTCAACTTCTTGTATTTGCCAACTATAATGTAATCCAGGTGATCCAGTAGCCGAAACATCCATAGTGAATGTTCCTCCTACGCATATTTCTCCCCCTACTGGTTCAACAATAATATTTATATCATCATATACCTCAATAGTAATTGTTGAAGAAACTACATCAGTACATCCATTTTCATTAGAAAACACAATTACCCTGTAATCACTTGTCACAGATATTGGCCCGGTATTATAACTATTGTTATCGCTTCCTACATTTTCCCATGACGAGACTCCTTGTCGTTGCCATTGATAATGCAAGGCAGGTGAACCTGAGGCTACAACACTTAGGTTCAATACTGCTCCCTCACATATAATTTGACCTGTGGGTTGTACATCAATTAAAATGTTATCATAAACAGTAATTATTATATCATCAGAAATTGCATCAGTACATCCATTTTCTGTTGCAAATACAATAGCCCTATAAGTGGTAGTCGCAATTAATGATGGAGTGAAAAATGTATCATTATCCGTTCCTACAATCTGCCATTCACTACCAGTCCACTCTTCCCATCGATAATGCAAACCTGGAGAACCTTGTGCAGAGACAACGAGCGTATCTAAACCTCCTGAGCAAATTGCGCCTTCTACGGTTTGCATCGTAAGGGCAATATCAGGGTATACTGTTACAGCAATAGAATCAGAAATTAAATTTTCACAACCACTCTCATCTGCCAATAACAGCACTCTATAAGATGTTGTCTCATATAATGCCCCTGTATTAAAGCTATTAATATCAGTACCGACATTACTCCAATCAAGCCCATTATGCTCTTGCCACTGATAATGAAGGTCTGGTGATCCGGAAGCATTTACCTGTAACAGGGCATCACCACCTTCACATATATTACTTCCATTAGGTTGCAAAGCAATAGCTATATCCGGGGTTACAGTTATTGTAACTTCTTGTGAGTAAATATCTTCACAACCACTCTCATCTGCGTATAATAATACTCTGTAGATCGTGGTTTGCAGAAGTGCTCCTGTATTGAAATCTGATAAATCGGAGCCAACTGCTGTCCATGAACTACCATCAAGACTTGATTCCCATTGATAGTGAATGCCAGGTGATCCATTAGCTTCAACTTCCAGATCAAAATCACCTCCTGAACATATTGATCCTCCAACAGGCTGCGTTGATAAGACAATATCTGGTGTAACAACTACAGAAATTATTGTGCTTACTGCTTGTCCACAACCACTATTTGCAGAATTAATCAAAGCTCTATAATACAAGGTTCCTGCAACTAAGCTAGGAGGTGTATAAGATGAGTTTGTAGCACCTGCTATATTATCAAATTGATTAGCATCGTTTGCGGGGCTACTTTGCCATTGATAGGTTATCGTGCCAGATCCACCTGAAATGTTAACATTCAATTGGTCATCCCCCCCAATACACTCAATAATATTAATTGGTTGTTGGGTAATGCTTATATCTGGATTTACTATAACTGTACTTATTTGACTTACAGCCTGATCACAACCACTATTTGCTGCATTTACAAGAACTCGGTAATAAGTAGTACCTGGAATTAAACTTGGTGGAGTATAGTTTGCCCCACTAGCACCTGAAATATTGGAGAAATTGCCTGATACTTGGTCAGGGCTACTTTGCCATTGATATGATATTGTCCCTGAGCCCCCGGTAATTGAAACATTCAATTGGTCGTTTCCACCTACGCACTCATTGATATCTAATGGCTCACTTAAGAATGTAATGTCAGGTATGATTTCAACAATGGCCACTTGACTCACTGTTTGATCGCAACCATTGTCTGAGGCATTTACCAATACTCTATAGTAGGTAATCCCAGAATTTGTACTTGGAGGAGTATATGATGAACTATTCGCTCCTGATATATCTAGAAAAGAACCAGATGAATTAATTGTACTTGTTTGCCATTGATGCGTTATTGTTCCAGATCCTCCTGAAACAACTACAGAAAGAGCATTAGTACCACCAACGCACTCGCTTATATTAGTCGGTTGAGTCTGCACTAATAGATCAGCAAAAACTACGACAGTGGCAACCTGGCTCACAGCTTGATCGCATCCATTATTGGTAGCATTTACCAACACCCTGTAGTAGATAGTCCCTGCAACAGTGCTCGGTGGCATATACGCACTGGATGTAGCCCCTGATACATTAGCAAAAGGTCCGGTAATGGTAGTTGCGGACTGCCATTGGAATGAAATTGTTCCTGAACCACCAGTAAATGTAACACTCAACAAGTCAGTTCCTCCAATACATTCATTTATATCGGTAGGCTGGTTAACAACAGAAATGTCTTCTGATACTATTACCGTAGCGACTTCACTGACCACTTCACCACAACCGCTATTGGATGCATCTACGATAACGCGATAAAAGGTAGTACCAGCTACAATTGATTCAGGTGTGTATGTCAAATCTGTAGCGCCAGATATATTTGCAAAGTTTGCCGAATTATTTATTGAGCTTGATTGCCACTGATACGAAATAGTGCCTGATCCTCCACTGACAATTACAGAGAACTGATTAGTCCCACCAATACATTCATTAAAACTATTCGGTTGCGTTGAGATGGAAAGGTCCGGAGTAATAACAACGGTACTAACTGCACTTATCACTCTATCACAACCATTATCAGCGGCATCCACCATAACTCGGTAATACATCGTACCTACAGAAATACTAGGTGGTGTGAAACTAGAATTTGTTGCACTTGATACATCAACAAAATTACCAGGAACATTTGTTGCACTTGATTGCCATTGATAAGAAATAGCTCCAGATCCTCCGGTAATGACAACTGACAATTGGTCAGTTCCACCAACACATTCCGTAATACTTGTAGGTTGTGTTTGGATTAAAATATCAGGTGAAATAACAACTGATGCTGATTCACTTAGACTTTGATCACAACCATCGTCAGACGCATTGATTAATACACGATAAAAAGTAGTCCCTGCTACTGTACTAGGTGGAATGTAAGAAGAGCCGGATGCGCCAGATATATCTACAAAACTGGCCGATATATCATCATTACTCGCTTGCCATTGGTAAGAAATACTGCCTGATCCACCTGAGATACTTACAGAAAGAGGCGTATCACCACCAATACATTCAGTAATGTCTATTGGCTGTGATTGAATTGAAATATCAGGCGTTACCTGTACGATTACTTCAGTAGAAAGAACATCCTCACAGCCGCTTTCATCTGCACTAATAAATACTCTATAGTTCGTAGTTACTGTTAGCGCTCCAGTGTTAAAGCTTGCTAAATCTGATCCTACAACTGTCCATGTTGAACCATCAAAAGATTGCCATTGATAATGTATATCAGGCGATCCACTTGCCGAGACGTTTAAATCAAAACTACCGCCTTCACAAACTGATCCTCCGATTGGTTGGGCACTTATACTGATATCCGGATAAACCTCAATGTCTACTGAAGCCGAATAAACATCCTCACAGCCACTTTCATTTGCGAATACAAATACCCTGTAAGCTGTGGTTGTGAATAATGCTCCAGTATTATAACTTGGCAAGTTTGCTCCTGAAATAATATTCCAAGTTGAACCGTCAAAAAACTCCCATTGGTAAAGTATATTTGGTGAGCCACTTGCTGTAACTGCAACTGTAGCATTTCCTCCTTCGCATATCTGATCACCTATAGGCTGCACACTAATGACGATATCTAAATCAACAATTACAGTAACAACTTCTGAATAAACATTTTCGCAGCCACTTTCATTCGCAAATAAAAACACTCTGTAATCCGTAGTTCCAGATAATGCACCAGTATTAAAAGCAGAAGATGTTGCACCTGATATAGGCGTCCAAGAAGTTCCATTATACACCTCCCACTGATAAAGTATACTTGGTGAACCACTCGCTGTAACACTCAAATCAAAATCACCACCTTCACAAATCGATCCGCCTACTGGCTGGCCACTAATTGCTATATCTGGAGTCACTGTCACAATCACTTCTGCAGAGTTAACATCTTCACATCCACTTTCATCTGCATTGACAAATACTCTGTATGTCGTCGTCGTGGTTAATGCTCCTGTATTATACGTTGTCTGGTCGCTTCCTACATTGCTCCACAAGGAGCCATCAAAAGATTGCCATTGATAATGTATATCCGGTGATCCACTTGCTGTAACAATTAAATCAAAATCACCTCCATCGCATATAGATCCACCTACTGGCTGTACATCTATTGCTATTTCATCAAAAACAGTAACCTGAGCCTCTGCACTTATAACCGCCTCGCACCCATTCTCGTTTGCATATATAATTACTCGGTACCAGGTTGTTTCGGATAAAATATTTGTTGTAAACCCAGCCGTTGTTCCTCCAGTCTCAACAACATTTTGCCACGAACCAGACGTCACACTGTCTTGCCATTGGTACAAAATATTTGGTGATCCATTAGCTAATACTAATAAATCTGCTGTCCCATCGATACAGATTGAATCATCACTAGGTTGAGCAGTAATTGCAATATCCGGGGTGACAGTAACTGTTACAATGTCAGAATAGACATCATCGCATCCACTTTCATTTGCAAAAACAAAAATTCTATATTGCGTAGTAGCAGTTAATGAACCGGTATTATAAGCGGGTGAATTCGCACCCCCTATTGGCGTCCATGTTGCCCCGA
>JBBKWA010000041.1:0-3684 GCA_037968695.1 Saprospiraceae bacterium
ATAATGGACATTTTGCTCCGGCTGAGTAATCCCCTCAAAAGGGGCCAAGAAGGTCGCTATGTTCTGAAACTCTTGCAACAGTAATTGTTCTCTAAAATTGAGATTTTCCTGATTTGCAAAGCGATTTCCTAAATCCGCTAATTGCTGTTGTGAATAATTATTTAGATAATTTCGCTTCAACCAATTTATATTATGCCAAAAACTAAGGTCAAAGTACTTCTCAAAAAGAGCTTCGCGACTCGTACTTGTTTTTTCTAATTTCCAGAACACAAAGAAATCATTAATGGTTCCTGTCCGGCTATGTTCTCTGTGCTCTATGTATGAAATTTCCTGACTTTTGAGCCACCTTTTCCAATACTCATTGGTTTCATGCCATACCCAGTGAACGGTTGCTAAATGGCACATCTTGGCAAGGATAGATTTCTCACTATCACTTAAGGTTTGCTTCTCATCAAGCATAACCATTCTAATTTCCTCCTCTTTGAACTTGCGCAAAGGAAATCCTCCCTTAGAGGAAATAGCCCAGTGATAGGATTTACCTTCCAGAGGCAACACTGTTTGATAATAGCGAATAGCTGAAGCAGCCGTAGTCACAAAAAGAATATTTTTCATCAGGTTCGGGTTCTTGAACTATACAAATTTTGGCACAATTCATATTTAGAGGGGCAATCATCGAGAATAACCCGAGAAATACTATTGTAAGGCAGATAGCGAAAATGTGCAGGAATCGCCATTGGCTTACCTCGCCCTGAAATCATCACATATTCCGTGGAGGCAATTTCGGGGAGATAAGTATTGATCCAGTCATCAATAAGTATTGTAGAGGAATTCCCCAGCATCGTTTCAATCAAGCCAATATGAATAACAACAAAATCAGCCCGATTATCTTGCTGCACACGGCGAAGGTAATCGATCAATTTTTGTTCTTCGTGCCTGAATGTTGTTGGGTCTCTAAAATCTGGATTCTCAGCCTCATTGGGGTCAGGAACATGAATATTCATCCCTCTCAAATAGGAATAAGCATCGGATTGTTCCAAATTAATTTCCTTGCCAAACGTGTGCATTTTCAACATTTGCTGAATGCGTTCATCAATAACTACCACTTTGGTAGATGCAGCTTCTTCCAGCAAAAAAACAAATTTCTCTTTTTCTTCCTGAGCGGTTTCTTCTTTGCCTAAGTGCTCTACCAATAAACCGGTACTTGTATGGTGTCGAAAAAACTCGTAAAAGAGCAATTCTGCCTTTTCTATATCTTCTTCAGATCGGTTCTTCAACCATCCCCCATGGTCGTCGTACAACATTGTCTTGGAGACGATGCTGCTGTTCTTGTCGGGATTGGTGATCACTAATGGGACCCAAGATTTACGATCTTTATGCCGATGTTGAAACTGCCTCATCCAGCTGTTCCATACATCAGCGATCAGCATTTTTGTATCATCCTTCTTTTGAAATCTTGAACGCCAGGAATCCGCGTCTTCCGTTAGTACCATTCGCGGAGTAAAAGCTCGGGTGGTGCGTATTTGCTCTGGCATCTCTTCGCAAAGTACAATAGCGATCTCATGGGCAAAAGATTCCAAATCCCACCCTTTTAGTTCATTGGTAAAACGGACTTTGATCCCTTCCTCATTAAGTTCATCAACCCTTTCATGGTAGTTACTCCAGTTTTCAAAATCATCAATAATTAGCAACGGACGGGGTCTTTTCAGATAGAACTCAACGCCTAAATACCCTCGATCATCTAAATGGGTACTAGGAATATAAACGGCTTTCATAAATATTTCAGGCTTGAAATTAGGCATCACCCATGAATTGCGGAAAGGTCGCTTCCGCAAATAACGTGCAGCCGCAACCATCTCTGAAAACCCGAGCCCTTCTTGAACCAACCGAAATTCGTCATCGTAAAGACCATCTCTTCGGATGTATTTGTCATTTATCGTCTTGATTATTCCCAGTGCTTCTTCTTTATCCCTTTCTACATTATCGTGGAGGGTCAATGAATATAGCCGGTTAGACTTCTCTGCAGATTTCACCATCAAGGTCAATTCTATTTCCCCGCCTAGCTCAAAAGGTGCATACTTAATACTGTTCCGAAGAAAATTTACCATGATCATTAAAAAAGCAGATTTCCCCAAAATACCATTGGGTACCTGAATTAGTACATCCGTATTTTGCTGGCGAAATAGCCAATCTTCTTGGTCCTCTTCCTCTTCTTGTTTAACATCCAAGTTGTAAAAGTTCACAATAACGTCTCTGTCCGAATTTCCTTTGATATATTTTTTCAATATCTTTTGGTTGGTAAAAGACGCTAGCAGATTATCCTTTAGCCACTCTGTCGTACTGGCCACAGGTTCATTGGTAGCCATATCGGCTAATAAACTCATCCTTACTTTTGTGAAATCAAAAAAAGTAGTCAAGTTTTTCACACCATCTAACCCAGCAAAACCTGGAGGAATATCTTCAGGCCTGGCATCTCCCCAAATAATTCCTTGCAATTCGCTGGGTTGGCTCAAAAAGCTAAAGACATGAGACCCCACATTATGGGATAAATTGCGGGCCGACAAAGCTGCCGTTTTGAATCGTGAAAGGGCCGTTTTGAAATTATTGATATAAAGCTTATTGACGATATTAAGAATGTTGCGAGACAGCGAATTAGCAATAATATCGGCAAGGCTGGAAACCATTTTTTCTTTTCCTGAGCTGGGTTCAAGTGGCTTCTCACAGGTGAATGTGAACATTACTCCGCTCAAGCCCTGCGTAAAACTAATAGGAACGACTCCATGACACCACCATGTTTTCTGCATTTCCTCCTCTGTTCGCAACATGGTATCGGATTCAAACAGTTCTTCATGCAGCTTAAACCAATTCCGCCATCGTTCTCTTTCTCTCTGAGACACTAGAGCCCTAGCATTAATTTTTTTAACAAGCTTTCCAAAATGAGGTATTTTTTGATCTTTATGAGCAAGTACTTGGCGCTGAAAATCAAGCAACTGCTCATTCTCCTTGGTATTAATGCAAAGACGATCCCGCCAAACTTCCCATTCCTGAAGTCTTCTTGCCTTAGTTTCTTCATCTGCCGCAATAAGTGCTTTTACTAATTTTGATAGCGCACCATACCAGGCAATTTTTTCTTCTGGCTTCAAAAACTGATGCTCCTCCTCTGTATAAAATTCATCAGCACTCAACCAGTCTTTTAAAGCCGCTTCATCGAAGAGTTGATAAACCTTAGGAGTAGGGAAATGGCTAAAATCATGGTTATCAGGATCATCATTTAAGAAGAAGAATTCAAATCCCTGTTTTTCCATAGAAGGTATCAAAGAAGCAACATCTGATTTTTGTGAATCTTTCTCGTGTTTCTGTTTTAGGTAGGCGCTGATATTACGTAGTGTCTGAATTTGCTGTTGTCGAACGGTTGCCCATTTATCCTGAGCACTTTCTCTTATCGGCTGGTAAAATCCATGATAAAACTGGTTAATATTATTTAATGTCGTTAATTCTGGAACGTTGTGAAAAAACGATGTCCATAATATTTTTGCAGGAATATCCGCCTCTTCTAACATCCGATTGACGCTCTCTATCGCAATATTTAACTGCATGGGAATAACAAAATCATACGTTCTTTGTAGGTAGCTATCGTTGATTTTTTTTCTAAATGTTTTAATATCAATCAACTCTGCTACCCTTACC
>JBBKWA010000042.1:0-7722 GCA_037968695.1 Saprospiraceae bacterium
AAACGGCATCGTTTTCAAAGTCAAAACGTTTAAGATAAATCACATCTTTTCTTTCAAATAGAAAGGTCAATTCTGCGCCATCGGGTCTCCAGGCTATAGCCGGATACATGAGGTCAGACTCGACTTCATAATTTCGAATACCATATCTATAAAGCACTTTTTTATCACCTGTTTTCATGTCATACAGGTAGACTCTAACCCGCCCATGATCAATAAGGGAGTAGGCTAATTGTGATCCATCAGGACTTAACCTCATCCTGCCTATATCAACAGGGCGTTTTTGACTCGTTATTGAAAGATCATTGCTGAAGTCACCACCCTGAATTTCCTGTGAAAAGAATTTTTTTTCATAATAGGCCTGCCACTGGATAGCCAGTTCTTTTGAATCAATACCAAGCACATAGAGCAGCCCATTTTCAAGACTTCTTTGTATTCGGGTGAGATAAAGAATATTGGAAATGGATGCCTCTCCATATGTTTTTGCAAGAAAGTGCCACATGGCGTGACCAGCGAGGCGGGCATCGTCTTTGGTCAGCCGGTTAAAATCTTTTTTCTTCTTTTTTGGATTTGTAAAATAGTCCTTAAGTCTGCTGTCTAGTTCGGGACTCCATTCTTCACCAACATAGGAAATCAGGCCTTCCTGAAACCAATCCGGCAGACTGAGCAAAATCGCATTTTGAACTATTTCCTGAAGATTATCGCCATGCAGCATGGAATTGATATAAACTGCTGCTATACCTTGTCGTAATGATTTGCGTAGATCATTGTGGTTTCCGTTGAAGTAAACAAAGACTTTGTTTTCAACCACTTTTGTGATTCCTCCCTTGCCAAGAAACTGCTCCTCCGTGCCAAGATTGCTTTGTTTCATATCGGTCAGATCAAGATAGACGATGAGCTCGATCTTATCATTCATCTTGTGTTCAAGGATATTCTGAATTCCTGAATTGTCCAATTCCGCTAACTGTACGACGGTATGCGCTATTTCTCTTCCTTTACCATACCAATAAGTGACGAAATTTTCAGTTTCGTACATATTCCATTGATCAAAATCATCATGGTACTGAATGCGGTTTTTTCCAAATTCAGTGGATACCGCCTGACCTTGCAGCCAGACCGCTTGTAAGAGTAAAAAAAGTGCACTAAGGAATAAATGTCGCATGAACCTTTATATAACGTCAAAAGGAGGTCAAAATATAGGGGTTTTAAGGGGATTTATCGAAAATTAGAGCATCCAAAGGGCTGTTAGTGCATTCCTTTGGCAGATAAAGGACATTCAGATACCATATTTTAGACTTCGGACAAGAGATTTCAGACAGACTTGCCCTAATGGGGAAATTGATCTGTGAGGTCTGCGTTTTTTTTCTGCGTGATCTGCGTGATCTGCGTGATCTGCGGGAAACTATTTTGTTCAAAAACTAAATCAAACGTATAGCCCTCCTTCAGACCCAACGGAATGGGGTCTTTGTTCCGATAGACCCTACACCATTCTGCCTTAAAGTATGTTGCAGGAATCATAGAAAACTAAACTTTGGAAATAAAGATGGCAATACTAAACTACCTAAACTCTTCCATGTCCGAATTAGCTTAACCAAATTCGAATCAATTTCGATAATCGAGCGGTGGATTGCGATCACCGATAAGCGGCTTATAAACAAAGTCAACACCTCTTCTCCTGATGAGTTCGTCTTTTGCTTCCATCGTGATAGCAGCGTCTTGTAGTAAATCAATTGCAGTAAGTGCCATAGTTTTTGCCGCCACGACCATTCCTTTTACGCCAATGGACGTACCTCCTGCAGCAACTGCTTGCCATGAATGGGCACTTGTGCCGGGCACCCAAGTGGCCGCATAAAGTCCGGCTGTGGGCACGACCCAGCTCACATCTCCCACATCAGTAGATCCGCCTGCACCTCGTTCAATTAATTGGTAAGGAATGACCATGGAGGTATTGTTCAAATTTGATGGCGCCAGGAGTGTTTTTTGAATCTCCTCAGCAAATAAACTTTCCTCCTCACTATAGGTGTATCCGCCAATTTTATTCAGATTCTTGTACATCATTTTGGCGAGGGTTTCATTTGGCAAAACATTGTATAAACCATGAATGACTTCATAGTCCATTCTGGTCTGAGTCCCTTGCGCTGCACCTTCTGCTGCCTGAACAATCCATTCAAAATTTTTATTGGCCTCTTCCATTTCCGGATGTCTGCAATAATAAAATACTTCTGCAAAGCCCGGAACAATATTAGGTGCATCACCTCCTTGAGTAATCACGTAATGTATGCGTGATTCAGGGGAAATATGCTCTCGTAGCATGTTGACCATATAGTTCATCGCCTCCACGCCATCCAATGCTGAGCGACCAAGTTGCGGTGCGCCGGCAGCGTGTGTGGATATACCATAGAATCTAAATTTTGCTGATTTATTTGCCAGTGATGAGGAAGCGTTAGCGCTGTTTGCACTACTTGGGTGCCAATGTAGCACGGCATCCACATCATCAAAGAGGCCTTCCTTGACCATATACGTTTTTCCCCCACCCCCTTCTTCTGCCGGGGATCCATAAAACCGTACAGTGCCGGGAGAGCTTGTTTGGGATAGCCATTCCGCTACAGCAATGGAAGCTGCTGCCGAACCAACACCAAATAAATGATGTCCGCAACCATGCCCCGGATTTCCGGTAACTATCGATTTTTCTGTTGGCAGGGCAGCTTGAGAAAGACCGGGTAAAGCATCAAACTCACCTAAAATACCAATGACAGGATGCCCACTGCCGAATTCAGCGATGAACGCAGTGGGCATATCTGCCACACCCGCGGAAATAGAAAATCCAGCATCTAAAAGGATTTGTTGCAAAAGAGCAGAAGATTTGAATTCTTGATACCCGACTTCAGCATAATCCCAAATTTCCATTGCCGCAGCCCCATATGCTGCGCTATTCTTTTCGATGCTTTCTATCGCAATGGTTTCCATCTGAGAAAAGCACTTACCTGAATACAGTAAGCAAATTGAAATAAGGGATGATGTGAATATTCTGACCATGTGTTATCATTTAGACCTGAGACCTGAGACGCCAGACAAAGAAGTTAGGCTTGAGATATTAGATTCAAGATTATTAGACCTAAGACAACAACATTGATTGTCAATTTACATAAACAATCAAAGCTCACCTCTCACCTCTCACTCCTCCTAACTACAGTGTCTCCGGCATCGTATACGTCCTTCCTTTGTTTTGTTCTTTTAGCCAACCCATCAGCGGATCGAAATAACGAACCATCGCAGTAGCGTTCATTTCTTGTCCGGTAGCTTCTTTCATGACCGTCTGCCAATCTTTAGTAGCGCCAACACGCATCATATCATTTAAGAACGAACCAATCTCTTTATTTCCAAAATAGTTAGTCGCGGTTGGCGGTTGCTTTAGAATATTCTCTGCAATGTATTGATGTAACTGGAATAGAATTACATAAGAAAGCGCATAATCATAATACTGTGCAGCATCATTGTTGATGTGTGTTTTTGTCGCAGCATCGCAATTGACTTCTCCTCGATCAGAAGGGGGCACAATGCCTTGGTATTTTTTAACCAGTTCCCACCATTTTTTATTGAACTCATCTTCAGAAAGATTGTCGGCATAAAGTGATTTTTCAAATTCACTCATCGTCCCTGCTGCGAAAGGAATAAACACCGCAAAGTTTAGCGCCTCTTTTAAAAGAATCTGTATCGAATCTGTTTTGGCATCTGCAGGTACAAGTCCCCGACCAACTAAATATGGTTTTTGTGTCGCGGCCATGCCCATCATACTTCCAAGGGCTTCATGGAATGCTCTGTTAGCCCCACCACGAAGCAGCGGAGGTACATCTGGATTAGTATAGGCGATATAATAGTAAATGTGTCCAAGCTCGTGATTTGAAGTTTCAAACCATTCTGCATTTGGTTCCACGCTCATCAGGCTTCGTACATCTGTGCCAAGGTCGAGGTGCCAGGCAGAGGCGTGATTATTTTTCTTCAGGATAGAATCTACAGGATAGGGGTAAAGGTTTGATTTTGTCCAGAAAGATTCAGGGAGGGCAGGAAAACCCAGACTTTTATAGAGGGCTTCACCTTCCCGGACTATCCATTCAGGGCTTTTGTCTGCAAGTACGGCATCAACATCAAGTCCTTCCACTTCAAGCATAGCGCTCCAATCTTGTCCCCAACGATTAGGAAGCCAATGTGCCGGGAGATAGTCCGGAACTTCCTTTACACCATATTTTTTTGCCAATTCATAACGAGCATAGGTATGCAGTTCGCGATAAAGTGGTCGAAGTTCCTGATTGAGGCGTTCCATCATTTCCATCATGTCAGGCGTCGAAAGACCATAATCAGAAACCTGATAGGAGAAATAGTCCGGATAATCGAGGGCTTGCACAGTTTCGTTTCTTAACCTTCTAAGGTTGACTAAGCCCGCTTTGAGTTCTTTTCCAACCGCTTTACTCGATTCCCATGCCTTAAGCCTTTTATTCAAATCCATTTCGGTTTTAAGGATGTGGTCAAGGTTGTTGGTGGTCACATTTTTTCCATCCAATGTAAAACTGAAACCATAAAGTTTTTCAGTCTGAGCAATGGAGGCAATAATTTTTTCTTTTACCAGATCCGCTACTACCTGAGGATCACCTCCCGCGAGATAGAGAATGGTTTCCAGCTGTCTTACTTGCAGCTCGGTCAGATTATCTTTTTTCGCAAGGTGTTTTTTAGTTGTTTCAATGTTTTCTACACTTCCTGTGAACGCCGTGAGCGCTTCATCCGCAATCCGGGAATTGTAGGCATTGAGGGTGTCGCCCTCTTGAATTTCAGTGTTCGTTTTCCAGGAGGCTTCAGCGGAAGCATAGTAATAGTCAACATAGGTCTTTGTGTAACTGTCCAAAAAGGCCTGTGCTTCACTTTGGGCTGCAGTATTTTCAGCAGCTGCTTTGTCCTCTGATTTACAAGCGGTGAATCCGATAAGGATGAGCGCCAAAAGTGTTATTGTGTAATTTTTCATGTGTCAAAATTAAATTTATGCGAAAGTAAAGAATTCGGGCTGCTTATGCTTTAATCTTGTCTTTTCATTGGCAGGTTTCATCGTAAAAATCCCGTTCTAGGGGTCTTTTTTTGCCCCTAAATCAGTTGAAGGCGGCTTGCAGTGATATTGATTTGCGCCTAAATTCTTTTATGGGACTTGTATTGCGCTCATTTAACCCCTAAATCCCCTAAAGGGGACTTACTTTGATTTCATAATGTCTTTAAATTCCTTGAAGGGGATTTGTGCTGCTTTCGTTTTACCCCTAAATCCTCTATAGGGGATTTGTAGTGATTTTTATTTCCCATGAATTTTTTGAAGAGGACTTGCCTTTTATGATAGACCCACCTATGTTTGTCAAAACTTTAGAGTATGGGCACCAGCATGCATTTCGGCGCCAGAAAAGAACTTATTCTCTTTGCCAGGAAATTGCGGCTAAACATGACGCAAGCTGAAAAAATATTGTGGGGACGTATTCGAAAAAAATCTTTTGGTTACAAATTCAGAAATCAACATGCGATTTATAGGTATATAGTTGATTTTTATTGCCATGAATTGAAGCTTATTATTGAGGTAGACGGATCAATACATACAATTACTGAAATTGCACTAAATGATAAAGACAGAGATCATAATCTGCTAAGTTTTGAGCTCCAAATAATTCGTTTTACCAATGATGATATCTTCATAAACATTGAAAAGGTGCTTGAAGAGTTAACGAAGAAGATATCTGAAGTGGAAAGTTTGAAGTCCCCTATAGGGGATTTAGGGGCAGAAAAGTAGAATTACCCATCTTTACGCCTCAATTGCACATTTATGAGCCTAAAAGTCCACTCCTTCACCTTCAACCCTTTTCAGGAGAATATGTACATCCTCAGTGCGCCGAATAAGGAATGCATCATTATTGATCCGGGATGTTTTGATCAGCAGGAGCGTCAGGAGTTAAAGGAGTATATCACCACAAATAAATTGAAGCCTGTGCGGTTGATCAACACCCACTGTCATATTGATCATGTTTTAGGAAATGCATTTGTGGCCAAAACCTATGGTTTAAAACTTGAGATACATAAAGGGGAATTGCCTGTTTTAGAGGCCCAGGTGCACACCGCAAGTATGTATGGTGTCCCCTATGAGACATCTCCTGCTCCAGCATCATTTCTTGAAGAAGACGACATTGTTGAGCTGAACGGCCACAAGATGAAAGTGCTTTATACGCCGGGCCACTCCCCTGCAAGTATTTGTCTGTACAGTGAAACTGACGGATGGTTGATTGGTGGTGATGTGCTTTTCTATGAAAGTATCGGAAGGACGGATCTTCCCGGAGGAGATCATGAGACATTGCTTAAAAGTATACGCACGCAGCTTTTCGTTTTACCAAATGAAACGATTGTCTATCCAGGCCATATGCAGTCGACTAAAATCGGATATGAGAATATGTTTAATCCGTTTTTGAATTAGGTGAAGTGTTTAGTGTGGAATGTTTAAACGGGGAAATGTTTAAATGGGTATTTTTTAAATTCCACTCACCACTCACCACTCACCCTCCTATCTCCTCAATAATAGAACTTCCCTCACCATCACCCCCAAAACTCCATACCCACGTTTCATGCAGTCGGATGCGCCCATCTTCCAATATTTCAGGCTTGCTGTGACAATGACCGCTTTTCAGCACACCGTCAACATCCACATGGTGATAGACAAATGCAAGGCTGTTATCTTCAGCCACATGCCCTACCAAATGGCCATCCAGAATACTGCCTCCCTGATAGGTTGCGATTAGCTTGTTTGCATATTGGAAGTAAGAAAAAATTGTGTCTCCACTCACTTGTCCATTAGGCGTATTGGAGACTCCGCTGAATTTTCGCCCGTGATAGTTTATTTTTGCCATCTAAAGTAAAGTTTACATGAACCGCAACCCGATTCTGATCCGAAATATAAAGCATCTTACCGACGCACGCTACTTTGCAGCCATGGGTGTGGACTGGATGAGTATGGCACTGACTACTGATCCAGTATCATTTGCCATGTGGCATACCCTTAAAGATTGGATCTCCGGGGTAAAACTTGCCGCTGAAATTGATGGCGGAGATGACATGGTATTGGCAAAGGCAATTATTGATGCAAATCCGGATGGTATAGTGACGAAACAAAACATTTCTGGTGCGATACCATCATCTGCACAATTGTTTTTGGAAATTGATTCACTTGCTGGAATGATTGAAGACGCTAATGTTTTTTATGTCATGGCTTATTCACCTGATCTTCCCAAAACTTTTTTGTCAGCGGAAGCGCAAACTGGAATCTTTTTGGTTTCTGATTGGACGAAACAATCACTAGAAGAACTCCTGGCAAAAGGGTACACTGGAGGTATTTGTTTTTTCGGTGGAGAAGAAGAGGAAGTTGGTATGCGCGATTATGAACTCATGGATGATCTGCTGGAGATGCTTCAGTGAGGAGACTTTGAACAGGAGTGAGAGGTGAGGAGTGAGAGGTGAGCTTTCTGCCTTTTTTAGATGCCAGATTTCAGATATTTTACCAAACCAGGATCTTCAAACATTCTTATGGAAAAAATAGGAGCCCTGAAAGGGTGTTTTATTAGCGTTGGGTTTTAACCCTAAGCAAAAGGAGGCTTTAGATTTGGAGAGATGAAATAGTTATTGCTTTTGGGCACAATGTTTAGAAAGTTTAGCGTT
>JBBKWA010000043.1:0-6655 GCA_037968695.1 Saprospiraceae bacterium
AAACGTTTATCTAAGGCAATCTAGAGAAAGAGATAATCCATATTTTCATAAATATAATAAATATTAGACTAAATTGGATAAACAATTACAATCATTCTGTTTAAAATAAACATTTCTTCTTTCGTATTGAGGTCAATTGTGTTATGCATAGTTGTGCTATCTAATTATTTGACTCAAGCACAATCAAATTTCAGCACGTACTATCATTCCACTTATTCTCCGAAGGAATATAAGTCCGGGGATTTTAGCACAAGCCCTCAAAACTGGGGCATCGCGCAGGATCACAGAGGATTAATTTACTGCTGCAATAGTTCAGGAATTCTTGAGTTTGATGGCCTCACATGGAGAATGGTTTCAGGAACGGAGAACCTTGACATGCTTAAAGCTGCTTGCGGCGCTGACGGTAAAATATATACCGGTGGAATCAGTGAATTTGGGTATTTGGGCCAGCGTCCTGGAGCGGGCATTCGGTTTATTTCATTGAAACACCTCATTCCAGATTCATTACATGATTTTGGGCGGATTATGATGGTGAAAGCTTTGGGAGATTCAATCGCATTCTTGAGCCCATATCATCTGTTTATTTATCATCAGCACGATCTGAAAGTCTACTCCACAAAGGACCGCTATCAAAGATTATTTAATTACAATGGTCAGATGGTTGTGCAACTTGCTGACGCAGGGTTATGTGCATTCAAGGGTGCCGATCTAATTCCGTTGCATCAGAATGATATGCCCAAGGGTCGAATTATCAGGCATATGTTTGGGCCAAAATCAAAACCAATTCTGGCTTGTAACAGGAGTGGTCTGCTTAAGATAGATAACGGCGATCTCCATTACCAAGAATCAATTTTGGATACCCTTACGTTGTGGAATGGAGATAGGTTGAACAGCTATACGCATGCGATCGGCTCAACTGAAAAGGGTGCTGTGATCATTGATGACCAATCGCTACTTAAGGAGGTTTTCCACTCTGAATATGATCTTACCGGTTATTCAGTCATATCTCCTTTTTTTGACAGAAACAATCAGCTTTGGCTTGCCACATCAAATGGTATCCGACACATCGAGTACCCCAGTCAGCTCAGCTATATTGATAAGAATAACGGTATTAGAGGAACCCCTCTTTGTCTCGATGAGTCAGACCAAGGGATCATGATAGGAACGACAGAAGGGTTATTTATTCAAAACAAGGCCACAAGAAGATTTGAAAAGATGACACTTGAAAACCAAAACCAGGCAGATGAGTTTGTAACAGATATCCTGAATCTACACGACGATAAATTAATTCTGACGATTCACGGTCTTTTTCTGAAAAATGGAGAAAACTTCAGTCGTATAACTGATGTAGGTGGGTTCGATATGGAGATCGTCGACTCATCTGAAGCGAAACTGGTGTACGGTGGGGAGGAAGGAATTGTGTATGTCAGCAAAACTGATGGTAAGTGGCGGGCAGGTCTTACTATTGATACAATAAACCATGGCATACTCTCAGTCACTGCCCATGGTGACCAGCGATTATGGGCATCCATGTTCTCTATCTCAAAAATGGATCGCTCAGAGACAGGGGTGCATGTCACAATGTTGGATAGCACACACGGATACATTCCTGAAATGGGGCCGACATGGACCTTCCTTCACAATGACGAGGTTTATTTTTGCACTGCTGTAGGGCTTTATTCCTGGAATGAAACTGAACAGAAACTTAAGCGCGATAATCTGTTGGGAGAGGAGTTTGGTAAAGGAGCGATGGGTAATCCAGTGGTCATGGGTGACAGCGCAGTTTGGGTGTCCCACGAGCAAGGTATAGGCCAAGTTGATTTACGAACGAAAGTATTCACGGATCGCAATCTTCGTCGTATTGATTATTCAGATGTTTGGCGTATACATCCTACAAGTGAAGGGCACTTCTGGATTCTAACAACAGAGGCTACTATCCGTTATGATCCAGCCCTAGATAATTCATATCAGGATGGATTCCATGCAATCATCAGGGGGGTTACGACAAGGGAAGACTCAATTCTTTTTGATGGCTTTTTTAACTCCAGTGAGGGTGCTCCATCTTTAATCCAACCGGATTCAATGCAGCCAATGCTACCTTATAGGTATAATCAAGTATCCATCAAATATGCTGCTACATATTACAATGCTACAGATAAAATCACTTACTCCACGTTTCTAGAAGGGCAAGATGATCACTGGTCACAGTGGAGTCATCAGCCATTTAAAGATTACATGAACCTTAAGGAGGGTGCATACACATTTCGTGTCAAGGCCCGAAATGTATATGGTGTGGAAGGTACTATTGCTGCATATTCTTTCACTGTACAACCTCCCTGGTACCGTTCGAAATGGGCGTATTTGTTTTATTTGATATGCGCTGTGTTAGCTGTTTGGGGAGTTGCTGTATTATATTCTCTTCGTTTGCGTCGACAAAAGATCGAGCTCGAAGGGATCGTAGTGGATCGTACGCGTGAGATCGCTGAAGAAAAGCAAAAGTCAGACAACCTTTTGCTCAATATATTACCTGAAGAAACCGCCACAGAACTTAAGAATCAGGGGTTTGCCACCACTCGGTCCTATGACGAGGTCAGCGTACTTTTTACTGACTTTGTTTCTTTCTCTTCGATATCAGAATCCATGACGCCTGAAGATCTGGTTCGGGAAATTGACGAATGCTTCAGCGCCTTCGATGACATTCTTGAAAAAGAAGGCGTAGAAAAAATCAAAACAATAGGTGATGCTTACATGTGTGCCTCAGGACTTAATCATACTGCGGGCAATCCTGAGATTCGCATTGTACGAGTGGGAATCGCAATTCGTGATTTCATGGCAGAACACAATAAGATTCGATTGGAAAATGGACTTCCACATTTCGAGATTAGAATAGGTATACATACTGGCCCGGTTGTGGCCGGAGTAGTAGGGAAGAAGAAGTTTGCCTATGATATTTGGGGGGATACCGTCAATACAGCGTCACGCATGGAATCCCATTCTTTACCTGGAGAGCTAAACATTTCTGCCTCAACATACTCAATGATTAAAGAGCGTTTTATCTGTGAATATCGGGGAATGATTGAAGCAAAAAACAAGGGTGAATTGGCTATGTACTTTGTGCGCGGGGGTACTGATAAGTAAACCTCATCGCGCTCTGCGAGCCTTAAATTTTCTAATCCAAATGACATTTGAGTTTTTGACAGAAGGGATAAGGCATGTCGGCCTAAACTGTAGGAACAAACCAATCAGCTGGTATTTCTGTTCGTCAGCAGAATTACAAGAGAAAATGAAAACAAATGTAACAGAAGCCAAACAGCCCAAAACAAGTACTGAAGCGAAAATGAGTTTTTAGGGCACCTAGTTCCGTTCCGCTCGAGCGGAATGGATACTTTTTTCCGGAAAAAAAGTATCAAGACATCTGATAATAGTTTTTTCATAGAAACCAGCAATTATTATCAAACTATTGACAAAAAGGAAAATTGAATTGAGATAAGCGGATTGACTACGTCGATCCCTAAGATGATGAGCTGCCAAACAAGCGCCGTAGGTGCGAAATATTGGTAGCACATATGCACCCCGAAATCTTTTCAAGCGCTGTAAGTGCGACACCGCTGTCGGACATAAAAGATTAAAGAGCAAAAGAAAACGGGTCAAGGGGAATGTGGTAGAATAAAGAATCAGAAGGATTGACTGCGTCGATCCCTAAGATGATGAGCTGCCAAAAAGCATCGCGCTCTTCGAGCTCCTTTTTATTTCCAAACAATTCCTTACAAGCAAGCTTGACGGTCTTGCCTGAAAATAAAAAAGCCACCTAAAAGGTGGCTCGATGCTGTTTGCGGAGGAGGAGGGATTCGAACCCTCGAAGGCTGTGACACCTTGCCGGTTTTCAAGACCGGTGCATTCAACCGCTCTGCCACCCCTCCGGGGGTATTTGTTCTGAACGGAGCGCAAATATAGAATGTTTTAGTTTTTTACAGGCAGTATTGCGCACTAATCCTGCATACCCAATTGAATAAAGTAAAATTAGATAATCCTTTGCTCACCCAGGAAACCCATCTTTAAGGTGTTTTTAGTGATTAATGCACTTGCGAAAACTCAGGAATCAATTACCTTCACCCCTCAATAACAGACACTTACATATAATTATGGCCTCACAACTTCCTATTCATGCCGCTCTGATCGGCGCCGGCCCAATGGGCATCAATATTTATAAGTTATCCCTGCTAAGAAAAGATATCGCCATCACGCATGTCATAGATATCGATCCAGCCCTAAAAGGAAAGGATATGGGAGAGCATGCCGGACAAGAGCCAACTGGCATTCTCATCGCAAACGGATATGATCAGTTGGATAAAGTAGAGGTCGCTATCCTGGCCACAGTTTCTGATTTGGCTCGCATTGGCCCACAACTACAGGCACTTATCGATATCCGACTCCCGGTAGTTTCCACCTGCGAAGAATTATTCTATTCCTGGGAAAACGACAGGGAATGGTCCAGATCAATCGATCGCGCTGCAAAGGACAATGGCGTAGCCGTATTGGGAACAGGCGTAAACCCTGGATTCCTTATGGATGCATTACCTTCTATGTTTACCGGTCTTTGTAATTACGTCGAACGAATTGAAGTACGACGATATCAGGATGCACAGTTTCGCAGAATACCTTTTCAAAAGAAAATTGGTGCAGGACTAAGCCTCGAAGAATTCGAAAAGAAAAAAAATGACGGGAGTCTACGCCATGTCGGATTGACAGAGTCTATGTTGTTTATCGCACAACAACTTGGGTGGCAACTGGATAGCACAGAAGATAAAATAGAACCGGTGATCGCATTGCGCAATATTGAGACCACCGGTATCAGTATCATTTCAGGACATGCTTCCGGCGTACGTCAGATAGGCATTGGATTAATCAATGGCGAGGAGAAAATAAAACTCAGTTTTCAGGCCACCGTCGGTGAACCTGAATCTTATGATGAAATTGAAATCTTTGGTATGCCACACATTCGTTCGCGCATCATGCAGGGAATCCATGGGGATATAGCTACTTGTGCCATTATCCTCAACGCCTGCAAGTCCATTTTGAAAGCTTCTCCAGGCTTACGCACAATGGCAGATATTCCAATGATTACCAGCGCGGGTATATAATTATTTACGTAAAATGAAAACGGTCAGACTCCACATAATAGGAAAGGTTCAAGGCGTATGGTACCGTGCTTCAGCAAAAGACAAGGCGCGCTCAATGGAACTCAAAGGACAGGTTTGGAATGACCCCGATGGTTCTGTTGGGGCAATCATTCAAGGACCGGATGACCTCATTTCTCAATTTATTGAATGGTGTAAAGAAGGACCCATGCTATCCAACGTCAAAGAAGTCATTGTCAGTGAAGAAACAACCGATGTAGTTTTCTCAACTTTTGAAATCACCAAGGGCTAAGGAGGAGCAAATCGAAGCGAAGATTCCACCGCCCGAATAGGGAGAGATATTCTCTTCGATATGCTCTTCACCTTATACCATTCTCTAAGGGGTCATTGAGTTTAGATGGTTTAGCACGCGGTGCCTTTGGCACCTGTTGATTAGAAAGTTTAGAAGGATTAAAACCTAAACGCTCTAAACCATGTGACCGAAGGGCACAATAATAAACCCTCTAAACTCTTCCTTGCTCGGGGTAGTCTTGGTCCCTTGCGCCAAAGCTTCAGCGACGGAGCACAAATGCGAGCGCCCTTCCGCCTAATAAGATACTCATTGAAAATAAAAAGTATAACTCCGATGACAAGGACTTGCACCTTTTGTACAAACCCAATCTGGTCCTGAAGAAATCAACCGAATAGCTTCATCATCATATTTTTTATCACCAGCTGACGTTGTTACACTGAAATTACCCGGACGACCTTTTGCATTAACAGAAAAACTAATAATTACTTTATTTCCATTTTCAGTGATACCCGTGCCTAATGGGAGTGCCGAAGCAGTAGAGATATAATCTCTAAAAGCAAAATACGCTTCTATACTGCTGTTTTCTGGACCTGCTTTTTTTAAAGATTCATCTGATGCATCAGTATTTTTTGGCGAAAGCGTAAACTCTACAAATTCATCTGTGGCCGAAAGCGTCATTGTCCTTTCTTGATATCCTTTATGTTTTAAATTGAGCACATAATCTTTTTCAGGAATATTGACAGAAAATTTCCCAGTGGCATCTGTAAATGAAAGTTTGTTAGTATGACCAAGCAAATAGGGAGAGAAGGCCAATGGCTTTTTCGTTTGCGCATCAAGCACAACACCTTTAATCCTATACTCTTTATTGTCATCGGCTAGTGAAGCACCAGGACTTTTATTTTGATTCGCCACTGCATCCTGAATTGCTGTTGGCGTCGGTTTTGTACTTTGATCTTTTTCGACGTTTCGCTTTGCCGATGGAATGTTACTTTTTTCTTTCGTGCGCGCAACGGCCAGGTCTTGTTTGTTGTTTTTAATTTCCGCTATTCCGGAAGGTGCCGTTACAATTTCTTCTTCCTGAAAATCCGTGGGTACAGGGTTGGCCTCCATCGCAATAGCACCAGTGAACGTGTCCAGTGTTAATAGAGAATCTGGCGCTACAAAAACAAATAAAGTTTCTGAAGGATCATCGTCCATACGCATGATGACAGCATAAGCAGCAATC
>JBBKWA010000044.1:0-5984 GCA_037968695.1 Saprospiraceae bacterium
GTCTTGATGCCAATGCGATCAATCGGGATCGGGACGGGATAGGGACTAACGAGGTGAAGCACTATACGCTTCTTTTGATTGGGTGCCGAGAACAAATATTGATTCTCATCCAAAGTCTAAAATGATTGCGGAGCGTTTATAGCGGGCGTTTTGGCTACACGCAATGTATATATCCATAAACGCAATACAACAGGACTGATAATCACGCTAATAGTAGATATGGGGTTTCGTATATTTAGGTGTTACCTGTCATTTTAAAAGACGACATTGAGTGAAAAGACAACCACTTTACATAGAAACCAAAATCAAATGCGACCTTGAAACTTTGTGGACACATACGCAAGAACCTTCCATTCATCAACAATGGGACTTACGTTTTTCAGCGATTAGATACTTGCCAAAAAATGACCCGGCAGACCCACAAAAATTTCTATACGCAACAAAAGTTGGTTTTGGAATTGAAGTGAAGGGCATCGGAGAAAGTGTTGCCACAAAGACCAAAGACAACGGAGAAAGTACATCGGTTTTGAAGTTTTCATCCGACAGCAACTTATCAGTTATCAAGCAAGGTTCGGGCTATTGGAAATATGTTCCAGAGAAAGAAGGTATAAAATTCTATACAGGATATGACTATGAAACACGTTGGGGACTTTTCGGAAATGGGATAGACAAATTAATTTTCAGACCATTAATGGTTTGGGCTACTGCCTGGAGTTTTGATTGCTTGAAAAATTGGATTGAAAAAGGATTACACCCTAAACAAGCCATCAATGCTCAATTATCTGTTTTGCTTGTACATTTAACATTAGGAATCATTTGGATTTATCAAGGACTAATTCCAAAAATACTTTTTACTGATACGGGAGAAATTGACCTATTGAGACAATCAGGATTGTTCAATGGACATGAAGAAAATGTTCTGACCCTTATTGGTATTGCTGAAATCGTTTTTGGCATTGCACTAATTTTCATTCAGAGAAAAACACTTCAGTATCTGAACATATTGGGTTTGCTCCTTCTCACCTTTGGAGCGGTTTTTAGTGATTTGATGATTTTTACACTTCCCTTTAATCCTTTTTCGCTGAACATATCAATGATTGCTCTTTCGATAATAGCACTTTTGAATTTCAACGATGTACCAAAGGCATCAAATTGCATTACAAATCAGAAATAATGAAATCAATATACCAACATGTTTTAGGTTCGGACTTTGACAAACTTCATCCACAGATTCAAAAGCGTTTTGGCTTCAATAGTACTGACAAAATTGCCTCGATTGGGAAGGGTGTTATGCAAAGTGTTTGGTATGGAAAACCATATACACTACCTTTTCTATACATTGGGACTTGGAGAAGCATAATGTTTCCGCAAAAAGGAAAAGACATTCCTTTTACAATTGAGAATTATGCCTACAAAGATACATTCGGGAGAGAAACCGTTACTTGGGTTCGCAAATATCAGTTTCCAAAACGAGTCCGGAGATTTGATGCCACAATGATTTACAGCGAGAAAAGAAAAAGGGTGGTAGACTACCTGGGTACACATCAACATCTTGCAGTGGATATTGAAATGACTGTTGGAGAAAACGGTGGGATAAAACTTCGGTCAGGAGAACAACGATTTTATGAAGGTATTTTAGGGTTTAAATTTCCAATGCTGCTTTCAGGAGAAGCTAACGTTTGTGAATGGTATGACGATAAAGAGCAGAAATTTAAAATATCTGTTGTGGTCAGTAACAAAACTTGGGGGAAATTATTCGGCTACGATGGAACATTTGAGACTGAATATATTACCGTAAATTCAATTGCAAACATCCCAAAAGACGTTATGCCATTAAGAGAAGAAATTAGAGAATAGAATGAAAATGAAGAAAATACGCCCCTAACAATAAAATTTCCCACTCAGTAATAATTCAATTACGCTCCAAAGCAACTCCCTTCAAATTTATTTTGCTTTCCTGGTGTAACCTTTCCGGTCTCAATTTTTCTCCTTAATTTAGATCATGGTGAAGGAGATTTGCATTGCTTTCCTGTTTTCCTGTCTCACGTTCAGCGTCCTGCCTGTTTGTGCTCAAGGAACGCCTTTATGCCCACCTTGTCCTAGTCCGGGTTGTCAACCACCTAACACTTACCATGGCGGTTTACATTGGGATTTAGATAATTTCTGTAAAGACGCCCCCTCCATGCTCTGGGCCACCTGGTCAGGCAATACAGTTCCTGGTCAATTTATCTGGACATTGGTCGATTCATTTGACTTTAACCCAATTTTTATCGGACCCAATGATGGAGACACCGTTTTCGTTCTGGGATTGGCTTTGTATTGTCTCCAGATTATAGATACCTCAGGATGCACGGTATATTGCGGTGGAATGTATCCCGGAAATTTGCCTTTGAGCCCGGTAGCGACCCCTGACATCACGCCTACTTATTGCGGTCAATCGATAGGGGCTATTTGCCTGACTATTAGTCCGGGAGAGTACCCTGATGAGGTTCTCAACATTGAGTGGGATAACGGCTCGAATTTAGAATGCCGGGAACATTTATCGGCCGGTAATTACACCGTCACGATCACCAGAACGAATGCTCAGGGCTGGACGTGTCCACATGTCCAAACATTCACCGTGCCGAATATCGACTCCATTATCCTCAATGGGGTCATTTTGGCGGATAGCGCTTGTACGGCAGGAACCGGTGAAATTGACTTAAGCGTATTCCCGGATCAACTTTTCTACACCTATGAATGGTCCAATGGCTCCACCTCCCAGAATTTGTTTAACCTGCAGCCCGGACTGTATAGCGTTACCGTCACGGGACCAACTCCGTGCACGGCAACTGCAACATTTGAAGTACAGGATCATTCAAGTCCAATCAGTTTGCTCTCTGCTACGATCACGCCTACCTATTGTGAATTGTCGGAAGGTATGGCGGATCTTACCGTCATCGGAGGTCTTGGCCCTTTTATATATGTGTGGTCGAATGGAGAGATCACAGAAGATGCTGAAAACCTCCCTCCCGGGATAAGTACAGTTACCGTTACCGGTTTTGGTGGATGTCAGGCGACGCTCGATGTCCTGGTACCCAATATAGATTCGATCTTTACCGTGACAGGAATGGTTTCGGACAATACGGACTGCGATCCGCCTAATGGATCCATTGATTTGACACCAGACCCGGAGGGCAATTATCAGTTTGAATGGCTCGAAGGACAATTCACGGAAGATCTTTTTGATATTGTGGGAGGTGCTTACCAGGTGACGATCACTGCCGGCTCGTGTGCGATCTATCAATTTTATACAGTAGAAGATCATACACTGACTCCTCAGGTGGTAGCCACTGTGACCCCCAGTACTTGCGGGTTTCCAGATGGTAGTATAGCGCTCACCGTGAATGGAGGAGGTCCCTATACATACCTATGGTCAAATGGAATGACCACCCAAAATATCTCCTCCCTGACAGAGGGAAACTATGTAGTGACCGTTACCGGATTAAACGGTTGTGAAACTATAGATACCGTTGCAGTTACAAATGAAACGAGTACATTCTCGGTGACTAGCCTTCTTTTCCCTAACTCATCCTGTCAGTCTGGTAATGGATCTATCCAACTTTCTATCACCCAACCAGGCCTATACACTTACTTATGGTCCACCGGCGATACGGTTAGTCAATTGTTTAATCTTAGCGCAGGACCCTATACAGTGACCATAACGCAGGATTCCAATTGCGTCATCACAGAAAATTATCTCGTATTGGATAGTCTCCCGTCGCCCGATACCACCTGGCTGTCCTCCGTTTCCTGCAATGCACTTGACACTGGAATATTTTCTCTCACTTTATCAAACGATGCAGGTTGTGATAGTATAGTCATTTCCATGATCGGATTTCAACTTTTGGATTCAACCTTTGTACAGCTGTATACCTGCGATGCCAATAGCGTAGGGGTAACTTCCCAATATTTGACGACCGCTGATCATTGTGATAGTATTGTGGTCACCACACAATTATTTGTCCCACCGGACACCACGACACTTTTAGGAACTACCTGCGATCCTGCCCTGAGCGGAATGCACATACAGCATTTCACCAATCTTCTTGGATGTGATAGCACGGTCATCAGTGACCTTAACCTGCTTCCTACTGATAGCATCGAAATTTATGAAACTACCTGTGATTCGAGTCTGTCCGGTATTTTTATTCAAAACCTATCCAATCAGTATGGATGCGACAGTGTCATTACGATAGTGACGGACCTATTACCTCATCAACACATTATTTTTGATTCCTCCAGTTGCCATCCGAATGAGATCGGTATTTTTAACACGCTTTTTGTCAATCAATTCGGATGCGATAGCCTGATCACCCTGAATATCGCTTTAACACTTCCGGATACTACGGAGATTGTTCACCAAACCTGTGATTCCAATTTGACCGGAATCCATTTTACAGTATTGACTTCAGCACAAGGGTGCGATAGCATTATCCGGGAGATCACCACCTTGTTTCCATTACCGATGCTTTCGCTGACTATTACTTCTGATTTTCATGGAGAGGCTATCAGTTGTTTCGAAGGTATGGATGGAAGTATAGCAGCCACGGAATCAGGGATTTCACCCTTTAATTTTTTATGGTCCTCAGGTCAATCGGAGCCATCGATTTCAGGACTTGGCGCCGGTATATATTCATTGACGATGACAGATGACAATGGCTGTAACATTTCATCTGCCGTTCAATTAGACGAACCGGACTTTTTCAGCATTACATTCACCGTTTCACCTCCTGCCTGTTTTGGACATGCTGATGGAGCGATTGAGATCAATCCGAATGGTGGAACAGGCCCTTTTCTTTTTTCTCTGAATGGTTCCCAGTGGCAGGCTACCCCGTTGTTTGAAAATCTTTCCGGCGGATCATTCCAGGTGACGGCACTGGATGCTAATGATTGCCAGGTACAGGAAGTGCTCCTGATCCATGCCCCTGCTCAGCTTATCGTCAACCTGGGGGATGATCAAACCATTCCATTGGGGGATTCGGCGATCATTCAGGCCGTTGTGAATATTCCTTATGATTCATTGGCCACGATCAACTGGAGTGGCGTGGTAGATCCCAATTGTGCACAGTGCCTGACGCAGTCCTTCGTTCCCTTATTGACTTCTACCTTTTCGATTACCGTGAGCAATTTATTTGGGTGTGTGGATACAGATGACATGCAGATTTTTGTTGACCGATCTTCGGAGATGTATGTCCCCAATGTATTTTCTCCTAATGATGATCAGATCAATGATCTCTTTCTGATCAGCAGTCGCCAGTATGCACAGGAGATTACTTTAATCGAAATATTTGACCGCTGGGGAAATCTGGTCTTCCGGGACGAGCATTTTCAAGCCAATGATACCGAACATGCATGGAATGGAAAATGGAACGGCCAACCTTTAAACCCTGGAGTATTTGTGTACAAGATTACCTTCCAATCACCGGATGGACAGTTGCAAGTGAGGTTTGGAAATGTTACTATCGTCAATTGATTTGCTTGGAATATAAATGCGTCGTCGTGCGTGTACATCAAGGCAGGTAAATAATAAATCAAAATGCAACTGTCTTATTTGCGATTTTCCCCTTTGCTTTCCCGGTTCTGTAATTTATGCACAAATTGATCCGGCATCAGTCACCATCAATCCTCTTTAAACCTGGTATCTGTGAAGCTCCCAAGACGGGATATAAGGAAAACATAAGATTGGCTACGCGCAATGTATATATCCATAAACGCAATACAACAGGACTGATAATCACGCTAATAGTAAATATGGGGTTTCGTATATTTAGGAATTACACCCCACTCTCCTGCTTAAACTACCGATACGTCCACCAACCCATTATACTGTTGGCGAAATCGATACAGTATCTTCTTGCTGAATGAAGAACACTGATCAACGATTTAAGATTTAATGGGAGAAAGAAACGAGACTGCCCTTCTTAAATCATCATTCTTTATTC
>JBBKWA010000045.1:0-43229 GCA_037968695.1 Saprospiraceae bacterium
CTTCTTTTCTGTCTATAGTATCTAGCCACAATCCAGCAAGACCCCCTGAACCATCCCCTTGATCACTGCCGATTCTTGCTAAGGTATGTTCTCGCGTAATAAAAGATGAAAACGCTTTAAAATAGAATTGCTCCCCCGGGGAAAGTGCTGTATATATCTTTTGCCAGTTTTCTACATTTCGCTTGACGTACCCTTTGAGGTGTGGGTAGAACTTTGGGTCAATTTCAGCAAAAATATCCCTGGCATCCTTCTTATCTAACTGCATCAATCGAAACTGAAGAATAACCAATTGGTTTCTATGCTGTATCGTCTCTTTTTGAATGGCCTCAACAGAAGCAGCATACCGAATTGTCTCCTTCGATTCTCCGGAATATAAAATATAATTTGATCGCTTAAAGGAAGCACTCTGACTGGATCTGATCAAGAGATCATACAGTAAAGTTTGATGATAGTTTGCACTGCTCAAACCATAACTATTAGGTTTGAACGGCTTGCTACTTTTTAATTCTATAATAGAAGCTGCCTGCTCTTCTTCATTTTCATAATACAAATCCAATCGACCTTTGATGCCAAACTGCGGACTGTAATAACTCGGTTCTATGACACAATAGTTTCTGTCAATCCCAAGTGCCGGAAACCGGTTTTGCAATACCTCCTGAATGTTCGCAAAGTGGAATTGCATCTTGTCATAGATATTGCGCAAATGGGCATCCGTCATTTTTACAAACTCCACCGGATAGACTTTAAATGAAGCTTTGAAAATATCAACAAAGGGCTTTTCCGTATCGCGAATCATCTCGTCAAGGAAAAAGTTGGCCACATTTCCAATAACGATTGCATCTGAACGAGCCATTGGTAAAAATATGTCTATCACATTCACTGCTAATGGATCAGCACCATCACTCTCAACCTGTGTGATCGATGTAACATCCAATAACATATCCGGCATCAGGACGATATAACCCGGAATGTAGTGCCCGTCTTCATTACAAACGATGTCTGTCAGCCCAAGCGTTAAAGGCAACCCAATCTCCCCCAAAGCCAACTCAAGTGTCTCTGAAAAGATATCATTAATGCCTGCAGCATGATATTGTAAAATTCTTGAGCCATCCGGTTCATCCTCATCAAGAATGATTAGCTGTTTTTCTTCTTTGTCCCATTCTATCGCAATGGCTCTTGCAAATTTCTTTTTAAATTTTCCTGAACGTTTTTTATAACCAAAATTTGGGAGTGGCGGTTCTTCAAAAGGATGAGCTCCTAGTGTGCCATTAAACTCTTTATGGCACAGGTTTAATAACAATTGTATGGAAGCTTTTAGAATGGGTAACAATTCCTCCTCGGGCAAGCGACGTTGTTGTATTTCTCGTCGCGGAATCTGCAAGATATATCGCCAGGCTTTTGAAATCGGATAGCGTGATGAAATAAAACTAACTCTTGCAAATAGCGTATTAAAGTGAAGCGCGGAAGCTTCACTGAGGGCGATGATGAGATCATTATATATTCGGAGTAAATACTCACTTACTTCCTGCTCATTCTCTATTTCACGTACTACCCTGTTGTAAAGTGTTTCAATCTGGTCAAGTTTGTTGTTCATTACTGGTCAAGCAAATAGAATATAAAAGTACGGAGTTTTTGGTCTGTGCGCATGAAATCTTGTGAATGACAATCAACACGGAGAAATACATCGTCTCGATTAATGTTTTAAATTTAGGGATGGAATCAAATCAGTCTACACTATCAAAGATTTTACCCTGGCTGATTCTTGTGTTAGCAGCCTTGGGGATACTCTATTTTGTTCAAAATGGATTTGGCTAATTAGGAAACATCCGCACTATCGCTTTGTTAAGAATCGATGGTGAAGCACCTATGGATTCGCTATGTTTCTTCCAAGCTGGATTTTTTATTTTTCTCCCGCTTTTTAAACACCAAATAGAATGGCAGTCCAAAGGCCAGTAACACCAGGCCAGCAATTGCCTGCTCCGGACGCCCGATTAACGTACTTACCAGAAACCATGTTGATATGCCAATGAAGATGATTGGTACCACAGGATAGAAACTGACTTTGTAATCATTCTTACCCGGCAAACCAAGCCTTTTTCTGAAGATAAACAAAGTAAAAGCAGCCATGGTCATAAATAACAAGTCCATAAACACAACATAGGTCACCAGATTTTCAAACGTGCCCCAAAGCACAAGTAAAACAGCGGCCCAAAAACTTTGCAAGAGAATCGCCTTTACCGGAGTACCAAAAATACCGTGAACATCCGAGAGCCAGGAAAAGAACACCTTATCCGCGCCCATTTTGAAATAAATCCTAGGTGTTGTCAGTGTATATATACTTGCTGTTCCATATGTAGAGACGGCTACAAGCACGGCGATGATAATCCCTCCGGCAGTAGAAACCTTCATCAAAGCATCGGTGGCAACTGCAGAAGACGTTGAAACTTCTTCAATTGACAAAACAGACAAATAAGCCATATTGACCAAAATGTACACAGCCGTAACAATCAAGGCACCAAAGACCATTGCTTTAGGTAAAATCTTTTTTGCATTCTGTGCTTCTCCGCCAACATAAGAAGCATGATGCCATCCTCCATAAGACCACAGTACGCCGATTAAGGCAAGGCCGAATGATGCATTGGTTGTTTGGGGATTGTCCATTCCCAGACCGGCAAGTGTATTTCTACTAAAAAACAGGCAGACCAATACAATAGTACTTATCCCCAACACTTTTAGCGCCGTGATAATACTGGAAAAGATCGCGGACCATTGCACGCTAAGGATATTGATAAAAGTTACTGAAAACAAAGCCAGCAGACTAATAATGATGTGGGTCCCTTCATCTAAATTGAAGATGATACTGATATATCTGGCGAAAGCAATACACAAAGCTGCGATTGCACCGGAAGCAACGACCGTTAAGATTGACCATCCATACAAAAAGGCAACAAAATCACCATAGGCCTCCCTCAAATAATTATAAACCCCTCCGGTCTCTGGAAACCTTGATGAAAGCTCCCCAAAGCATAATGCCCCGGTTAAAGCAACAAGCCCCCCTAAAAGCCATATCAGCAGTACTTGGTGGCCATTTGATAGTTGAGAAGCTACATCGGATGGAGATATAAAGATTCCTGATCCGATACATGAACCAACCGCGATCATCGTCAATGGAAATAGGGAAATGGATTTTTTTAGTGGTGCTGCCATACAAAAGGACAAATTCGATCGATTATAAAAGAGTACTTGCGATGTTTCCTATGCGATCCGTAACTTGGACGTAAGATAGCTTAACACAGTATGTAATTACCTAACAAGCGCAATCCTTATTTTTTAAGGTATGAATCGAGTCATCATCAAGTATCTCTTTATACTCACGATTGTCTTGCAGCCGTTTTGCCAGCAAGTGACTTGTCAGCCATCTTATCTTGAGCAAACGAGTATCTTGAATGGTAAGAAAAAGGCGGTTATTCCTTTCCGTTACATCCATAATTTTATCATTGTTGAAATTAAGCTTTACGGTGTTGTCCCGGTGCAATTTATTTTTGATACCGGCGCTGAGCATGTTATTCTTTTTAAAAGGAAGTATACAGACTTTTTGCAGGTTCCTTATGATAAACGTGTTCCGATTCTAGGGTCTGACCTTAGTCGTGAGATTTGGGCTTTAATCATGCGCAATATTGTCATTGAGATAAAGGGAATAAAACCAAAACCTTATGACATCCTGGTGCTGGAAGAAGATTATTTTAATCTTGATGAAATGGTGGGGGTGCCGATTAGTGGATTGATAGGCGGTGCGTTTTTCAAGAATCATATCGTCAATATTGATTACAAAAAGAACCAGCTTACGATTTACGATCCTAAGTTTTTCGAAGTACCTAAAGGAGCGACTAACATTCCATTTGAGTTAAAGGCAAACAAACCCTATGTGCAGGGTATAGCCACCTTAAGCGATGGAACGAAAGTCGCTGTTGAGCTATTAGTGGATACCGGATCAGGTGTGCCACTGCTTTTACATAACAACTCACATCCTTCACTGCATCTCCCGGAGCACTTGATCAGAGGCAAATTAGGTATGGGATTAGGCGGCTATCTGGAAGGGTATATCGGTCGAATTAAAAATATGCGCATTGGGGATCTTAATTTTCCTTCCATTTTGACCAGTTTTCAAGATGTCGATACAACCTGGCTCACTGATGTTTCGAGGTTTAGGAATGGCATTGTGGGAAATGAATTTCTCAGCAGGTTTAACACATATTTTAATTATATGGAAGGACAGTTAAGCCTTAAAGCATATAAATCCAAATTGAAACCTTTCAGCATGGATCGCAGTGGGCTGGTACTATTTGCCTTTGGCGATAACTTTAATCAGTTTATTGTAAAAGACATCGTTGATGGCTCACCTGCGCAAAAGGCTGGTTTTCAGGTCAATGATATTCTAATAAAGATCAATGGTGCCTCCAGTGCGCTGTTTACATTGGAAGGCGTAAATCAGGTTTTGCAAAGGAAACCAGGTAAAATGATCCGTTTTAAAGTCTTGCGCGGCAGAGAAACCCTGAAGAAACAAATCATCCTCAATGACCTGATCTGATCAATCTCAGGCATTCCTGATATTAGAGAATTCTTTAATTTAAAAATGTTTTGGAAAATGGTAATATAATCATACCTTTGCCGGCCATTTATGGATTAATAACATTAGAGACTTAAGCATGTACGCGATAGTAGACGTCAATAGCAGACAATATAAAGTAAAGCAGGGACAGGAGATCTATATTGATCTGCAGGCTGCCGAAGTTGGGACAGACCTCACTTTTGATAAGGTATTACTAGCTGATAATGAAGGCAATATAAGTGTAGGAACCCCTACCTTGAGTAATGCCTCAGTATCTGCTACTGTACTTGATCACGTCAAAGGCGATAAGGTGATTGTCTTTAAAAAGAAGAGAAGAAAAGGTTATAGAGTAAAGAAGGGCCATCGCCAGAGATTTACTAAGATCAGAATTGAAAGCATTACAGTATAACTTTAGATATTACAAGATAAAACACTGATACAATGGCACATAAGAAAGGGGTTGGAAGTAGTGATAACGGACGAGACAGTAATAGTAAGCGACTAGGGGTTAAACTCTTCGGAGGACAAAGCGCCATCGCCGGTAATATAATTATTCGTCAGCGAGGAACTAAGTTCCACCCTGGCAGGAATGTAGGCATGGGCAGAGACTTTACGTTATATGCCTTGACAGATGGTGTGATTAATTTTCAAACTAAAAAACGTGACAGAACATATGTCAACGTTTTAAGTAACGTAGCCACTGAAGCCTAATTCCCTACTAACATTTGAATAGAGTATATCGTTTTTTATAAAGCCTGATCCGTTGCAACGGATCGGGCTTTTTAAGTTTTAAAGAGGATCATAAGGGTCTATAGTGGATAAACGTGTCCTCATGGCGTACAAGGCAGATAGCCTTCTATCATTCGCTCTTACATCGGCTTTAATAATGCAATTGAACTACATTTACAACATGAAAACAATCGGATTCCACATAGCAACAGCTTTAATACTGAGCCTGCCTTTTGCCTTATCCGGTCAGGCTGATTTTAACTTTCAAATGGAGCTAGAAGATCTGATTTGTAAGGAGCAGGAAAAAGCTGAATTTCGAATAAATGAAAGCGATCTCCGCAATCCGGCTTCTAATCAAACTGATATCCATTATCAAATATTTAACTGGGAAATAGATCCGGCACAGAGATACATAAAGGGTGAAATCACCTATTATTTTAAAAGCCAAAAAGACAATCTAACCGAACTCATTCTTGACCTTAGCAATGCACTCCAGGTAAACACAGTACTAAGAAATGGAATGCCTTTGACTTATGCTCATACAAAGGACCAATTACTTACGATTGATCTTAACAAGTCACTATTATCCGGAGAATTGGATACGCTTACTGTCAACTATGAAGGAATACCTCCTTCTAATGGTTTCGGTTCTTTTGCTCAGAGTACGCATGCCGGACAACCAATCGTATGGACCTTGTCCGAGCCATATGGTATGCGAGATTGGTGGCCGGGAAAGCAGGATCTGGTGGACAAAATTGATTCAATGGATGTCTTTATCACTACGCCCCTGGAACAACTTGCTGCGGGAAATGGAAAATTGATGAGCATCACAGAACAGGATGGAAAATTAATTCATCACTGGAAACACCGACACCCAATTGCCGCATATCTCGTGGCGCTTGCTGTAACGAATTACGAAGCATATAGTGATTTTGTGCCCTTGTCCAACGGTGATTCAATAGAGATCTTGAATTACATCTATCCTGAAAATCTGGAGCAAGTAAAAGATGCCACAAAAAGCGCTGTTGATATCATGACCTTGTACAATGAATTGGTGGGCACATATCCTTATGCCGATGAAAAATACGGTCATGCCCAGTTTGGCTGGGGAGGAGGAATGGAACACCAGACCATGAGTTTTATGGGCAGTTTTAGTTTTAGTCTACAGGCGCACGAAATGGCGCACCAATGGTTCGGAGACAAAGTAACTTGTGGGTCATGGACTGAAATATGGCTTAACGAAGGGTTTGCAACATACCTCACCGGACTGACTTATGAAAATTTTAGTGCGGATGAGTTTTGGCCCCTTTGGAAGACATCGACATCAAACTCTGTCATGAGTCAGCCGGGGGGTTCTGTATTTGTCGACGATACGACGAGTGTAAATCGAATATTCAATGGTCGACTGAGTTATAATAAAGGTGCTTACCTTTTGCATATGCTTCGCTGGATAATCGGTGATGAGGATTTTTTCGCTTCTCTTCGTGATTATTTAGAAGGTCCCGAAACAGCTTATGCTTTTGCTAAAACGGATCAATTAAAGGGCTACCTCGAATCAAACGCTGGCATTGATCTGGATGAATACTTTCAGGATTGGTATTATGGTCAGGGCTACCCTTCCTATGATTTAAAATGGAGTCAGCAAGCAGATTCCTTGATATTTTGGTTAAGCCAAACCACCTCGCACAATTCTGTTTCTTTCTTTGAAATGCCTGTTCCTGTTGCAGTATATCTTAATGGTGTTCCAACAACATTTGTTTTGAATCATACCGATCAGGCTCAACGATTTTCTTTTTATAAAGGAGATGAAAACGCAGATTCAGTTGCGATAGATCCCGAACAGTGGATTCTTTCAAAAAACAATATAATAACTGAAATCATTACCTCTGTCTTTACGCCTATAGCGCAAGACAAGTATTTCCTATTTCCTAATCCTGCTAACGATGTGATCAATATATTGCCAGCTGTTAACGTAGCTACAGTAGAAATCATAGACATACTTGGTGTAAATCGAAACCCACAATTTGAATCCGGCAGGATTTCAATAGACCACATCCCTTCTGGATACTACATCGTCCTTTTGAAGAACAAGGACGGAGCAGTTTTGTCCATTAAACCAGTTGTTATATCGCATTAAATTGTAGCGGAGATTTTTGCATTATCGCTTTAAATTTTGATCAACCCACTGTTTCAATACGGACTCCTCCACTTTATGTTGACCTGAAAATTGATGAAGTTTAATATCAAATTCGTTTTGAAAAAAAAACGCTTTAATAGTATCAAACCGGTCTAAAGTAAAATATGGGTCCCCATCACCCAAAAAATAATGGGCTTCAATTTGCTTAAAATAATCCTTTCGATGATCGTATAAAATATCATCTGCAATGCCCCCCGCCCACAAAAGCATATAGTCAGCCCGTGGTGCAGCATCTACTAACCATCGAAGGAGTGTCGTCACTCCCTGCGAAAAGCCAAAGTAAATTACTTTGATGTTTTCATTTTTATCCCATCTTATCTTTTTTCGCAATGATTCGAGAAAACCAATAAAATCAGCAATCTCATCCAGTCTGTCTTCACTAGTCATCCAAGTTGCCACCGGCCGATCATTTAAACCTTCAAAATAGAAACGATTAAGTCCCTCCGGGGCAATCACCAGATGAATCGAAGGATCCAAAAATTCAAATCGCTGGATAAAGTATTTAGCCAATTGACCATACCCATGGAGGCAAATCCAAACATACTTTGTGGTTTCTGATAGATTACCATGCGCGTAGTAATGCCCGGTTTTTTCCGTCCTAATCTTTAAATGGGAAGCCATAGATACTTAATTCTTCTTTGGTCTACCCATTATATCCTTCTCCTCTTTTTTATCCTTACGCTCTTTGGTCATCAACGGATCTTTGCTCTTTACATCATACACCTCTTCTTCAAACACCCAATTTCCTTTCTTTAATATCCAGGCATCCAGACTACCATCCGGTATCGGCAAACTTTCACCATTCGGTCCAACACCGGCCAACGTGGATACGTGATCAATTAAAATCCCATTTAATTTTTCATCAAACTGAACACGCGCCGGAGAAATATCCGCATAACTCACCATCAGTCTCGTTTGCGGATCTCCTGCTCCAGTAAATACCGGAACGCCTAATAAGGGTTGTGCAGATGTAAGATCAAGCACATCAGCAACCTTCGTGTTCAGCAGACTGTTTTCGGCATTGTACCCTAATAGGATGTAATAGATCATCTTTTCCCGCTCAAATGGTATCATCTTGTAATAGACCGCACCATACCAAGCAGCAGGGGTATAGGTCGTGTAGGCCGATCCATTAATAAAGGGCCTGCTATCCTTGAAATAGACATGCCTGTCCTCCCATTGAATAAACGCTCCATATTTAAACTCCTCATTTGTAATCCGCAACTGCCAGGATACTAGCCTAAAATCATTACCATGCAGGACATACAGCCAGGAAATACTGTCCAGGCTCGTATGAAACGACCCGGGCGTATTGAGAAACAGATCAATATTGGCAAGTAAATCCTCATTCGCTCGTGTACGATGAGTACCATCTTCTGCATTGATGACAATATCCGAATAGTAGGCTATCTCGGTAACCAGCGCTTTTGGGTCAGAAATTTGGCTATGCAGCGCTATATTAAAAAAGGTGCAAAAACCAAAAAGTGTAAATAATCGTATCATAAGCTAATTAACGCTACCAATTTGGTGGCATTGTCTTTAAATATATAATAAAACCATAATCAAGGGTAAATTTGTTCCCCTTCTTGGTCTGAATGCAGGCAGAAAGATGGTTACCAGTACGTATTACAGGCAAATTGAATACTTTTGCAGACCATGAACATATACAGGGGACTTTCAACACTGCCGGAGTTCAAAAATTCAGTTATTACGATCGGCAGTTTTGATGGCGTACATCAGGGCCATTACAAGATTCTAAAGCGATTACAACAACTCGCCGAAGCATCTGATGGTGTTGACGTAGTCATTACCTTCCATCCCCATCCCCGAGAAATCGTCTACCCCAAGGATACTGATCTACGGATTCTGACAACACTGGATGAAAAGCTGGAGTACTTCAGAAGAGCCGGCGTTTCTAATGTTGTCATCGTTCCCTTTACTATAGAATTTTCACAGCAACCTGCTCAGGAATACATTGAAAAGTTCCTTGTTGCTAAATTTCATCCCAGTTATGTGGTCATTGGCTATGATCATCGATTTGGTTTTAACCGCGTGGGCAACGTACACCTTCTGGAATTATATGGCAAAGTGAATAATTATCAGGTTGTTCAAATTGAAGAAGAGGAAATTAAAAATATCACCATTAGCTCGACGAAGATTAGGAGCGCTCTACAGGAAAACAATATAGAATATGCTAACAACCTTTTAGGTCACCCATACCTGATTCATGGTCAAGTGGTCACCGGCAACAAACTGGGGCATCATATAGGCTACCCTACTGCAAATGTAGAAATCACGGATCCTAAAAAGCTTTTACCGGGTGATGGCATATTCGCCGCTACAGCAACGATTAAGGGGATCGAATACAAAGGCATGTTGTATATCGGTTTGCGACCTTCAATTGATGCTGAAGTCGAGCATCGTGTAGAAATCCACTTGTTTGATTTCGATCGCCAAATTTATGACCAGGAAATATCGCTGGAGATTTATCATTACATCAGAGGAGATCGTAAGTTTCCCACCATGGAAGGTCTTAAACAAGCCATGATGCAGGATGAACTTGATGTACGATCCTTTTTCGAATCCTATGCGTCAAGTCTGGCAGATGTTGCTACTGTAATTCTCAATTATAATGGAAAACCTTTCCTGGAACGGTTTCTTCCTTTTTTTGCCTCTAACCGCTTTCCAAATGGGAAAACTTATGTCGTCGATAATGGGTCAACCGATGGCTCTGTAAAATTGATAAAAGCCAACTATCCAAAGATTAATTGCATTGTTTTGGGCGAAAACCACGGTTATGCCGGGGGCTATAATGAAGGGCTTGCCAATATAGACGCCAAATACTTCGCATTGGTAAACAGTGATATTGAAATCACGCCGCAATGGTTGACGCCAATTATTGATCTGATGGAAACGGATGATAAAATTGCCGCGGTACAACCGAAAATACGTTCGGAGGAACGCAGAGGACACTTCGAATATGCCGGTGCAGCGGGAGGTTATATGGATGTATTAGGTTACCCTTTTTGTAGAGGTCGACTGCTCCAAAATACTGAAAGAGACACAGGTCAATACCAAACTACAGAGCCCATATTTTGGGCATCCGGTGCAGCAATGGTTATTCGAAGTGATGTGTTCAAATCTCTGGGCGGTTTTGATGCAGATTATTTTGCCCATCAGGAAGAAATTGATTTGGCATGGCGGATTTTACTAAGCGATTACAAAATCATGGTGTGCCCTGATTCCGTTGTGTATCATGTTGGTGGTGCGACATTAAGTTATGCCAGCCCAAACAAAGTGTATCTTAATTTCAGAAATAACCTTGTAACGCTCATCAAATATTTGCCTTCTAAAGATTTATTCGCAGTATTATTTATTCGTTGGCTATTGGATGGGTTGGCAGGTTTAAGATTCTTATTTAAAGGTCAACTGGCAAATACCTTTGCGATTATACGAGCTCACCTATATATCTATACCCACCTTCGTGCGATCATCAAAAAGCGAAAATATATTTCCGCCAACTTCAAGCGAAAATCATTAGCAAAACTTCCAGGGGTATTTAAAGGCAGCTTGATTAAGGAATACTATTTGGGTTGGAAGCGCAAATTTAGTGACCTATTTCCTTCATGAAAAACAAACCCGAGGTTCTTTATATTAATGATTCCATTGTGGCACTTGCTAAGCCTTCAGGTTTACTAAGTGTTCCAGATCGGTATAAAGCAGACCGGCTTTCTTTAGCTTCTTTAATCTTACATACGTACCCTGATGCCAGGCCTTTGCACCGACTAGATATGGAGACAAGTGGTGTACTACTTTTCTGCCTGCGACCGGATGCTTTCGGGTGGTATAGTGATCAATTTGAACATCGTACAATTTCAAAGAAATATATCGCGATTTCTGAAGGAAGATGTTTAATCCCGGAAGGTGAAATCGATGAGCCATTATTTAACCAGGGTACAGGGAAAGTTGTCATTAATAAAAAAGGGAAACCTAGTCAGACGATTTGGCGATTACTCGAAAGCTTTAGGCATCATTCATTATTCGAAATCACCCCAATAACTGGAAGAACACACCAAATCCGAGTTCATCTAAGCTTTATAGGCCACCCTGTTGTAGGTGATCTTAACTATGGTTCAAAAGGCCCGCTTTTCCTTTCATCTTTAAAAGGGAAAAACAAATACAAGTTGGGCAAAGATGCTGAAGAAGAAAGAGCAATAATTAATCGGGTTGCCTTGCATGCTTCTACTATTACCTTCAATGATTTTGAAACGAAGAAATCCATCGAAGTCACCGCTCCCTTGTCAAAGGATATGCACGTTGGATTAAGCAAACTCAGGCAATATACCGCATTGTCTAAATAGTGAAATTATTTATATATGTTTACGTCCTTCAATCATGAATTTGAGCTCAGACAAAGGTGAAATAAGAACATTTTATGATAACAACATTATCCGACATGAAAGCTGAAGAGCGGTCAACCCTAGATCAAATTGGCCCCAGGATCACACCACCGGACTGGTCACATACAGCTAATATATACGAAGTAAATATTCGCCAGTATACAGATGAAGGCACATTTAAAGCTTTCATGGATCACCTTCCCAGGTTAAAACGAATGGAAGTGGACATCCTGTGGTTGATGCCTATTCATCCAATCAGTGTGCCAAAGCGAAAAGGGACGCTGGGAAGTTACTACGCCGTATCTGATTTCAGGGCGATCAACCCTAGCTTTGGAACACTGGAAGATTTTCAGGCTTTAGTGGATCGTGTCCATGAGCTCGGGATGCATTTGATTATAGACTGGGTACCACACCACACAGGATGGGATCATCCATGGATTACGCAACACCCGGAATATTACAATAAAAATGAAAATGGCGAAATCCGCGATCCCATTAATGAAGAGACAGGAGAGCCATGGGATTGGACAGATGTAGCAGAGTTGGATCTTGATAATCCATTAATGCGCCGTCAAACCATTGACGACATGATTTATTGGATTGAAGATTTTAATATTGATGGTTTTCGCGTGGATCATGCGCATGGAGTTCATGCCGATTATTGGGATGAGGTGAGCAACACGATTGGCGCTTTAATCAAACCTATTTTCATGCTTGCAGAGGGAGAAGAAGCCTACTTGCGAAATGAATCTGGTTTTGTTGCTACCTACGCATGGCGTTTTCATCATATGCTGAATGCTATCGCAAAGGGCAAAGAAAATGTCAATCAACTGGATAGCCTGTTAGCTGATGAACGCGCACATTACAAATATGGTTACCATATTTATTTTACCAGTAATCATGATGAAAATAGCTGGGCAGGAACTGTATTTGAGCGACTGGGGACCGGGCATAAAACGTTTGCAGCCTTATGTGCTACGCTGGATGGTATGCCCCTGATATATGGAGGACAGGAAGAGCCTATTACAAAGCGATTAGCCTTTTTTGAGAAGGATACTATACCCTTTTCTGAATATCAGTATGAAGATTTTTATACTACATTAAATGCTTTAAAGAAAAAGAACAACGCACTTTGGAATGGAGAACATGGTGGTTTGTCTAAGCGAATAAATTCTTCAGATGATGTCTATGCTTTTAGCAGGGAGAAAAATGGAGATATCTTTATTGGCCTATTTAATCTTTCAGACCAACCACGATCCACTTCCCTTACTACCCCAATTAATAATATGCATGTTGTTTTTTCGGAAGAAACCATGTCATTAGAATCAGGAGAAGAAATAGCGTTAGGCCCCTGGGCATTTTTATTGTTGACAAATATTTAATTGCATGAAGGTCCACTTATGGAGTATGGGTTCTTCCTCGGATGAATGGGTTCAACGCGGCGAAGAACTTTACACTAATAGGATCAACAGGTACTTGCCTTTTGAGTACAAATGTATTCAGGTTTCCAAAAAGAAGGATCAAACAGTTGTACTATCGGAAGAAGCTAAATGGCTTCAACAACAAATTAATACGACACCCACCAAACTAATCCTTTTGGATGAAAAAGGCCCACAGTTGACATCCGTAAAGTTTGCTGGCAAGCTTGATCATTGGCGACAAGGCAGTCATAAACGTGTCGTGTTTCTTATAGGTTCTGCTTATGGTTTTGATAAGGAGGTTTATGAATTGAGTAGTGAAAAGCTAGGACTTGCCAAGATGACCCTGCCCCACCAGCTTTGTCGATTGATGCTATTGGAACAACTTTACAGGGCATGTACTATCTTACGAGGCGAATCCTATCATCACGAATAAATAATCTCGCTTTTCAAATCCTCAAATTTTGGAGTTTTCAATCACCTTACTGATCATCGCATTTACCGTCCTTGTTTCTTATCAGGGATTTTCAAAGTACGCCCTTATTGATCGCCTTAAACACGCTCCGGCAAGAGAGTTTAGTGGTAATGAATACTATCGATTGCTGACCTCAGGATTTGTCCATGCAGATTGGACACATCTTATTATTAACATGTTTGTCCTTTATAGTTTTGGCGGGTATATTGAAAATTTTATCGTGCATGAGTTTGGGCTAATTCAAGGCAGAATTATTTATACTGTTTTTTACATCCTAAATATTATTCTTGCCAATATCCCTACAGCCCTTAGACACAAAAACAATCCTGCGTTTTCAAGTATAGGTGCATCAGGCGCTGTCAGTGGAATTATTTTTGTTTTCATATTACTAAAGCCCTGGGCGATGCTTTTGTTGTTCTTTATCATTCCGGTTCCGGCCATCATCGCCGGTGTTGGCTACTTGATATATTCTTCCTGGGCAGCCAAAAAAGGGCATGGGCGATTAGATCATTCTGCACATTTCGCCGGAGCAATTGCAGGCATGCTAATGATTATCATATTAAAAAATGAAGTTCTTGGACATTTTTTTAACCGTCTTGTTCATGACTTCCCTTGGTAAGTTCTTATAAGGAACCTACCAAATGTCAACTTTCACCGGCATCAAGCATACATCTGCTTTACTTTTCTTAGTTAGCCTTTAATCCATAAACGGATATCTGTAATCCGTTGGCGGGTTAAGCGTCTCTTTAATCGTTCTGGCGGATACCCAACGATACAGGTTCATAATACTGCCTGCCTTATCATTAGTCCCTGAAGCTCTTGCCCCGCCAAAAGGTTGTTGCCCCACCACAGCGCCAGTAGGCTTGTCATTGATATAAAAATTGCCCGCCGCATTTCTGAGCTTTTCGCTAGTCATATTTATAGCTTCTCTGTCATTTGCAAAAACGGCTCCTGTTAATGCATAAGGTGATGTATTGTCAAGCACGGTTAATACTTTCTTATAATCCTCATCCTTATAAACATGAATCGTGAGCACAGGGCCAAATAGCTCATCACACATCGTCACATATTTTGGATCGTCTACCACCACTACAGTAGGCTCAATAAAGTATCCTGCGGTTTTATCAAAATTTCCACCCGCGATGATTTTAACCCCTTTATCTTTCTTTGCCTGTTTGATATAAGCTGTAATTTTATCAAATGCTTTTTCATCAATGACAGCATTAATAAAATTATCAAACTTCTCCGGAGAGCCCATCTTCATTGTCTTCAAATCTGCCACTAGTTTCTTTTTTATTGTAGGCCATAGTGACGCTGGAATATAAGCCCTGCTGGCTGCAGAACATTTTTGCCCTTGAAACTCAAACGCCCCTCTGGCTAATCCTACAGCAACTGCATCTGCATTTGCCGATGGATGGGCTATCACAAAATCTTTTCCTCCTGTTTCCCCTACAATCCTTGGATAAGACCTATAAATAGAAAGATTCTCTCCAATGGTTTGCCATAGTTTTTTAAACACGCCTGTACTCCCTGTGAAATGCAATCCTGCAAAGTCGGGGTGATTGAAGATAACATCACCGGCTACTTTTCCTTCAACAAAAACTAAATTTATTACGCCTCCGGGCAGTCCGGCTTCTTTGAGAATTTTCATAATAATCTGCGCGGAATAAATTTGCGTTTCAGCAGGTTTCCATACGACGGTATTACCCATTAAAGCAGGAGCGCAAGAAAGATTCCCGGCAATAGAAGTAAAATTAAAAGGCGATAATGCAAAAACAAACCCTTCCAGCGCACGGTATTCCATCCGGTTCCAAAGCCCGGGGTCACTGACCGGTTGATTGGCGTACATGTCCCGCATAAACTGCGCATTAAAACGAAGAAAATCACACCATTCGGCTACCGCATCTATTTCTGCTTGAAATGCATTCTTACTTTGACCCAGCATTGTCGCTGCATTCATCTTTGCGCGAAAGGGACCAGCAAGAAGATCTGCCGCCCGTAAAAATATAGCTGCCCGATCCTGCCAATCCATCGCTTCCCATGCCGGCTTTGCCTTTAGTGCTGCTTGAATGGCCTGCTTGACATGTTTACTTTCTCCTTTATTATAGTGCCCTAGTGTATGCTTCAATTCATGAGGGGGATGAATCGCCACTTTTTTATCTGTAAAGACTTCCTGTCCACCGATATACATCGGTATATCCACTTTCTTTCCTTTAAGTTCTTTTAAAGCGGCGATGAGCTTATCTCGCTCAGGCGAACCTTTAATATAGGATTTAACAGGCTCGTTGTAAGTCGTCGGTAAAGTAAAAACTGCATTTGACATAAATAAAGATCTTTCAGGTTTATTGAATTAGTAAATCGAAGGTATAATTAGAAGTTAACGCCTTTAGGCAAGAATGGTTTAGCATTTCCGCCTCCTTTGATAATCTCTCTGACAATTGTAGAGCTGATATGGGAAAACTCTGGTTTGCTGATAAAAAAGATGGTTTCAATATCATCGCCAACAATTTGATTTAACTGGCTGATCGTTTTTTCATAGTCAAAGTCGGAGGCATTTCGCAAACCGCGCAGAATATAATGGGCATTCACTTTTTTACAAAAATGAACCGTAAGCCCTTCAAATACATCTACACGTACTCTGGGTTCATCCTCAAACACACTTTCAATCCAATCTTTTCGCTGTTCGAGGGGAAACAATGTTTGTTTTTGTGCATTTATCCCAATAGCAATAATCACCTCATCAAATAAAGGAAGCGCTCTGTGTACAAGATTAACATGTCCGGTTGTAATAGGATCAAATGAGCCGGGAAATACCAATATCTTCTTAGCCTTCATAATCGTTGAAAAATGGTCTGAAGTGCAAATATCACACCTTCCAGCTAATAAACCACATCATTTTAGCCCTTCATTTTCTTTAATATCCACGTTTTCAGGCTGTTTACGAAAAATAAAGGGAATCATAAGCAAAACAAAAAGAACAATCATGAACAACTCCCCAACTAATATATACCATGGCCAGGGACCAAATAAATCGAGAATGGAAGCTACTGGTGGCTTTTGCACTGTATAACTATAATTACTCTGAAAGAGATGATTGATGATGTGTATACCAATTAAATATAACTGTGCGTAAATAATTGCATTTACAAAATCCTTCCAATTAATTCGAATGCGGCCTATTACAACTGTATATAACATAGTAAGCATTATGCCTGCGTGTCCGATAAAGTATCTGAAAAATTGAAAATCAGGAAACCCTTCACTAAGGTCAGGTGTAAGGATAGCCTGAAATGTTCCTGCCAAAGCCCAAAAGTAAAATATACCTATCCATTTTCTGTTTTTGAAAACGAGGACAAACGGAAGGCTCAGCGCTACTGCATCACATAAAAAGAAAGGCAGATCTACCAGATAATCATAAGTACCAAAATAAAGTTTAAACACAGCATCTAAAATCACTGTCGAAAAGGTAATGCCAGCCAGTGCTAAACCTAAATCAGACCTTGAGGGTTCAGCCAATTTTCGACCTATCAGAATGATAGAAATGGCAACTATGCCGATTGCAAATAAAACATAGAAATGCTGTTGTGAAAATGTTTCGAATTCAGGCTTCATATGAAGTGGCTACTACTACTTGTCATTCAAAAGTAACGATTGATGCAATATAGGATATCAGAAATTGAGTTTTTCATTTCTTCGCCCATCAGAATTTGTAAAGCTTTCAGCGAAGTAAATGGTAGAAAGATGTGAAAATATGTACATTTGTGGCCCTTATTTGGGTGATTAGCTCAGTTGGTTCAGAGCGCTGCCTTGACAGGGCAGAGGTCAGCAGTCCGAGCCTGCTATCACCCACCAAAAGCCGAAGACCAGGCTTCTAAATGTTGGTTATTTGACAAAAGTCTGTTTTGCGGTTATTTATTGCAAATCGGAATCGGGACGTAGCTCAGCTCGGTAGAGTACACGTCTGGGGGGCGTGAAGTCGCTGGTTCGAATCCAGTCGTCCCGACCAAAAGAAGCCACCGTAGCTCAGTTGGTAGAGCAACGCATTCGTAATGCGTAGGTCAGCGGTTCAAGTCCGCTTGGTGGCTCTTGATGCACTGCGCAACTAAATAGTTATCCTTTTTAAATTTTTTTATGCAGAAAACCTGGACCTTCGGAAGCACCCTTGGAAGGTCCTGAAAAATGATACACCTTAGCCAGAAATGTCTATCATAGTTGAATTTTAGCGTGTCCGTTCCGTCGTAAAACCGACAGAATCAATTAGCCATAGACCCCAAATTGACACAGGTTAATTTGTTTTCTTAATTTGAGAAGGAATGATTCTTGTCACTTTCCCCGATTATCTGTATTTTCGGGTTCAAAGTCTTATATATCAACACTATACCAATGCATAGAATTTACATATTTGCTCTTTTCCTGTTTATTTCCGCCTTGAGCACCGGCCAGACAAACCTTGAAAGGAATATAATCTTTGGGGGGAATTCCACCGATGAAGCTAAAGACGTAAAGGTGAATAATTCCAAAACAGCTTTGTTTTTGGGGGCCAAAACTTTTTCTGTAGATGGCGATGTCCCTGAGAATGCCGGCGGAAGCGACTTTTGGATTATGAAAATGGATATCGATGGAAGCCCTATCTGGAACAAAACCTATGGTGGAATGCAAGACGATGATCTTGAAGTACTTCTGCCCCACCCGGATGGTGGAACATTAGCATTCGGGACAACAAGATCAAGTCAGGGACTTTTTGGAACACTCGTTGGACATGCCGGCGCATGGCTCATGCGTACCAATAACAATGGCAGTATCGTAGATGGCAAAATCTTTGGCGGCATTCTTACTGAATCAGGGGTAGATGGCTTTAGACATCTAAATGGTGATGTGACCATGGCTATAACTGCAGGGTCTCCCATTTTATTCGGTCAACCCAATAATGGAATTCTGGATGTCTGGATTGTTCGTGTTGATGCTGCATTCAACTCTGATTGGTCTACTTTACTTGGCGGTGCCGGGGCCGACATCCCAAATGCCATCACGTGTGATATCAATGGTAATACGTATATCGCAGCAACCAGTGATTCTAATTTACCCGGACTTCCATTAAATATGGGAGGCACTGATTTGTGGATCATAAAACTGGATCCACTGGGAGAGATGCTTTGGCAAAAAAACTTTGGAGGCACTGAAGATGATGTAGCAGATGATATCGTGCTGCACCCTGATGGGAACCTTTATGTCATAGCGCATTCATTATCTGCAGATGGTGACTTTGATAGCAACTACGGCATAAATGATTTATGGATGCTAAAATTGAATGGCGAAGACGGCAGTACAGAAGGAAAATATCATTATGGTGGTACCGGTAATGAATTTGATGCTCAGATTTCGCTTTCTGATACTGCAACACTTATCATTACTTCAAGCTCGACAAGTAATAATCTGGATCTTACTGGAAACAAAGGTTTTGCAGATGTTTGGAATTTTACAACTGATCGAAATGGCAATATCCGAAGTCAGATGAATTATGGCGGATCGTTAAATGATTTCTCCGCTCAAGTAATTACTGTGGACAGCATACATCATGTTTTTTCCACCACACTGTCGATGGATAAAAATGTTCCGGCAAATGGGTTTTCTCAATTAGACACATGGTATTACACGCTCAATCCTTACCCCGATACCTGTTCCACTAACTTCGTTTGCTTACCAGACTCTTCAACAAACAATCATATTTTTCCTCCTGCAGATAACTCACTTATATGTGTTGTCGGATGTAATGCAGGTTTCGGCCCGGGACCTTCGTTTTTCAATGGGATGTGTCCAGATTTTCTAAATTCAACATCATACTTTTTTATTACGACAGATACAAATGCAGATTTACTGACCTTAAGTGTTCACTCTGAGGAATTCAATAAACCACAGATAGCCTTATTGCGCACAGTGAACTGTACTACGTTTCAACAAGTAGATTGCATTACGGGTGAAGATGGGAATGCAGTCATGAATTACATTGATATTGCTCCACAGACCACTTACGTTATTGCAATATCTGATGCAGAAGGAAATTTCGGTGAATTTGAGTTATGTGCTACGTCCATTGACGTCGAATTCTGTAATAAAAATGATAGGATTTTTGTAACATCAACCTCCATGGGCAGCAACTTTGTAGGCCCATTTAAACCTGGAGAAGAAGTTCAGGTTTGTTATGAATTGGATGATTGGGACAAATTGGAATGTAATGGCTTCCAAGGTGTCATTCCAACATTCGGTCCGGGATGGGATACGTTATCATTTGACCTTTATGGAGAGCCTATTCAAACAGATTCCATGTTTACACCCGCCACAGTTGGTGAATGGGCTTGGCATAGGCTGGGTGAGGTCCATTACAATATTTCAAATCCCGTTAATGGATATGAGGGAAATCAGGGACTGCCTGCCGGATGGTATTTTACCAATACGACAAACTCCCCTCCTGCTGATGAGCCTGATCAGACCACTGGTGACATTGACAATTGCCTGGCCAATAATGATTCATGGAAGGTATGCTTCACGCTCAAAGTAGTAGATCAATGTGAATCCAATTTGGATTGTAGTATCACTATGAAGACTTTTGCTGATGGAGAAATAGGAAGATTTAACAATCTGGTATGTGGCTATGATCAAAAGGAAGTTTTTACGGCCAGCATGGTTTGCTGTGTCAATCCCAGCATGCAGCCAATTCAAAATTATTCGATATGTAGCGGGGATACACTGATCTTTAAACCTGAAACAAATTTATTTCCTCCTGTAACATATAGTTGGACAGCTGATCCTGATCCATTTATTATGGGCGCTGCATCTGCAAATAATTTGCCCCAATTTTATCAGCAGCTATTTAATGAAACTGCTATCCCCTTAACTGTCCGGTACAGTATTAAAGCGCAATCAGAAGATTGCGAAACAGATTTCCGCGAATTTGAAGTTACAGTACTTCCCGTCCCCAGTAGCAAGCTCACTATTTCCGGACCAAACATAGTTTGCAGCGGTTCTACCGTACGTTTAAATTTTGAGAGTTCGGGCACGCCTCCCTTTGCTATTGGCTTATTTAAAGACAATCAATTATTTGCAAATGTTTTGAGTGAATCAACATTTTTTTCCATTGATATTGATCCCATCTTTAGTGGTGTGTTTCGAATCGGCAGCATAGAAGATGCTTTTTGTGATGGGTTCGGCACCGGATTCGTAAATGTTACAGTCAAACCAGCTGCTCAAATGCAGATTGATACCACCATTTGTGCGGGTGAAAGCATAGCTATTGCAGATCAAGTATTCGATCAACCCGGAACCTATACTGTAGTCATCGAAAATGGCGCTGAAAACAATTGCGATAGCGTTGTCACATTAATCCTCGAAATAGCGCCCAGCCTGACGGAAACAATTAATGAAGTGATCTGTAATGGCGATACGATCTTTGTATTGGATGTGCCCTATACAGTCACGGTTGATACAATCATTGAATACGCCGGACCTGAAAATTGTCCCAATTATATTATGTTGAGTCTGTTAGTGAAGGATACTTTTTCAATGGAAATAAAACAAACCATATGTAATGGTGACACGCTTATTTTTGGCGGGGTGCCGGTATTTGATCAAGGATCCTATTCTTCTGTTGAAGAAATACGCCCGGGGTGCTTCGAAGAGACTATTCTCAATCTAAGTGTATTGCCTGCTATTTTTATCAATGACTTAGCCATCGTGGCAGACAACGGATCAGGCAATGGAGCGATTCTTGTTGAAATCATTGGTGGAGCATTTCCACTTTCATACATGTGGAATACAGGACAGACTACAGAAAGCTTGTTCAATATTTCTGCAGGAGATTATCAATTGACGGTGACAGACAATATTGGGTGTGATCAGATATTTATGTTTACTGTCCCTATGGTCTCCAGTACAGAAAATGTTTTTGAAGCAACGAGTAGTATTAAGATATGGCCAACACTTCTTTCTTCAAATGACAAAGTTCAACTATTCAATTCAGGTGACAAGCGAGTAGAAATAACCTCCATTGATTGGATATCCATATCTGGTCTAAAAACAAACACACGCACTGATCTTAACATAGAAGCTGGGGGAACACAAACGGCCTCCATACCTGCGCATTTATCTGCAGGATTACATTTTATTAAAATTACAATTAAAAATAACCCACCAGCCTGGGCTAAGATTTTTGTTGTAGAATAAGGTTTGTTCGATAAATAGACAAAAGGAAAGGGATCCATCATATCAAATGAAAGTATGGATCCCTTTTTCTATTGTGCCTTATCATCTCATGTTGGTTGGTCTGTTTTCTGCTGAAAACATTTAACTATCGATGCATAGCACTTTACCGGTTTTATAGGACTGACGGAGTCAACCGGTAACGGTAATGACCACTAGGCCATCCGTTTACCTGCTTTGAGATACTACCTTTTAGGATAATACCACGAGCAAGCAAAACCTTATAAAATTTTCTCTTAAACCTTGAACATAAATATAACCAGATCAAGATTAAAAAGCAAATTTATTAACCGATTATTGTATACTTCCATTCGCTGCTTCTATTATGGCCAAAAAACCAGCTGCGCTTAGGGAGGCCCCACCAACGAGTCCGCCATCTACATCTTGCTGCGAAAAAAGGACAGAAGCATTATCCGGCTTGATACTACCGCCATATAATATTCGCATATGCGCTCCTATGTCCTGGCCATATTGCTTAATCAAAAGTGATCTGATAAATTGATGCATCTCCTGGGCTTGTTCCGGGGAGGCTGTCCTTCCAGTACCAATCGCCCATATTGGTTCATAGGCAATCACTATCCCACTAATGGCCTCCGCTTCCAAATGAAACAAGCTTTCAGTTAGCTGATTCCTCACAAATTCATTTTGCTGATTCGATTCTCTTAGGTCAAGCGACTCCCCACAACAAAAGACGGGCACCATATTACATCTCAGAATGGCATTTATTTTTTCCTTAATCATGACATTTGATTCATTGAATACAAGTCGCCGCTCTGAATGGCCTGCCAGACAATATTCAACCCCCACACTTTCAAGCATTTCTGCTGAGATTTCACCTGTAAAGGCACCAGATGGCGCAGAATAACAATTCTGTGCTGCCGTCTTCATGCCTGAACCGCTTAGTTGTTTGATCAAATTCACGATGTGGATTGCCGGAGGAGCAATGACCACCTGACAGTGGAGCTCACGAGGCAATCCTTGTAATAATTTATCAACTAAAACCTCCCCTTCCTCCAATGTCAGGTTCATTTTCCAATTGGCGGCGACTATTTTCTTTCTGCTCATATTGCTCTTATGCTCTTTATTTGACAATTTGCGATGGATCAAAGATAAGCCACTAAAATGCGATTGGCGGATAATCATCTTTGATTTTAAATGAAATTTCTTAATGATTTATACCCCATTAGATCCTATACAAGGTGGTATTGGAGCAATGTTTGCTATACTTTTGTATTGGGACAAAATCAATTCATCACCAAATCCGTTATGCTAAAGGTATATCGCTCCACTAAACCAAATTGGTTCTTAATCATCTGGAATTGACAGTTTTAGGTTAAAGAAAAGGAGGCCATTAAATTTGTATAGTAAGTAGGAAGTAAGCATGGCAAAAGATACATTTTACAAGGAAGGTCGATATATACATCGAGATATAAGCTGGCTTAGCTTTAACTACAGGGTGCTTCAGGAAGCTAAGGACCCCAATGTCCCACTTATGGAACGGATTAAGTTTCTGGCTATTTACAGCAGCAACCTCGATGAATTCTTTAGAGTCAGGGTCGCCAGTCACAGAAATCTCCTTAAGGTTGGTAAAAAGACAAAAAAGCAACTGGATTATGATCCAGAGAAAGTTCTTCTGGAGATCCAAAAGATCGTAAGCAAACATGCTATTGAGTTTGAAAATATTTTTCAAGACCAGATCGTCCCAGATTTAAAGAAACATAATATCCTTCTGGTTCGAAGAGAAAAGCTTACGTCAGAACAAGAAGAATTTGTGGAAACGTATAGTCAGGAATTTTTACTGCCGCATGTTCAACCTGTTCTATTAATTAAGGATAAGGTTCGGCCATTTCTAAACAACAGAGCACTCTATCTGGCGATCCTAATGAAGGACAAGGAGGCCTCCACAGACCAGGATCAATATGCTATTATAAAAATTCCATCTGATATTCTACCTCGCTTTATTGAACTACCAAGCACAGGAAATAATCATGAAATAATTATCCTGGATGATATAGTTCGTCTGAGTGTTCGCCGATTGTTCCCAGGCTTTGATATTATCAATACCTACTCTATCAAGCTGACCCGGGATGCAGAGCTCTATATAGATGATGAATATCAGGGGGATCTCATACACAAAATCAAACGAAGCCTGTTAAAAAGAGATGTGGGCCCAGCGTCCCGATTAGTTTATGACAAAACTATTCCGACCCATTTTCTTGACTATTTGCTGGAAGTCCTCGAAGTGGATAGCCTGGATCTTATTCCCGAAGGACGTTATCACAACAATTTTGATTTCTTTAAATTTCCCGATTTCGGAATGGATCAACTCAAAGATCTGCCATTACCGTCCATTGATTATCCGCCCCTCCATAATACCGCATCAATTTTTGATTCCATAAAAACAGCTGATCACCTCATCTACTTACCCTACCACAAATATGAACCCGTGGTTGAATTTTTTGAGCATGCGGCAATGGATCCAAATGTCACCCATATAAAGATCATTCAGTACAGAGTGGCAAAGAACAGCAGGATCATGAAAGCCCTCATTAATGCAGTAAAATCTGGAAAACAAGTTTACGCTTTTATTGAAGTAAAAGCAAGATTTGATGAAGAGGCTAATCTTCGTTGGGGAGAACAATTGGAACAAGCAGGCATCACTGTGCGATATAGTTTCCCTGGCTTAAAAGTGCATAGCAAACTGGCTTTGGTAAGAAGACTTGAGGCTGATGGTCCTCAGCTTTATGCTTACCTCAGTACAGGTAACTTTCATGAAGTCACTGCACGAACATACTGTGATCATGGATTATTTACGTTTGACAAACGCCTCACCACCGAAGTCGCCCGAATTTTTTCATTTTTAGAAACAGTCAAACTCCCTAATGAGGAGTTCAAGCACCTTCTCGTTGGCCAATTCAATTTGAGAAAAAAACTAATTCATCTTATAGACTACGAAATTGCTGCAGCAAAAGAAGGCAAGACGGCTAAAATAACATTAAAGGTGAATAGTCTGCAAGATGAGGATATGATTGAGAAACTTTATGAGGCAAGCCAGGCAGGTGTTGACATCAAACTAAATGTTAGGGGACTTTGCTCTCTGGTTGCTGGTAAGAAAGGGCTAAGTGAAAACATAAAAGCGTTTAGTATCATCGATAGATTTCTGGAGCATTCCCGCATATTTATATTTCACCATAAGGGCAGGGAAAAAGTTTTCTTATCATCAGCGGATTGGATGGAAAGAAATTTATCCTTCAGGATTGAAGCAGCATTTCCGATTTATGATAAAAATCTTATTTCTGAAATAAAGGAAGTATTAGCGATTCAGGAAAGTGATAATGTAAAGTCAAGAAGCTTGAATTTTGATAAGATCAATACGTATACAACCAATGATTCAAATATCGCTATTCGGTCGCAGCATGAAATTTACTCTTATTTACATCGCAAGCAACAAGAATTGCTGCATAAGGCTATAGAAGAAAATATAGATACCCCGGAATAACATCGTCTGGAGCGCCAAATTAGTTGTTTTTTCAGGGTTTACCCTGTTGCGCCGTAGCTAAATAAGCCTGCATATTGAATTGTAGAATTATAATCCATGCAACCTATAACTATTTCAAGGCAATCTTCCCTACGCCTCAATACACATTCCAGATCCTTATGGATTTCTTTCCTACGTCTATTGCCGGACAATGCTGTCGTCGTCATTCTGTATGACCACAATCGCAATAATCGAAAGTTTAATCTTCACCTGGTTAATGCAGATGCAAAGGGAATAGAAATCAAGATTCCGCATTTGCCAACAGGTATTTATCGCCTAAAAATTAAAGATGGGAAAAAATCCTTTACGCGTCAGATTGCTATTCAGTAGGGGAAAACCCTGAATTAAAAATTGGGTGTTTATGCTCATGTTTAGAATTAAATTTTGCAGCACCTTTACATTATCATTAAAAACAACACCAATACAACATAACTAAGAATAAAAGCAGGAAAGGATAATTACTCTACTGTATAAAGATTATAAAGGGGTGAGACTTGCCGGGGTCGTCAAAGGGTGACACCGGCATTTTTTTTGTCCTGAAGTGAAATTCTATCCCTTTGGGCAAACAATATCATGCTGTATTCTAAAGGCTCACCAGCTGTATCTTATAAAATTAAGTGGCTTCAGACAGTTTTTCAACTAGCTTCTCCCACTCTTCCATCAATTTTTCGAGTTCCTGCTTTTTTCCTTCGTAAGCTTTCACTTCTTTTTGGAATCCATCTGTCTGATAAAATTCAGGATCCGCTAAAAGCAGTTCTTTCTCTTTTATATAAGCTTCACACAAACTGATATCCTTTTCAACGATACCAAAACGGCGTTGTAGATTCTTTTTTTCTTTCGCAGACATCCCATCGTTTGTCGGTACATTATGCTTGCGGACAATCTTCTCATTCGCCTCTTTCTCCGGTTTAGTTTTCTGTAATGCAGCAAGAGACAAAGCATCAAGTGTTTCAATACCCTTTTTATGCAACATCTCATCTATGTCACCTATATACGCCTTGATGCGACCCTCAGCAAACTCAATAGTCTTGGACGTCAGTCCGGTTAAAAAATCTCTGTCGTGCGAGATAATCAGAAGCGTACCCGGATATTCCATTAGGGAATCCTTCAATCTTTGTTTAGCCTGAATATCCAGGTGATGCGTAGGCTCATCCATTATCAGAAGATTCGTTTCAGCAAGAATCATACAGGCTAATGCCAATCGTGCACGTTCTCCTCCCGATAACACAGATACTTTTTTTCCAGCATCTTCGCCACTAAACAAAAAAGCACCCAGGATACCTCTTACGCGAGGTCTCACTTCCTGTGTAGCCAACGCTTCAATCGTCTCCAACACAGTTTTTGTCCTATCAAACTGTTCTGTTTGATCTTGTGCATAATATCCAAGCTTAACTTTTTCATTGACTTCTAAAAGACCAGAAGTAGGCGTGACAATACCACCAATCATCTTTGCCAGCGTCGACTTGCCTTGCCCGTTTTGCCCAACAAAAGCAATCTTTTCATTACGCTCCAGATCAAATTCAACTTCTTTCAATACGACCTTCTCGTCATAGGATTTTGATAAATTTTCTGCATGGACCATAGTCCTTGGAGATCGCTCCAGTACCGGAAATCTAACCTTCATGACGGTATCATCATCTTCATCGACTTCAATGATCTCAACTTTCTCCAGCTGTTTTTCCAAAGATTTTGCCATACTGGCTTTAGAGGCTTTGGCACGAAACCGATCGATCAGTTTTTCCGTCCGTTCGATATTTTTTTGCTGATTTTGAGCAGAAGCCAATTGAATCTCCTTTAATTTATAACGCTCCTCCTTAAATTTCGAATAAGGCAAAGGCATATCGTACAGTTTTCCGAGCGATATTTCAATTGTCCGATTCGTAAGCTCATCCAGAAATCGCTTGTCGTGCGACACAAGTAGGATACCTGCCTCAGATGCTTTAAGGTATTTCTCCAACCAGATAATGGAGGGCATGTCGAGGTGATTGGTAGGTTCATCAAGCAATAAGTAATCAGGTCGTCCCAATAATAACTTAGCCAGCTCTACACGCATCTGCCATCCGCCAGAAAGAAGGCCGACGGGCTTTTCATATGTTTCATCATCGAAACCAAGTCCTTTTAGGACTTTTTGAATATCGCCTTCAATTGTTCCTGCACCCAAATGATCCAATTCACCATAGAGTTCACTCATTCGCTGACTGAGATCCATAATCAGGGATTCATTCTGACTATGCTCAAGCTGCTTTGTAATTTGCTCGAGTTCTTCATTAATCAAGCGCACACGATCAAAAGCAGTGTAGGCAGCCTCCATTACTGTCAATTCCGGATCAATGGATATCTCTTGTTTTAGGTAAGCCATACTTGGCGGTCTGTCGATAGCACCGGAATCCCCTTCGGCTAGTCCGGCAATGATTTTCAACAAAGTGGATTTACCTGTTCCATTGCGCCCGATGAGCCCAACTTTCTCTCCCATTCGAACGGCGAAAGAGATTTTATCGAGGAGTGTTCTGTCTCCAAATTTTAAAGTGATGTCCTTTACTAATAGCATAATGGGCGCAAATGTATGGAATGATATTATATAAAAAGTGAGCGCATCCTAATTGAAAGCATAATCTACGATGCCTGACCTTTATGAATAGCTCGATTACAGATTCTAATCTAATCAACAACAGAGCACGTAAAATGGCTGTGGTCTAAGGATACTTATTTAGTTAAAGCTCTGGTGTTCTGGCAGTTGTGACAAAACACTAAACACACTTCCTTTATGGTGCATTACTTGCTTCCACAGCTTGGAAGGATTGGATTTGAAGATATAATTTGGATGCACCTGTGAAGTTATCCATGAACTGGCTTCCAACTCATCCATAAGCTGGCCGGAGGACCAACCCGCATAACCTATATAAAACCTAATATTTTCAGGCTTAATGAGTTTCTGGGCAATAAGGAATTTTAATTTTTCAAAATCACCTCCCCAAAAAACGCCGCTAACAATTTCAGTGCTGCCTTCTAAAAGTGTCCCGACATTGTGAATATAATGAATCGTATTAGTAGATACCGGACCGCCATAATAGGCTATAGAATCAAACTCAGGAAAATCCTCTACCAATTCAGAAATCGTAATCTTCAAAGGTTTATTGATAATAAAACCAACCGTACCCTCTTCACCGGTATGATCTGTAATCAGTATGACCGACCTGCGAAAATTGGATTCCTGCATAAAAGGCTCCGCTACGAGTAAACTCCCTGTATGGACTTGATGTTTCACTATCTTACTCAAATGAAGTTACATTTGCTTCTCGATCAATTTTTCTTACAAACCCGCCTAATACTTTGCTGCCAAATTCCAGGTAAGTATTTATTCCATTTTCTTTCATCGTTTCGATTGTTCTGGTCCATTGAACTGATGACGTCAGTTGGTGTAGTAATTTATGTTTTATCGTATCGGCATTTCTCGTGGGCTCAGCATCAACATTCTGATACACATCACAAATCGGTGTGTGAAAAACAGTCTGCGCGATGGCATCAGCAAACATATCCTTTGCTGGCGTCATCAAAGGGGAATGAAATGCTCCACCAACGGGAAGGGGTATAGCCCGTTTAGCACCTTGATTCTTGCAGGTTTCCATAGCCAACTCAACTGCGACAATTTCCCCTGAAATCACAACCTGTCCCGGACAATTATAATTGGCCGCGACAACAATACCGGGCGTATTCATACAAATCTGATGTACCTGTTTGTCATCAAGGCCTAATATAGCAGCCATCGTACTTGCAGTAAGCTCACAAGCCGCCTGCATGGCATTTGCTCTTGAAGAAACAAGTTTTAGTCCTGCTTCGAAGTCAAGCACCTTAGCAGCTACTAAAGCAGTAAGCTCGCCAAGTGAATGGCCCGCAACAGCATCAGGGAAACTTTCGTTTGTAGAAATATAAGTAGCATAACTATTAACAAAGACTGCCGGTTGGGTTATTTCTGTTCGCTTCAAATCCCTTTCCTCTCCGTGGAACATCATGTCTTTCAAGCCAAAACCAAGTATTTCATCTGCCTGGTCAAATAAATATCTAATCTCAGGTACGTCTGCATATAGTTTTGCCCCCATGCCACTCAACTGGGATCCCTGACCGGGAAATATAAACGCTCTCTTACTTTCCATTAACTAAGGTCTGACGATATTAATTGTAAAAATTCATTTCTTGTTTCGACTTTGGTAAACTGGCCTGTAAATGCTGAAGTCGTCGTCTTGGAGTTTTGTTTTTGTACCCCACGCATCATCATGCACATGTGTGCGGCTTCAATAACTATAGCCGCCCCCAATGGATTGAGGGTTTCATCAATACATTTGAGTATTTCGTGGGTCAATCGCTCCTGGACCTGAAGTCTTCGGGCAAAAATATCGACCACTCTGGGAATTTTGCTCAGTCCGACAATGTGACCATTCGGGATATAGGCAATATGTGCTTTTCCAAAAAAAGGCAACAAATGGTGCTCGCATAAAGAATATACTTCAATGTCCTTAACAATGACCATTTCACTGTACTCTTCCGCAAACATCGCTGACTTCAAAACTTTCGCCGGATCCATATCATACCCATGGGTCAGGTATTGTATTGCCTTTGCAGCACGCTCAGGCGTTTTAATCAGTCCCTCACGGGAAGGATCCTCACCTATCTGTTCCAGCATATTTGAATACAAAGCCTTAATTTCCTTAATAGGCTTTTCATCATACTGATCTACGTTGCGATACTTACTCATAAATACGATAGAATATTGGGTAAGATAGAATTTTAGTTAACAAAACCGAAGAAATAAATAGGGATTAATGCCTCCTTCTTTATACAAAAGTCTCAATTATCAAATAACAAACTTTACCTGTAAATGTTGACTTAAGCTAGCCCAACTTGAGGATATATTAGGGCGGACATAGCCGAATTTCCATTTGCAGTAAAAATCTACTTTAAGCCTCTGGAATAGGTTTTTATGGCTTCGATCTCCCCTCAAACATAAAAAGAAGGTACTTTCATCTATTGGTTTGGGCCCTAATCTATAATTTGGCTAAATAGTCAATTTGGTAGCTAAATTTGTACCGTGGCCAGCATATTTAACCGAAATCACTTTTTCCGCCTTATTCAATGGATACAAAAACCATGGTTTATCCATGGGGTATTCTGGATTATGGTTTTCCTGATGATGTTGATGACCGGACAGGACAATCAACTCACTGTCCTGGAAGTGATCCGCATGCTCATCAATATTTCTTTTTACATGCTGGTGGTGTATATCAATCTAGGGTATTTGATTCCCAGATTTTTAAACCAAAAAAACTTCATGACCTATGTGATGCTGCTCCTGGCCATGGTCGCTGTCTTCACACCCATTAAAGTCCTATTACTCTATATCACGTATGAAGATGCGGAACCCCGTGAGATGCTGGTCATGAATCAACATGCCATTTTCCTATTGTTGTTTTTAATTGCCGGTGGATCAACGATAATAAAAATCATATCGGATTGGCAACGCCATCAACGAGATAGAAAAGACCTGGAAAGAAGACGAATGCAATCCGAGATTAAGTTTCTTAAATCGCAGATTAATCCGCACTTCCTTTTCAATACGTTAAACAGTTTGTATGCCCTCACCTTGATGAAATCTGATAAGGCACCGGAGATAGTGATCAAACTCTCTGAGATGATGCGGTATATGCTCTACGAAAGTAATGAACGAAGAGTCCCTTTACAAAAGGAGGTAAACTATATTGAAAATTATCTGGAACTGGAAACAATTCGGCAATCCGGCCGACCAGACATCAAATTAAAGGTTGAAGGTGAAGTTACAGAGCAAACGATAGCACCTTTATTATTTATCCCTTTTCTGGAGAATAGCTTCAAGCATGGATTGAATCATCAAATCAACGAAGGGTACGTCTATGTGACCATAAAAGTATTGGAGAATAAGCTGCTATTGCGTATCGTAAACAGTAAACCAACCACTCCTCCACCCAGTCAAACAGCAGATAAAAAAAGTGGTGGTATAGGTCTGGTCAATGTGCAGCGTCGATTGGATCTGCTGTACCCAAACCAGTTTAAACTTGACATTACAGAGAATGAAACAGAACACATTGTAGAACTTTCTTTAGCTTTAACTACTTAAATCATAAATCGATTATACCATGATGAATACCCTGATAATTGATGACGAACCATTAGCACTGGATGTATTAGAAACTTACATCGCGCAAATGCCCCAATTAAATCTTGTGGCAAGATGCGCTAATGCATTAGAAGCAAATGAACTTTTGCGGACGAATGAAATTGATCTTATATTTCTGGACATTCAAATGCCTCAGGTATCCGGAGTGGATTTCATTAAAACCTTACAAAATCCTCCGCTATTTATTTTCACCACAGCTTACAGTAATTATGCTCTGGAAGGATTTGAATTGAATGCCATTGATTATTTATTAAAACCTATCTCCATTGATAGGTTTATGAAGGCCGCCAATAAAGCACTTGAACAATTTGAGCTCCGCAACCGGGAAGAAGAACACGATGGTGAATCTCAGGAAGGTGAAGGAAAAGAATTTTTCTTCGTCAAAGCTGATAAGAAATTGGTTAAGATCAAATACGATGAGATCCTTTATATCGAAGGGCTCAAAGATTATGTCATCATTCGAATGGAAGTGGGTCGGGTTGTGACACTGCAAACGATGAAGAGTTTGGAGGAAAAACTTCCAGAAACTAAATTTAAAAGGATTCACAGATCCTACATTGTTTCCATTGACAAAATAAAAGCGGTTGATGGGACATCCGTTGATGTCATTGAAAAAGGGCAAGTAAAACAGTTGCCAATTGGTAAAAACTACCGGGATGATATACTGGCGATTATCAACAAGAATAAGTTATAGGAATCCCTTTCCGAATATATACATCTACTTCTTCATCAATAGCGCCCGAATCACGAAGGTGATCAATTGGTGACTGAATCAGGCTTCGCTCAATGCACCAATTTATACTTCAAAGCCATGAAGAGATATACCTCGATTTGGTCTAATAAAAATATAAAGGAAACAAGGGGTAAGGCTTGCCGATGTTATCTAATCACGGACAACAACTTTGTCATCACACCATGGGTGTGTTTAACCTGAATGTAATACAATCCAACAGGCATTGAGCTTACATTAAGTTTGTGTTGCTTGAGATTGATATTGTTTGTACGCTCAATGATACGACCTTGTGGATCTACTACAGTAACTGATTCAATAGCAGTCTTTCCATTGAGATAAATATTCACCAAATCCTGAGCTGGATTCGGATACATCATTAAGTTGTAGTTATCTTTTTTCTTCTTGAAATCATAGGTCAACACGACCTCATCACCATCGACATCATAACCTGTCCCGTCATTGCCCATGGCACCACCTGCTTGTAATGAAATTGGAATCTGAAGGATATCATCATCATTTTTAAATCCTTCTGCATCGTCTTCAATGATAAACACGATGGTCGCAATGACACCATAACCACTTGCCCCCTTACCGTTCGCTTTTGAAAATCCTGCATCTATGCGCCCATCCCAAGGAACTTTACCAAGAGATATTGAAGAGGAACCTTCTGAAAGCCATGAGTCCTGATGAAACTGAACATCAACTGAAGCAGAATCCAACATCCAGGTAGGGACATTGATCGAAAACTTCGCCCCTATCATATCCAATACCGGTACATTACTATTGCCGAAGGCAACATCCAGAATCACAACATCTCCAGAGTCGAGTGAAAACTGAACAGGTATCAGTGAAAACTGATACGGTAATCTTTGTTGTACATCTCTGATGACTACATCATGCGCTTTGTAATATTGTGCATCAATCACATCAACATCACCCGCAGTAATCACACCATCACCATTTGCATCTGAATATTGTATTCCTGCACCATATCCTGAATAATTCCAGTCTTCGGCATGTTGTCCAAACCATGTTGAAGCATCATCATATGCTCTTACATTTCCTGTTTCACCAAGTTTATGCCCTATCGTTAGCAGGTCACTCATATCTACTCTGCCATTCTCATCCGCATCCCCAGGCCATACACAGTCCAAAATACAAGGACATGATTCTGTTTCTGGTGCATCAATCACATTCACATCAACCTTAACTAGATAACAAACGTTAGTGGGTTGAACGCAGTAATAGTATTCAAAATGATCTGTACCAGTGAAGCCTGCTTCCGGTTCATATACAATCATATTGAAACTCTCCACAGTATCACATGCAAACTCAATCGTTTGCAATCCAACATAATCCATTAGAATTCCATGATTCGGATCCTGACTTATGATATAAGAAAAATCGGTATAAATGATTGGATAATCAATCGCCAGTGGGAGATCTTTTGATGTTTGTAGTTTGTAACTGAAGACATTATCCGGTTCCAGGTCTGTAACATGTATAAGGACTGTGGCAGTTTCACAATATACCGTATCCTGAAAGCAGGAAGTATAGGTGAACTTGTCTACTCCACGATATCCTGAGTTTGGTGTGTATGTATAAGCGCCATCACTAGTCTCCACTAATACGCCTTTAGAAGGATCTGTATGCGAACTTAAATCAAAGTCAAGCAAATCATTGTTTAACACATTGAAGTTAACACTCAACCCAGGTCGGACATAAAATTTATCATCCCTCGCTTGTGCATTTATCGCCTTTTCATAAACCGTTACAATGTATTCAGCAGAAAAGCCGGGAGTCAATTCCAGCTTGAATGTATCAACGCCAGTGAAATCATTTTCAGGTGTATACACCCACATAAATGGATTGATAGAATCTAACGTTCCATTGGATGGTTCAAAGGTGACTATGAAATTCTCATATGGTGTTAGTATATCTAAATGTTCTTTATTTAACAAGAACTTATAAAAGGACATAAGATTGTCATCAGGATCACTTACCAGTACATGGGCACTGGCTTTTGCACAGTTTCCCAGCGTGTCACATGCAATATATTGAATCCAAGTGTCGCCAATAAATTCAGGATCTGGAGTGAACAGGATTGAATCGCCTCCTGAAGAAATTACAGCGGATCCCGTGTTGAGCACAGAAACTGTTGAGATCGTCAAAGGTCCACTGGTGGCAGAATCATTTTGCAGCACATCAAGAGGAAAATCTATATCGCCAAACGTCATGACGTACTGATCATTACTGGTAATGACTATTTCATCGGAAACATTAATTCTGTATTGTTTTGTCATCGGGTGCATAGGCACCGATAAGGTGTAGTAGGTAATGATGATATCCGAAGACCCTTCTACTCCCATCTCCGGGGTGTACATAAACTTCAATGTATTATTGCCTTCTATAAAGCTAACAAGTCCCAATTGTGGATTGGAATTCTGCAAAATACTGTAGGCATAATCTGTTGATGCTGAAAATTGGTCGGAATAGCTTGACCCGGAATTCTTAATGTTAATTACTTTAGGCGCACTTAACTGGGTATTGGCCATAGGCACAAACAGAAGTGAGCATATCACTACCAAAAGGGTCTGTATATGAAACAGATTCTTCATTTTTGGATTCTGTAAAATGTGCAATCAGTTAATTAAACGTCTGCAAGATACGAAGATCAACCGTGAGAAATCACATTTTACCGTAAATTTATCACAATTTCTTGTGCTGAATGGATAAATAGCTGTTTATCTGTTTGTTATATTTGAATTTTGGGCGAAAAAGCGCAATAAAAGCCTTATAAATATTGTTTATTACTATGTTTTTATGGCGCATTATCAGCTTCTTATAAAATCTAAAAAAATGTATAATATTTGCTTCTATGCGTGAAGGCAAACTGTACCAGGCAATCATTCAGCTCAATGGGCATGAACTAAATCGACTCCATCGATTCGTGGACAGTCCCTTTTTTAATAGAAACGAGCCTATTAAAAAACTCTTTAACTGGATAAAAGTCGATTTAAAAAAAGCCAATGAAGAGTCAATCAACCCGGAAGTGCTCTGGAAAATTTGTTTTGGATCAAAAACACCCTTTAGCGCATCGAGGTTTCGCAAATTGCAAAGTGATCTTCTCAAAACGGTAGAAGATTACTATGCTCAGGAAGCTTTTGAAAAAAATCCAATCCATAAAGCCAAATACCTTCTGGAAACGATTTATGAAAAAAGTCTTGAAAAATTACAGTCCGGGGCATTAAAAACTGCTCAGCGGCTTGTTGAAGAACAAGAACTCAAACCTGCTTCATTTTATTATTATCAATATGAACTGGAGCAGAGTATTTATGATTTGAATAGAGTACAATTAGAACGAAGTACAAAATCCAACATCGAAAGCATTGCGCTTAATCTGGATCGATTTTATCTAGCAGAAAAGCTAAGGTATTATTGCACCGTACTAAATCATCAGCATGTGGCCGCGCTCGACTATAGCATGCTCTTTATTGATGAAATTATTACGCATGTTGAAAGTCACGATTATTCTGATGTCCCCCCTATCGTCATGTACTATCAAATCTTGCTCACCTATAAGGATCCAAAGAATGAGGCGCATTACGATTTATTAAAAGATTTGATTGCAAAACATATTCATTTATTTCCAGAAACAGAAGCCAAGGAGATTTTAGATGCCGCTCTGAATTACAGTCTTAAACGAATGAATGCGGGAGAAGTAGAATACATACGGGAAACATACAACCTTTACATAAAATCACTGGAGAATGGTGTTTTGTTTGTCCGCGGTCAAATAACCCCCTGGTCGTTTAAAAATATTGTCACAACAGGTTTACGGCTTAAGGAATTTGACTGGATTGAAAATTTTATCCAAACTTATAGTGTCCATCTTGATCCCCGGTACAGAACGAATGCAATTACTTTTAACCTGGCCCAACTCTATTTTTATAAAAAAGAATATCAGAAAGTGATCAGTCAATTAAGTCAGGTGGAATACGATGATATGACCTACAATCTGAACTCAAAAACCTTACTCATGGCCAGTTATTATGAATTGGATGAAATTGAGGCACTTCACTCTCTTTTAGAAACGTTTAGGGTTTATTTAAACAGGAATAAAGAGCTTCCGGCAACGAGAAGAAAACACTATCTAAACACTATCAGTATTGTGCGGAAACTATCCAAAATAACGGATGGTAATAAAAAGCAAATTGAGAAACTCACAAAAGAGCTTGAGTCAGCTAAAGGCGTTGTTAGCAAAAATTGGATCCTCGAAAAATTAGCGATCCTAAATGGAAAATAATCAAGGGATTTTAATTTAATAATATTGACTGGAATAGTGACCTCCCGACATATAATTACAGAATAGACTTACTTATCTAAAAGCATTATACCTTTACTTACAAGATTAGATATCAACATATGAATATGAGAATTTTAAGCCTCCTTTTACTATTTGCCCTGGCAGTTGGCTGCCAGAAATCAATATCTCCTGAAGAGAAAGCTGTCGACGCAGCCCAATTGGCCTTTAAAGAAGATCCTTCCGAGAACAAAGCAAAGGAAGTGATTCAAGCTATGTCTAGCTACGTCAACACATTTGGCTATAAGGATTCTACTTCAGCCAATTATGTCCTCAAAGCAGCCAGAATTTCTTCCAAACAACTGAAGCCCCTGGATGCCCGTCAATGGTACAGAACCTATTTGATTCATTATCCGGATCGACCGGGAAAGGCGGACCTAATGGCAGAGTACATCACAGTCTCTGAAAAGCTCAATCAACAAGCATTGAATGATGTTTTGTACAATTCCTTCGCTGCAAATTTTTCAAGCGATCCACGTGCAGAAACGTATAAAACAAAAGTTGTCAATAAGGATATTTCAGCGGACTCCTTAGTGCGATACATCGGCTTAAACATGTTTAATGATTCCACTTTCAGATTGGATCAAGCCAGTGCCAGACTCTATGTTGAACTATGTCAGGATTTGGTCATGGCTAACCCTGGTTTAAACAATCCTGAAAAATACATTTATCATGCGGCAGAAACAGCCGGAACACTACGGGATGTGCACAAAGCCATTGATCTTTATGACTGGATCATCGAACAATATCCCACGAGTAAATGGGCCGCTACCTCACTTTTCCTGAAAGGATTTACATTAGATAGGGATCTGCAGCAGTTTGACGAAGCGAAGATTTATTACGAAGCTTTTCTGGAGCAATATCCCAACAGCGAGTTTGCTGAATCTGCTCAATTCCTCCTGGACAATCTAGGGCAATCAGAAGAAGAGTTGATTAAGATGTTGAATAAGAACGCAAAGCCAAAACCGCAATAATCAGCGCCGTTACAAGACAGCTCTTCTAAGTAATAGATTAAGTGCAGCGAAAACTGCTAGAGGACAATGTTGATCTGTTGCTTGTCAAAAGGACTGAGTGCTGTCCCTTCTACTTCCGCCTCTGCTTCAATATAAAATTCAGATTTTACATTTTTAAGCGCCTTGGCAGCACCCACCATTTTCTTCAGGACAAAGTGCTTGTCACTGAGTTCGTCCATATCTGATTTTATCAAAGCAAAAGGCAATTCAAAATCGATCACCATTGGCTCATGTGCAGGTATGTTGATGTCTGTGGTAAGTTCGATTTCCCCAATTTTATAAACATCGGTCAGACGTTGCTTCCATCGGCCTCGAATAAACTTCTCCGTTAAGACGATCTTGATTTTCTTGACGGTTTGCGCGTGCATCGATTCGAATTTTAGTTGACCGTCTACCCTACCTGAATTGCCCAAAACCTTTTCTGGCAAAAGCATTTCAACTTTCACCCCTTCGATCCCTAACCAACGTTTAACTTTTCCAAACATGATGATACATTTTCGTCAATGAATCCAATCCTTGCCAATAGTGCTTATACAAACCTTTTCATCCAGGATTCTCCTAAGGGAACTGTCCATCGTTTAAGGTAATCTTTTCTAGTAGCGACTAAATTGTCAAAAACGAGGGTATTCATATCCATTTTCCCTTCACTTACTGCCCCATTCAAAGCCTCCAAAGGGGTTAGATGAATATTTTCGTTTTTATCGAGCCAGGCGACATTATTACGCAATAACAGCTTTCGACCGTACTTGTGTTCCAGGTATTTGACGAAAGCCACTGATTTATCGATTGAACAGCCACTTGCCGATGATTGTGTTTCATCCACCACCAGGACAATGAATAAATCGTGCATTACACCACCAATTGCCTTGAGGTCTCTGTTATGGCTGGTCCACTGTGTACAAAAATTATTGATCTCCTCATTGATGGCATCAATGGCCCCCTCATCAAAGGGTAGCTCAGCCTGGTATATCCACATCTTTGATTCATCCGGAAAAGCAAGAAGATTTCTCATTAGTAAGAATTATAATTATTTAAGATCAGGAAAAATAGCTCCAGCGCATTTTCATCACGGGTTATCATCGGCTGCATCAACTATTTGATAGTCCTAACGCATTAACGTTCTATCCTGTTCAAAACTAGTTCGGAAAGATCATAGACCATCACCTCATCTTGTTTGTCGGAAGCCTTTACGCCATCCGAAAGCATCGTCATACAAAAAGGACAATTGGCGACAATAGTTGAAGCTCCCGTTGCGGTAGCTTCTTCTGCCCTTTCGACATTGATTCGTTTGTCACCGGGCTCATCTTCTTTAAACATCTGGGCGCCACCTGCACCGCAGCATAACCCATTTGATCGGGATCTGCTCATTTCTTTTAGTTCGACCCTGACTAATTTTAAAATATCTCTGGGCACCTCGTAGACATTATTGACGCGTCCCATGTAGCAGGAATCATGATACGTTACTGTCAGGGGATCAGTACCCTCTTTAACTCTTAATTTACCATCATCCATTAACTGCTTAATCAACTGTGTATGATGGATGACCTCATAGTGACCACCTAGTTCCGGATATTCATTCTTCAAGGTATTAAAGCAATGCGGGCAGGAAGCGACGATCCTTGTAATCCCATATTGATCCAGCGTACCAATATTCTGTTGGGCCAGCATTTGAAACAAGAATTCATTTCCTGCTCTACGCGCAGGATCTCCGGTACAAGCTTCCTCATCGCCAAGAATGGCGAAATCAACACCAGCGGCATTTAATAGTTTTACGAGTGCAACACTTATTTTCTGGGCTCTTGGATCAAAGCTCCCTGAGCATCCTACCCAGAACAGATAGTCAGGTTTTCTTCCTTCGCTGGCTAACTGAGCCATCGTTTTCACATCTATCATGCTATTATCCATCATCGATTTTCCTTTTCAGTTCTACTACTACGATTCCTTTTCCTCTTTCAGTAATTCGGTCCACTTACTCCTAGCTTCGGGCACCTGCCACACTGCACCGCTACTTTCCAGTGCATTAAACATTGGCACCCATTCTGCCGGCCCTTTTGATTCCATGAGTATTTGATAGCGCCTCATCTGTAAGATGGGTTCAAGAGGATCTATCAAAACCGGACATGCTTCAACACAAGCATTACAGGTTGTACAAGCATAAATTTCCTCTTCTGATATCCGGTCAAACAATGTCAGCCCATCATCGAAATTGGAAATGGAGAGTTTCTGATCATTCTCTCCGGCATTTTTGCTGATAAATTTCTTTGATCCGGATTCTATTTTCTCGCTTACCTCTTCTACCCGATCTCTGATATCCATCATAATCTTTCGAGGTGAAAGTTTCTTACCCGTTTGATTCGCAGGACAAACGGCAGTACAACGCCCACACTCTGTACAGGTATAGGCATCCAAAATATTCTTCCAGGAAAGTCCATGAATATCATTTGCTCCAAAATCAGGTATCCCATCTGTGCCTTCCTCCGGTGTATAATCAGAGGGCAAACTAAGCATCGATCGCACTTCATGCGTGATTTCCGGCATGTTCGTCATTTCTCCTCTTGATTGTGTCTTGGCAAACCAGGTATTCGGAAAAGCAAGAAAAATATGGAGATGCTTACTGTAAGGTAAGTACATGATAAAGCCATAGACGACCATGACGTGCGCCCACCATCCGATACGCTCAATATACATCAACCAATCTGAAGAGAAATTTGAAAAAAGCATAGGCCCCAACCAGCTACTCACCGGTAAAGTGCCTGTCGAAGGATAGTGCGCCGGATCTATTTGCTGCAACATCATATCCGCGCTATTCATTGTCAGAATGGCGACGACTAAAACAATCTCTCCAAGTAAAATCAAATTCGCATCGAGACGAGGCCATCCTATCATTTCATCTTTCCAAAAGCGACCGAGTTTCAGGATATTCCTACGAATGAGAAAAATAATGGTGGCCACAAAAGCTAAAGCAGAAAGTACTTCGATCAGACCAATCGCGAAGGAATAAAGTGTACCAAGATAATTGGCAAAAAACCGGTGTGTTCCAAAGAATCCATCAATAAAAATTTCAATGAGTTCAATTTGGGTTAAAAGAAAAGCGGCGTAGATAAAGAAATGCATTATCGCCGGAACTATTCGTTTAAACATCTTCTTCTGTCCAAAAGCAACCAGCAGTACGTTTTTCCATCGCTGCCCTTCATTTCCTTCTATTTTCTCGGCTTTTCCGAGTTGGATGTTTTTCCAAATGCGGTGGTATGCCCGGCCGGCTTTATTGGCAACCGCCAGTGTGATAAGGGTAAAAATGATGATACTAATAGCCATTGGTCAGAATACTTATGGTCAAACAAAGATTAGTAATTTTCCACATCTCTTCCTATTTTCGCCAAACATTATGTTTCATGGGGAGCTATTGGTGTTTCCTTTAGGTCAATCTGCAATTTTTATGAAAATATTAGACAATACACAGATCAAGCAGAAAATCAAGCGAATAGCGATTGAAATTCTTGAAAATAATTTTGAAGAGAAAACCATCGTATTGGCCGGGATCAACAACAATGGGACTGGTTTTGCAAAGCTGCTATTAAAGGAGCTAAAGAAAATCACTGAAATAGAGCTTAAGCTGGTGACCATCAGGCTTAATCCAGCAGCTCCACTTACTTCAGAAATTGAAGTTGATACCCCAATTAGCGCACTCAAGGGCAAAACCATTATCGTCGTTGATGATGTAGCCAATACGGGAAGAACTATATTCTATGGCTGCAAGCCGATTCTTGAAATTATTCCCAAAAAACTTGAAGTGGCTGTTTTAGTTGATCGCAAGCATAAGACCTTTCCGATTTATGCAAAATATGTTGGCTTCTCTTTGGCGACAACGCTGAAAGAAGATATTGACCTTCAGATACTAAATACGTCTGATTTTGCAGTGTACATGAACTAGCGCGATCGCTATGCTTATGTTCTAATCTACTTCTTCAAATCTTTCAATAGTTGGGGCATCATTTCCATCGTCTCTTTATACCCAATATTATACATTTCCTGCATTTTAGTAAAACGGAATTTACTGTAATGCGCTATGGCTGCAGGTTCGATCAGGATATCGCAATACTTCAATTCAGGCTCGATCGTATTGATTGCGGCAAGATTAAATGAGCGCGCAGCGACCCCCATGATGGTATTTACTTCATCCGAATTCACAATTGTACGCGGAATGAGATTGACGCCAATGACATAGGAAGCAAGTGGCCGAATCGGCGACAAGGGCAAATTCATTAATAGCCCACCATCAACATACCAGCAATCGCCAATTTTGATAGGTTCATAAAGCACTGGAATGGATGAAGAGGCGACAACAACATCCGCCAATGGACCTTTTGAAACAATTTCTGTTTTTCCTGTATTCAGGTTCGCTATTGCGATGTATAGCGGCCTTTTTAGCTCTTCAAATTTTTGTTCGGGTACATGGTCTGTTAATATCTTTCGAAGCAAAGCATGGCGGGTAAAACCTTTATTCGGAATTCTTAAAGAGAACATGCCAAACAGACTTTGTTCGCTGGCAATGGAAAGTATTTCTTTAGGTGTATACCCATGAGCGTACAACACACCAACAATACTTCCTGCACTTGTGCCTGAAATAATTGTAGGGAAAATACCATTGTCTTCAAGTGCCTGAAGCACGCCAATATGAACAATTCCTCTTGTCCCTCCTCCTGATAACGCAATCCCTACATCGTGCATAATTCCTCTTAAGTGTTCCATAAAAGACAACATCCATTTGATGAAGAATGTTCCTTTTGAAAAACTATTTTATTGCCCTTTAAAAGAAGGCAGCATATTAGGCACATACGGCGCTCCCGAGTCCTGAAGTTCCACTCGAAAAGCTCTAAACTCTTTGTCCAAAAGCGAATTTACCTCCGGCACTAATTCAGCGAGTTGCTTTTGCGCTATACTTAGGCTCATCATATGTGTTCCTGTTGGATTCGAGCTACTATACTTTCCCTCATAGGCTATAATTCCTATTCGCTCTGCGATGGATGGCGTAGCATCTATGTCCAATTTTGCATGCAACGGATCACCTGACAAACGCAGGTCAAATTTTTGGAGTTTATCTTCAAAATAGAGCACTTTTGATAACCACTTTTCTTCGGGTTGTTCCATATTCGTGATGGCCTTTCGAACGAGTTTTAATTCATTGGAAGCGCTCTGCAACGCATTAGATGCAATCTGCTCTACCCGCATCACTTCTTCCACTTTAAGTTTAAAATCAACAGTCGCTGCCGGGTCAGCAGCAGGGAAGGAATGGTGA
>JBBKWA010000046.1:0-24859 GCA_037968695.1 Saprospiraceae bacterium
CCCTTGATTTCAGGGATCTTCATGTTTTATTGAGAATTTATTTGAGGTATTGTGATGACCTTTTAGGCTATCCAGCGATATATGAGCAAATACCAATAACCAACTCTTAAACAATCTAAATCGCAGAAACATGAAAACGAATACTAAAATCATTATCCCAGTACTTGCAGGACTTATCGGAATACTTCTTTTAGCAAGAGGTAGTAATGAAACCTACAACATTGATGTTCCAATGGAGAATTATACACAGGAATATCAAAATCAGAATGAATACGATAATTCAAATCAAGAAAACCAAAACCGTCCTATGAAAAAGCTCGCCAATGGAGGACCAGCCAGAGAAAATGGCAAGGTAGAAATGAAAAAAATCGTGAATCCTAAAACCGGCGATCTAATGGCCTACATCCCATTACCTGCCAACTGGAGTATTTCAAATGCAGGAATCACCGGTCCTAATGGTATCATCATAAAAGAATACGGTGCTAAGATGTTTGACAATGCGCAAAGAAGACCACTATCCGCTCAACAAATATTAAATCAGGACTTAGCTCCGTCTATTCAACAGGCTGGTGGAAAAATTGTTAACACCTTCCCTATACCCGCGATCATGAAATATGATCAGAACTATTCCAGCAAACTATATAGTAGTGGTGACATGCAAAAAACGTTTGATGCACTTGGTGTAGATATCGTTGATCCCAATGGCAAGCCAAATTTCATCATCATCCGCCAAGGGCACTATAACTACGGTTACGGTGGAAGTTGGTACTACATGACCCATACGTTAGAATGTCAGTCCTCCGTCTATGACGAAGCCAAGCAAGCACTAATTTTTGGTATCTCGAATGTACAATCCAATCCTGATCAAATAGCTGCTTACAACAGAAATGAAGTTATGAAATCAGAACAAAGCTGGGCAGCTCATAATACCAAAATGAGAAACAACCAGGCTTCTTTTGATGCAAGAAACCGTGCCTATACTGCCTCCAGCAATGCAGCATTAGACGCAAGCATGGACGCATGGCGAACAAACAATGAGATCAGTGATATGAGTCAAGCGACATGGAGAAATGCTAATGCATCAAGTGACAGAATGCAGGATATGGAGGTCAATGGAATTCATGAGTGGGAGAATGTTTATGATCCAGGCAATAACACAAGCTACAAAGTAGACTCAGGATATGATCGATACTTTATGAACGGCCAGGGAGAATATTTTGGAACAAATGATCAGTTCTATCACCCCGGTCAGGATGTCAATCTCAACGGAACCTGGAACGAAGTGAAAAGAAGAGGAAACTAAAATAACCAGCAAGAAACTATACCCTGAGGAATGTCGGGGTATAGTTTCATTTGAAAGTCAGTGCATACAATTCCTGAAAGCAGGAAGAATCATAGTTCATTCAATTCAGAATTTCTATATTAGACAGATTTCTTTTATCTATTAATAAATCATCTTCAGCAATTGACTGACCAGGAAATATACACTGGAATCATCCGAAAGGACAACACAACATTTGCCTACCTGTACAAAGAATACAAAGGCATGATTCTCTCCATGGTTCAAAAAAACAATGGACATGAAGCAGATGCCATGGATATTTTCCAGGAGGGCCTGGTTGCTATGTGGACAAATATTTCAACAGAGAAATACACGTTGAAAGAAAACACAAAATTGTCTACCTACCTCTATGCCTTATGCCGGAACATATGGATCAGCAGATTGAGGAAAGCAAAGCCAGGTATGACCATCGAAATACAGGATGAACACCACCACCTATCGGATATTGATGAAATGGAAGAAAACTATGATTTAATCACTACCCTTGAAAAGAAGTTGTCAAAACTAAATGAAGGCTGCAGAAATTTATTGAAATTATTTTATTACGAAAAAACATCCCTAAGAGATATTGCCCTCAGCATGAACATAACCGAAAAAACTGCTAAAAACAATAAATATCGGTGCATGCAAAGCCTAAGATCTTTTTATGAAAATAATGCGGAAGATGAAAGCTGAAATGATCCATAAAATAGAAGACTACCTGCTTGGTGATGTTTCGTACACCGAACTGGAAAGCTATGCCAGCTCAGCAGGCGTTGCGGATTTGGATGAAAAAATAGAATGGGTTAAAAACGCTGGAATAGCTATTGAAGCGGATGGCCTTAGGAATCAAATTAAGCAATTATTATCTAAGGAGGAAGGTGCAGTGGCACCAAAAAGAAAAGCACGCGTGATATCAATGAAACCTGCCCGATGGATTATGGGCATCGCCGCAAGTGCTTTAATTCTAATTGCTGGATATTGGGCATTTTTCAGCCTTTCTGGATTGAATGATACCTACGCAGCTTATGAATATGTTGATCCGGGATTGCCAGTAGTCATGAGTCACTCAGACAACTACGAACTATATGATGCGCTATCCTATTACAGCGAGGAAAATTATAAGGTAACTATTGAAAAGCTAACCGATCTTCAAAGCAATAACATCTCATCAGACACTATTTCTTTTTATTTAGGCGCCAGCCAGCTATACGAAGGAGATCCAAAATCTGCTTCCGTTGAACTACAAAAAATATTTATTTATCCTGCGTCAATTTTTCAGAAAAGAGCAGAATGGCTCTTGATTATGTGTGCTTTGAGGCAGGACAACATTGAAGCCGCACGAAGCCAGATAATCACATTGATCAGCAACACCGATCATCCATTTTATGTCAAAGCCTTGGCACTTAAAGAAGAACTGGAGAAGCAATAATCCTATCCGCAACCGAACACTAAACATACTCATCCTGTGAAATACCGCTACGTAAACCAACTTCTTCATTGCACCCTATTTTTGGTTGTTGTAAGTTGCCCAGGCACGACATTGTTGGCTCAGGTATCAACGGATAGTCTTCTTTCAAAGGCAGGATATTTTTACAGTCGGGATCAGTTTGACTCTTCGGAATATTACTATACAAGCGTCTACCTGGAAGAAGACAGAGAGAGCAAAATCAAGGGATTGACCGGAATAATCAAAGTAAATATTTTTAAAAATGCTTTTGACAAAATAGATTCCTTACTTCATATAGGCAATAAACTGATCGCTGATATGCCTTACAGCAAGGCTGTTTGTAATTATAATATTATGAAGGGTGAATACTTTCGCAAAGCATCGCGGTATTCGGAAGCGCTCGAACTACATAAACAAACTGTCATTCAAAGTGCTACACTACAGGATGCCAAGGTGCTTGAGGCGGATGCACTGCTTTATACCGCACTCACCTATGAACGTATGGCAAGCTACGATTCCAGTCTGGTGTATGCCGACCGGGCTTATGCCATTTTTAAAGTTGAGACAGACATTACCGCAGTGCGATTTAGTTCCATCGCCAATAGCTTAGGTGTTTGCTATTACCGCTCTAATCAAATAGATAAAGCAAAATCGTTCTATCTACAAGCTAAAAATATTGCTGAAGATCACTTAGGGCCTACCTCCAGTGATCTGGCATATGCCCTGGGCAATCTGGCCTCAATTGAAAGCGATGCGCAACAGTATTCAGAAGCCATCAAATACACAACGCAAGCTTTAAAAATAAATAAAGCGCTTAAGGACGAAGATGGGATGTCAACGAGCTATTATTCCTTAGGTGTTTATTACTATTACCTGGGGGACTATGGCCGGGCAAAAGACTATCTGGAAGCTTGTATTGAAATCAGAGAGCGAATTCTTCATCCATTACATGCACGGTTGATCTGGCCTTATCAAGTCTTGGGCATTGCCCTTCAAGAATCAGGTGATGACCGGCAAACGATTAAATATAACCATAAGTCAAGGCAAATACTGATTGCCAATTACGGTCCGGGCAGTCTGGAGGAAGGCTTCCTGTACGAAAATATGGCCACTGCCTATCTCAATTCCGGACAACCTGATTCAGCCCTTATATATATAGAAAAGGCCAGTAAAATAGTTTTGAATACATTACCCCAAGATGACTATTCACTAGCGATACACTATTTCTCGCTGGCGAATATTCACTACATGGCTTCCAATTATGAAAACGCAAAACAATACATCCAAAAGTCCAGCCAGGTGCTTGAACTCATCGGGGCTACGACACTAAGTGATTACGCTCAGAACCTTGCGCTCCAGGCTCTCATCGAATCCTATCTGGGGAATGACCACATCGCCGATAGCCTGTTTGAAGCCTCTTTATCGCTTATAAAAAACGAAGAAGACTTCGAATTTTCGAGTAATGCTTTTTGGATCCTTGGAAGTTATACGGGCTATCAGTACGATAAATATCAGCGAACAAAACAACCTACGAGTCTTAAGGAATACAATGATTATGCGGAAACCTATCTCAACCTTTCCAATAAATATAGAAAGCAATTTAATGATCCCTTTACCAAAAGTGCTATCATCCGAAACAATGTGCGGGTGTACAATGAGAATATAGGTAATTACACACAGCTATATAAGGAAACCAAAGACCGTTCATTCATGGAATCCGCTTATGCCTTTTCTGAATACGGCAGGACGGCCATCCTAAGGGATATGCAGGATGGTAAAATTCAACACTATTCCGGCGTTGCTGATTCCATACTCCTAAAAGAAGTTGAATTACAAAAAGAAATCACGGCACTGAATCAGCAATATCTCGAATACCCGGATTCAGCTGTGATTAAAAAATCTCTTTTTGAAGCGAAAGAATCACTGAACAATCATATTGAGGCTTTGCTCATATCTAATCCACAATACTATGAACTAAAATTTAATGCTAAAATTTTATCCCTTGAAGAAGTCAGCAAAAAATTAAAACTAAATGAAAACCTAATCGCCTATATGCGGGATGATACGGCTTACTATGCTTTACTTACAAATCACAGCACAACTGATTTATTTTATCTCGGCAATAAAGCAGTAATTGACCAATTGGTCGTTGCCTGGCGCCAGCTCATCACAACACAAGATTTCAAAAAAACAACAGCTAATTGTTTTGAACTATACACTTATCTGTTCCAGCCCTTTGAAAACAAATTGAATGGTGACAGAATCATCATCGTCCCGAATGGCCCTTTATTTTATTTGAACTTTGAAACTTTAAGCCGAACAGACGACGAGCGCACTTTTTTAATATATGACTACAATATCAGTTATGCCTTTTCTATCAATCTGCATTATGGAGAAGCTGTACAACGCCCTAAAAAACAAAACGGGTTTGCTATAGCTATCGCGCCTGGATTTGAGGACGAAATAAAGCAAGCTTATACACAAGCATTGGATACCATGGAGTTTGTAGATGATAGCTATCTACATACAGTTCGGCAGCCATGGTCCGTTAAGCTGGCAGACAAACTAAAAAAGGCTTATCGCAACAATGCCTTTATCGGCATGAAGGCGACTGAATCGAATATAAAATCGAATCTGCACAAAGGTAATGTCTTGTATTTTGGCACACACGCTATCACAAATGGAACAGATCCTATGCGGTCTAAATTGGTACTGGCTAAAGAAATTGGTGAACAAAAAGAGGACGGCTACCTGCATGCATATGAATTGTATGGACTTACTCTTAATGCTGATCTGGCCGTCCTAAATGCCTGCGAAAGTGGTATCGGTAGTCTTCAGGAAGGGGAAGGCATGATCTCCCTGGCCTACAGCCTTAATTTCGCAGGTTGCCCCAGCACGCTTATGTCTCTTTGGCGGGTAGATGAAAAAACCAGCACAAAAATCACCAATTTGTTTTTTGACTATCTGGCCGGTGGTGCATCGAAAAGTGAAGCATTGCGAAATGCGAAACTGGCTTTTCTTGAAGGTGCTGACGAATCCCAAAAGCATCCATATTACTGGTCAGGAATGGTATTGATGGGTAAAGACGGGCAAGTCAGCTTTCGAAAGAAGATCCCAACATCGCTGATCTTCGTTGGTATATCCCTACTAATTATTGGGTTTCTCTTCTGGTTTGGCTTTCGAAAGAGGGCATAATCCAATTTTTTTCAAAAAAACATTATAATCCTGATGACCTTTGGATCCTTCCTGCGATAAACGGGTAAAATCGCTATGAAAATGAGGCATTTTGTAATTTACCTGACAGCGCTGGTGTGTTTTATTCTGATCGCTTGCAGCGCCGTGATGAAAAACCCTTCCTCGCCTGAGAAGGATTTACTATCCGCTCTTCACAAAGGAGAAAACTATACCGTTGAGGGACAAAGGTTTGATCTTGAAATTGATTTCGATCGGATTTTTGCACAAGACTCCCCACAATCTATATATGTGAGGAGTCAGTTACGTTTTACCAACTGCACATTTAAAGGGAAAATCTCCTGGACAAGGCAAGAAAACAGAAAGCTCCATTTCCTAAAATCAGTTGTTTTTGAAGATTGTGTCTTTGATGAGGAGGTGGCTATCAACGATGCCGTCTTCCAAAGTGGTCTTCAGATAGGCAAATGCCTGTTTAGAAAATCCCTTGATCTTCAGCGGAATTCATTTTTACTCAATTGCCGAATTGATGAAAGCGATTTCGGTCAGGATCTTCTTGTCCAATATTCGCGATGCCACGAAGACCTCTCCCTATTCGGAAATAATATCGGCAACCATCTTTTGCTTCAAGCGATCTCTGTCTATGGGAAGTCCCAGCTGAGCAACCTGGAATTAAACGGCACGGTAGACCTCTCCAATGCCCATTTCCATGAAGACTTTATGATGGATTATGCCAAAGGCGGAAAAAAAGTCCTTGCCGGTAACACTAAGTTTTCGAGTCGATGTTTCGTCCGGAAAATCTCTGCCTTCGAATCCGTTGACTTTTCCGGAAGCTATTTCCTTGGAAAACGCATTTATACCAGTGATGATGACAACATAAAACCCAATATGGCTGGCAGCTATATACTTTCAGAAGCCCCGTAAATACTGCCGAAAACCCCAAATCAGTGAATGCCTGGAAATTTTCCGGGCATTTTTTTTAAATAACCTGATGACCTTTTAATCCTTCCTGCGATAAAGGAATGTAACCAATTATAAAACCTAATAATTAAAAATCATGAAAACTTACGCATCCTTCTTATTAGCCATTTTCGTACTGGCACTTTTTTCGTCTTGCGACAAAGACGATTCAGTCACTCCGGACAACAATCCAACAGGCCTCGAATATGGTCTTGGTGCATTCGACAACGAAACTGACGACAATGTACCTGCGAACATCTACTTCGGCACCGGCACCGTACCAAGTCAGTATGATATCTCACAGTACCTTCCTCCTATTGGTGATCAGGGGCAATACGGTACATGTGTAGCATGGGCATTAGGCTACAACCTCAAAACTATGATTGAAGCACAGGATCAAAATTTTAGTCCATCACAGTTAGCTCAGGCCAACAATCAATTTAGCCCAAAAGATCTATTCTTATCCATTCCATCTGATCAACGTGGCCCTGATTGCAGTGGTACTTATTTATACTCTGCTTTAGATGTCATGCAAAACCGCGGTGTCGCTAAAATGAATACGGCACCTTACACAGATATCCAGAATTGTGCGCAGGGTACGCAGAGCTCCTGGAATAATGAAGCCGGAAACTTTAAAATCGCAAACTATAGATCAGTTGATCTCGATGTCAGTGCCATCAAGCAGCAAATAGCCAATGACAGACCTGTTGGTTTTGGTGCACGACTTGGTGATAATTTTATGACCTGGGATTCAGATCAGGTATTAAATGGACACACATCATTTGATCGCGTTGGACAACATGCAGGTCATTCGATGACGATCATTGGATATGATGACAACAAAGGACCTAATGGTGCTTTTAGAATTGTCAACTCATGGGGTGAATTCTGGGGCAACCAAGGGTTTATCTGGATCGATTATAACTTCTTCGTTTCACCAGACTTCGCTAACGTAGCCTATGTGGCCACCAATACAAAAGGGGATATCGATCCTAATGATCCAACCGATCCAACCTCGACCGGAAATGTTGATTTAGTTCCCTGGGGATTGTATGATAGCCAGGTAGGTGCTTCACCAAGAGAAAGATCATTGAGCTACAATGTTTATAATATCGGTACCGAGGCGGCAAGAGCTTCCTCTGACTGGGGTGTAACTTACCTCTACTACAATGCATACGATGCGAATGATTATGGGTTTTTACTTTTCGACTACTACTCCAATGATTTCGGTAGCCCAGGTCAAAACGGGGAAATGCAAAGTGGTCCAGGCTTGAGTGGCAACTGGTGGAATCATGTCGATGTACCTGGTGGATCAAGTATTTCGCAGGCTGTCTCCGGATCACAGGACAATTTTGATTGGTCCTATGAGGTACCTAATATCACCGGCTACTACTACCTCGTCATGATCGCAGATGTCTATGATGTATTAGCAGATAAAGACAAATCAAACAACTACTACTATATCACAGACGACTATGGCTACCCTATCTATTTTGAAAATGGTATTGCACAAATCGTGAATGATGATTCAGTTGTCAGAGGTATGGTGAAGCCAGATGGTCAATCCGTTGCGCATCATGCACCGGCGCAAAAAAACAAGGATTTAAGAAATGCATATACAAAGAGTGAGATCCAAAATATGCTGATCCAGCGTAAAAAAGATGGAACGCTACAGGAAGGGCTTTCAAAGTTTAGAAAAAAATAAACAATCATTCTTTTTTCCAAAGGCGAATCCAGGAATGGGTTCGCCTTTTTTGTTTTGAAGAGTGGAAAGGCACATCCTAGATGAATGCAATTCTAAGACTTTAAATTTCGAATGCTTCAGGGCTATACAATTAAAAAACACCCGCTGATCGACCCTCTACCCCCCTTCGTCATTGTCATCCCACAGACCTTAGCTGTTTTATTACCTTTGCCCCCCTAAATACAAATACAATGAGCACAAACGATAAGCAAGGCTTTGGCACAAAAGCAGTCCACGCAGGCGTAACCCCTGATCCATCATCAGGTGCGATTATGACCCCAATATTCCAAACCTCTACCTACGTGCAGTCAGCACCAGGAGTACATAAAGGCTACGAATACGCCCGAACCCAAAACCCAACCCGTGATGCCCTCCAGGAAAGCCTGGCAATATTGGAAGGCGCAAAGCACGGTATTTGTTTCGCCAGCGGGCTCGCCGCCATGGACGCCGTAATCAAAATGTACAAATCAGGTGATGAAATACTCTGCGGAAACGACCTCTACGGCGGATCCTACCGACTCCTCGTCAAAGTATACGGGCCGATGGGAATAAAAAGCCGATACATTAATATGACTGACATCGAGTTGGTTAAAAAATCAATCCGTCCGGAGACAAAACTAATCTGGCTGGAAACACCAACCAACCCAACCTTACAAATCACAGATATCAAAGCAATATGTGATATCGCCAGCCAATATGGTATACCCGTTTGCGTAGACAATACATTCGCCACACCATACCTACAAAACCCATTAGCTATGGGAGCTACTTTAGTGCATCACTCGATCACAAAATATATCGCCGGACACAGCGACGTCGTGATGGGCGGAGTCGCCACCAGCGATGAAGCAATTGCAGAAAAATTAAAATTCATCCAAAATGCCAGTGGGGGCGTACCAGGACCTCAGGATTGTTTCCTCGTCTTGCGCGGAATAAAAACTCTACATGTCCGAATGGATCGCGCCTGCGAAAATGCGATGAAACTCGCCGAATACCTGGACCAACATCCGAAGGTCGGTAAAGTCATGTACCCCGGATTAAAATCTCATCCGCAACACGCTTTGGCCACTTCACAAATGAGTAACTACGGAGGCATGATCTCTTTTGACCTGAAAGACGATAGCATCGAAGCCGCCAATAAAGTATTAAGCAGCACAAAACTATTCGCCCTCGCCGAATCCCTCGGAGGTGTAGAATCCCTAATCGGACACCCGGCATCCATGACTCATGCCGCTATCCCCCGCGAACAAAGACTAGAGTCAGGGCTTACAGATTCGTTGATAAGGCTGAGCGTCGGGATAGAAGCGTTTGAAGATTTGCGCTTGGATTTAGAGAAAGCTCTTTCATGAGATTATAAAGGCGGAAGGGCAGAAGGGCAGAAAGGCGGAAGGCTTTTTAAATTAAAAACTTGGTTTCTTTTAGCTATGAATGGTCATCTTTTAAGACTCCATGACACTATATGGTATGGAAAGTAGTTACCACTCGTTTGAAGACTTACGTATTTGGCAAGAGGGCTTAAAACTTTGTGATGGAATCTACAGTACGTTGAAAAGCTGTAGAGATTATGGCTTACGAGATCAAATGCAGCGTAGCTCTGTGTCGATACCTTCAAACATCGCGGAAGGTTTTGAACTTCATACAAATAAAGCTTTTATAAGGTACCTATACATAGCAAAGGCATCCGGTGGAGAATTGCGCACCCAACTTTATATTGCAATAAAGCAGGGGTACGTTGACAAAAAAAAGGGGCAAGAACTTATTGGTTTCGCTAAAAGGCTAAATAAAATGATTGCAAATTTTATCACAACTCGCAAAGGAAAAATCAGAAAACAATGAACGTTTAAAAAGCGCTTTCTGCCCTTCTGCCCTTCCGCCCTTCCTCCTGTTCACCGTTAACCCTTTTCCATCAGCCACCAGCCCTTGCCCGAAGACTATCCATATAAAAACAATCCCATTTCCACTTGGATGCTGGCTGATCGCCCTCGAGAGAAGCTGATGGAGCACGGCTCCCGGTCGCTGTCTGAGGCCGAACTGATCGCCATCCTCATGCGTATCGGGACGCGAAACAAATCTGCGCTTGATGTGGCTAAAGAATTGTTGGCGAAGCATGACAACAGTCTGGCGGCTATTTCGAAATTGTCTGTTCATGAACTGATGCAGATAAAAGGGATTGGGGAAGCGAAAGCAGTGTCTATTACTGCAGCACTGGAATTGGGACGTCGGAGAGTCACTGAAAGTGCCGTAAAAAGAGGACAGATATCATCGAGCCTGGATGCCTATGAGCTACTGCATCCGAGAATGCGAGATCTGACGCAGGAAGCGTTTTGGATCATATTATTGGATCGAAGATCAAAGGTGATTTCGATTGAAGAAATACATGTAGGAGGTATGTCTGCCATGGTGGTCGATCCGAAAATCATCTTTCAAAAAGCATTGGAACGGAAGGCTTCTTCGATCATTCTGTCCCACAACCATCCTTCAGGAGCTACGTCTCCGTCAATTGAGGACATTCGTTTGACGGAAAAAATAAATGCGGCCGGCAATTTTATCGATATTAAAATTCTCGATCACATTATCATTGGTGAAGCGACTTATTATAGCTTTGCAGATGAAGGAAAATTGTAATAACGACAACAAATAAGGCCTTTTCACTATTTAGTGTACTTAGTAAGTTAATTTTACCACCACTTTGAGTCAGAATACATCAGAAGAAAAACAAACCCTTGACTGGCAACTGTTGGTCAGATTGTTCAAACTGGCTATGCCCTATCGCAAGCTGCTGTCACTCAGTATCCTGCTGGCCATCATTCTGGCTCCACTTTCCACGTTACAGCCCTATCTGATCAATGTCATCGTCGATGATTATATCATCAAACCAAACGCGGACGGGCTCGTCAGGATGTGTTTGATTTTTGCCGGCGTGCTCCTCTTGACGGGGATACTCCAGTATACCTTTATATTTCTAACGAATCTACTTGGGCATACCGTGATCAAGGATCTGCGTGTGAGCGTATTTAAAAAAATTACCAACCTCCGCATTTCCTATTTCGATAAAACGCCTATTGGCAATCTGACGACCCGAAACATCAATGATATCGAAACCATTAAAACGGTTTTTTCGGAAGGTGTGATTACTATAGCTGCAGATCTGTTGAGTATTGTCGTCGTGATCGCCGTGATGTTTTACACGAGCCCGCGACTCACCTTAATCTGTTTGATGACCATTCCTTTGATTATGGTAGCGACTTGGATCTTTAAACAAAAAGTCAAAGTCTCCTATCAAAAAGTTCGGATTCAAATATCGAGATTGAATGCATTTCTACAGGAACGCATTACAGGCATGTCAGTCGTTCAAATTTTTAATGCCGAAGATCAGGAGCGCGATAAATTTAAAGTCATCAATAGAGAATACACGCAGGCGAATCTAAACGCTATCCTGTATTATGCAATTTTCTTTCCTGTCGTTGAAATTATCGCTGCGATTGCATTGGGTCTGATGGTATGGTGGGGAGCACAAAACGTAATAGGTGGTTCGGTGACGATGGGCGCACTTATTGCTTTCCCTGTCTATGTCAATATGCTGTTCCGACCAATGCGATTCCTTGCGGACAAATTCAATACGCTCCAAATGGCGATGGTCGCCGGTGAACGTATTTTTAATATTCTGGATAGTGATGAAACCACAAAGGAATCGCCAACCGCGACTGTGTCAGATGCACCGTTTCGGGGTGTCGTTGAATTCGATAAAGTGTTTTTTGCCTATGATGGGGTGAATGATGTTTTGAAAGATATCTCATTAAAAATTCCAGAGGGCGAAACGCTTGCCATTGTCGGCAGTACAGGTTCCGGTAAATCAACCATCATCAATTTGCTCAACCGTTTTTATGATGTCCGTGAAGGGAATATCTACATCGATGGTATTGAAATACGTAATTACAAACTTGAAGATCTCCGCAGTAAACTAGCCATCGTCCTTCAAGATGTATTCCTTTTTTCAGGAACCGTTTGGGATAATATTTCGTTGCGCAATCCTGATATTTCCCGCGAAAAAATGTTAGCATCTTCCAAAGTAATTGGTGCGCATACTTTTATTGAAGCATTGCCCGGTGGGTATGATTATACAATTGCTGAAAGAGGAGGCAACCTATCTATGGGACAACGCCAATTAATCTCCTTTGTCAGAGCCCTGGTCTATGATCCGGAAATTCTCATTCTCGATGAAGCCACCTCTTCGATTGATACTGAAACAGAAAGCATTATCCAATATGCTATCGAAAAACTTATCGAAAAACGAACGTCCATTATCATCGCCCATAGATTGACGACTATCCGCCATGCGGATCGAATCATTGTACTTGAGAAAGGAAGGGTCGTAGAATCTGGTTCGCATGATGAACTTCTAGACATCAATCAAGGAAAATATAAGCGACTTCATGATATGCAGTTTCAGGTAGCTTCCGTAGAGGAAGGGTAAGCGAAAAGGGCAGAAAGGCGGAAGAGAGGAAGCGGCTCCCGAAACATCGGGAAGGCAGAAGAGCATTTAGTTCCGCTTAGCGGAAGGGGTTAAAGGTGAGCGGTGAGCGGTGAGCGGTGAGCGGAAATTAACCATTTAAACACTTCCCCATTTAAACAATCCTTACTTTTCGTTTTTGTCTCCCGCCGCCCGTTCGGGGCGGGATCTACGCTACGCTTCGATTTTCGTTTTTCGTTTCATCCCTTTGTTTGTCGAAAAACAGAAACTATTATCCTTCGAAAGGAGTTATATTAGTTGAATACTGAACAATCAAACAATAATGAGTCAAGGATTTAATATCAAGTTTAACGGAATCATAGGATTCGCTTTTATGGTGATGATCTTTGTCGGGTTATTCTTTCTTGCGAAAGGTTTGTTCACTGTGCTTTCGTGGGTAGCTCCGGTGCTCATCGCAGGCGCATTGATCATCAATTATAAGACCGTCCTTAATTTCATCAAATACATGTGGGCACTATTGAAGCGGAATCCTCTCGGGGGAATTCTCGGAATAGTCCTAAGTGTTATTGGATTTCCTATTCTCAGTGGTTTCTTATTTGGAAAAGCAATTTTGGATAGAAAAGTAAAATCACTTTCAAATGCCTATCAAGCCAGAGAAGAAGGGGAATTAGTAGATTTCGAAGAGATCATCAGAGAAGAAAACGATTCAGAACTGTCCCTTCCCCCAATAGAAAGAGCTCCTCGAAGGCGTACTGACACCGAGTACAAAGACCTCTTTTGATGCTGATTGAATCATCCTGCTGATGTTAATTCTTTGGATAGCGCTTGGATTTGCTGCGGTCTATGCCTTCTTACAAGGCTATTATCTCGTGTACTGGAGTCATACGCCCACATACATACCTGCTTCAGTAGATATTCCATCACATGGCGTATCCATCGTCATCGTTGCTCATAATGAGGCAAAAAACATTCACGGCTGCATTCAGTCCATTCTCAATCAAAAATATCTTGCAGCGCTTTTCGAAATCATCATTGTCGATGATCACTCTTCAGACGAAACGATCGACAAAATTCGAGCGATCGCGAATGAACAAGTTCATTATTTCCAACTAAAAGATTTTCCAGAGTATATCCATGCACCGGCTTTTAAAAAATCCGGTATTACGTTAGCCGTTGACAAAGCAAAACATGAACATATTTTAGTCATCGATGCAGATTGTGTCTTTGGTGAAGACTGGCTAAGCACCACGGTCAATGCCTTTGTCCAAAATAAAAGTGTATTCCAAACAGGCCCGGTAGTTCTGCCCAACAAGCACGATATGTTGGAAAAGATGCAGGAAGTAGAACAACTCACCCTGATGCTCATCACTGGAGCCGGGATTACTTCCGGATTGCACGATATCGCCAATGGGGCGAATATGATTTTCGCCAAAGCTGCTTTTAAGGAGATCAATGGATATGAAGGGAACTACAAATATGCTTCAGGAGATGATATGTTTTTAATCGAAAAAATGCGTGCTGCTTTTCCAAATGGAATCTCCTTCTTAAAATCTGATAAGGCAATCGTCTATACCGAAGGGAAAAAGACATGGGAAGCCTTGATAGCGCAACGACTTCGATGGGCAGGGAAAAACAAAGGGCTGAAAAGTAAGGTGATAATAAACATCTGGAGCTTTATTGGCCTCTACCATTTTCTTCTGTTGCTTACTTTCGCTACTGCCGTACTGGCCCTAATCCCCTGGAAACCATTCGTTATTTTATTATTAGTAAAATGGTTTGCCGACTATTTCGTGATCAAAGCTTCTGCTTCATTTTTCAATCGAACTGATCTTCTCAAGCTTTTTATTCCTTTACAGGTTTTTTATTTCTGGTATATTATTAGTCTTTCGTTGGCGATGGGGTTGGGGAAGAAAAGTGATTGGAGGAGGGAAGCATAGGGCATAGGGCATAGGGCATAGGGCTTAGGGCTAACTAAAGGTTTAAGGTTTAATGGAAAACGGATTACCGTTGATCATGTCCCATTTACCCTTAGACAAGCAGCGCTGCAAGTGTCGCACCTACAGCGCTTGAAGATATTTCGGGGCACGTCTGTGCTACGAAGATATAGCACCTACGGCGCTAGTTTGGCACAGTCTAATCGGTCAATTCCGCTACTCCCGCTTAGCGGGAATTTGAGTAAGTATGATCACGCTCATCTAATGTGGTTTTAACCGAAGCTGCTTTCTGCCTTTCCGCCTTTCCGCCCTTCCGCCCTTCCGCCCTTCCGCCTTAAAAAAGTTGAAGGAACAAACTCCATGTAACAGCAATACGTTAACCGTTGACCGTGTCCCGTTAACCCTTCAATGCTTACCTTTGCCCGTTCATAAAAAAAATCAGAAATGAGTTTATTAGTAGTTGGGTCCGTGGCCTTCGATGATATCGAAACACCGTTTGGCAGAGCCGAACGAATCGTCGGTGGTGCCGGTACGTACATTGCCTGGGCAGCATCCTACTTTGTGGAGGATATCAGCATCGTTTCCATTGTAGGGGAAGATTTCCCTCAAAGTGAACTGGATGCGTTAAAAGCAAGAGGGGCAGATACTTCCGGAATTAAAATTGTAAAAGGTGGAAAGTCCTTTTTCTGGGCCGGAAAATACCATCACAACCTTAATGCTCGTGATACACTGGTCACTGAACTCAATGTACTCGCAGACTTTGACCCAAAACTCAGTCCTTCTGAAAGTAATAGTGATTATGTCATGCTTGGCAACCTTACCCCTGCAATTCAAAAGAGTGTCATCGGTCAAATGACAAAGCGCCCAAAGGTGATTGCCCTTGATACCATGAATTTCTGGATGGACAGCGCTATGACTGATTTAAAGGACGTCTTAGGTGATATAGATTTACTCATCATCAATGATGAAGAAGCTCGTCAGTTATCAGGAGAATATTCACTGGTGACGGCAAGTCAAGTCATCAGCGCAATGGGACCAAAATACCTTGTAATCAAGAAGGGCGAACACGGAGCACTACTGTTTGGTGAAAATCAAGTGTTCTTTGCACCTGCACTACCCTTAACTGAAGTTCAGGATCCTACCGGAGCCGGAGATACCTTTGCAGGAGGATTGATGGGCTATTTAGCCAGTCGGGATCATTTAAGTTTTGAGGTACTGAAGCAAGGTATTGTCTGCGGATCAGCCATGGCATCATTCTGCGTGGAAAAATTCGGAACGGAAGGCTTACGAGGTCTTGACACTATTGAAGTGCAAAACAGGCTGGATAAGTTTACCCATTTGGTAAACTTCGAATCCCCGATACTTTAGGAAGGTAAACGAGTGCTTAGAACGTAAGCGAGAAATTCTTGTAATAGATCCAGATCATCATGATGATGAAAAGGACAAAAATGAGAATAAATTGTAGGAAGCAACTTCCTTTACGACTATAGTTAGGACTCTCCATCTCGTATATTGAATTATTGGGGCTAAGATAGCCATTATTCAATATTTCTACCCTTCTGGATAAAGGTTTAAAAAATAAAAGCCCGGACTTGCCGGGCTTTTATCTTAATCCTTTACGACTTCAGAAAAGTCTGGTTTGAAACCCATGTTCTCCCAGGCAAAAGCGAACATATCTGTTTGTAATTCAATTTGTTGTGTCGTTGAAACCGATCCATGACCCGCATTGGTTTGAATGCGAATCAGGGTTGGTGCATCCCCTCCCTGACGCTCTTGGAGGACAGCAGCAAACTTAAATGAATGGGCAGGTACTACTCTATCATCATGATCAGCAGTGGTAATAAAAGTGGCAGGATAGGAAGTTCCCGGCTTTAATGCATGCACCGGACTATACTGCTTAAGATATTCAAACATCTCTTTTGAATCCTCCGCTGTACCATAATCTGCCGCCCAACCAGCTCCAGCTGTAAATGTGTGATATCGAAGCATATCCATGACACCGACTGCCGGAATGGCGACCTTCATTAATTCTGGTCGCTGAGCCATAGTCGCGCCAACCAGAAGGCCCCCATTTGATCCGCCAAATATCGCCAACCGCTCAGAGGAGGTGTACTTCTCTTTGATGAGATATTCAGCTGCTGCTATAAAATCGTCGAATACATTCTGCTTCTGCATCTTAGTACCGGCTTCATGCCATTCTTCTCCATACTCCCCTCCTCCACGAAGGTTTGGCTGAGCCCAAATACCTCCTTGCTCCAACCACGCGACACGCATGGCACTGAAGTTTGGGGTAAGGCTGATATTAAAACCACCATAGGCATAAAGCATGGTTGGATTTGTACCGTCCTGCTTAAGTCCTTTTTTGTGCACAATAAACATCGGCACTTTTGTCCCGTCCTTACTTGTATAGAATATTTGCTTGGTTTCATAGTCCTCAGGATTGAAGTCTACTTTAGGTTGCAAATACAAGGTGGACGCCCCGGTTTCCATATCATAATGATAGATGGATGATGGGTCCGTAAAGGAAGTAAAAGAATAATAAAAATCTTTTTCAGTTTTCTTAGCACCAAAACCTGAAGCAGTACCTATGCCCGGAAGCTCGATATCCCGTATCAATTTACCCTTGAAATCGTACTGCTTTACAGCCGTTTTCGCATCAATCAGATATTTCGCAAAGAGGTATCCGCCACCTGAACCGGCTAGGAGTACATTTTTTGTTTCTGGAATGACATCTGTCCAGTTTTCTTTTCCGGGATTCGTAATGTCCACGGCTATGACCCTATAATTTGGTGCATCTATATCTGTCGACAATAAGAAACGCGTTCCGTCATTATCTACATAATTTAGGGATGTGAAGTAATCATCATCGAGTTGAATCAATGGGTTATTCGGGCTTGAAAGTGACTTCACATACAGTTGATTTCCACTGGTATTCTCTGCAGCGGAAATGATTAAAAAATTATTGTCTTCTGTTACATACCCACCGATATATCGATTCGGTTGTTTGGCACCACCAAAGACAAGGGCATCGGTAGACTGGGGCGTCCCTAGTTTGTGATAATACAACTTATGGTGTTGCGTTTTTCCGGATAGCTGGCTTCCATCCTTTGGGTTGTCATAACTACTATAGTAAAATCCTTCATTCTTATACCAGGATGTGCCACTGAATTTGACATTGATTAAAGTATCTTCAATGACTTCCTTCTTTACAGCATCCATAACAATCACCTTTCTCCAGTCAGAACCTCCTTCTGTCACAAGATGTGCGGTCAATGTGCCATCATCTGTAAAAGATACACCTGACAATCCTGTGGTACCATCTTCTGAAAATGAATTTGGATCCAGATATACTTCCGGCTCAGCATCTTTATTATCCTTTGGCTTACGGTATAAGACACTATGGTTTTGCAATCCTGTGTTTCGGTAATAATACTCAAAATCACCGCGCTTAAACGGTGCTGAAATACGCTCATAATCTACTAATGACTCAATGCGCTTTTTTAGGTTATCTCTCCAGTCAATTTGATCCAGGTAACCAAAGGTGACTTTGTTTTGTTCTACGACCCATTCTGTCGTCGCTTTCGATGTATCATCTTCAAGCCATCGATAAGGATCAGCGACATCTATTCCATGATAGGTATCGACATGGTCAATTTTGTTGGTGACAGGATATTCCAATTTTTGTGATTTTGTATCAGCTGATGTGCAGCCAATGGCCAGAGTGAGGGCTAAGAGCCCAAAGAGAAGTATTGCCTTCATAATATGATTGTGAATATTGAAAAAAGTGGTTGTTTCATCAAAAAGAGCCCCAAAATACGCAGAGAATAACAAAGAAGTAATAAAATGACTGGGAGATATCTACCAGTATCAAGTCGTTCTCGACTAATTAAACACGAAATAGCTGAAATAATATTGATCATAACATACTCACCAACTATTAGCGGGTATCAAAAAACGAGGACGCTTATTTGCTGCCCGGTCTGTTGATAAAACCAAACACGCTTCCGCAGACCCCTCCGATGATATGAGCAAACTGTGAAATTTGATCGGTTCCGAGGCTCTGGATGATTTCTTTTCCGATAAAGAGAAGCGCTACTAAAATAAAGGTTACCGGTATTTCGCCGCTTTTGGTATTGGTGAAACTCACCAGTAGAATCAACATAAATACGATTCCACTAGCACCCATCAATCCGGTATGGAAAAACAAAATATTTAATATTCCGGTGATCAGCGCGGTGATGATGATCATAAACAGGGTTCTTCTGTCCCCATACTTCTCTTCAACGATCGGACCCACCAATAGAATAAACGTTAGATTCCCCAGTAGATGCTCAATACTACCGTGCCCAATGACATGGGTAAACAGCGTAAGCATGGAGATCGGGTTTGAGGTATTGACATGGCCTAAAGTAAAATAAGGCATCAACGTACCGGCCATTACTTTGTCCAAAATGAATACCGCAACACAAAGCAGTGAAAATGTCAGTATTACAGGAGAATTGAATTTAAGTTTCATTGCTATTATATTATATAGAGTGAATTTAGTAGTAATTACAGATTCCTGTGAGAGAATAGATATCAACGAGGGGTTTTGCAAGACGAAAAGAATGTAAAGGGCAAAATAGCAGCGTGTTGACAGACTATTTCTCTGAGCGCAATTACATTATAGGGGCCAAAAGTCTGGTATCTTATTTTCCAATTGATCCTAATTCTACTACTCCTACCGCTCTTCTACCCTCTTCCTAATTGAGGCTTAACCCTTTTTAAAGTAAACAGTAAACTTTTCATCCCCCGATTGGCGTTACATATTATTACATATCCGCGTACATTTACAGGATCAAGCAGTTGTTATGAAAAGGAATTTACTATTTGGCGGAATTGTTGTTTTTGCCTTGTTATTTGGGGTAGCCGCGACCGCGATACAAAAAGGGCGTTATTTCGATATCATTAAGAATCTCGAAATCTTCAGCAACTTATATAAAGAAGTCAACTCGAATTATGTCGATGAGGTTGACCCCAATCAGATCATGAAGGTAGGGATCGATGCTATGTTGGCCACATTGGATCCATTTACCAACTACTTTTCAGAATCGCAGATAGAAGGGTGGCGATTTAAGAATGAGGAGGGTGAAGCCTCCTCCGGGCTTAAGATTAAAAAAATTGGAAACGATCTGGTCATCATCAAAATCATTGAAGATTCTCCCGCTTTTGAATCGGGACTTCGCGTTGGCGATCAAATCAAAACGGTCAATGGTGAATCAACAGATGAACGGTCTCCTGATGATGTGATGGATATCATAAGTGGCATTCCCGGGAGTGAAATGAATCTGGATATTCAGCGACCAGGCCAAACTGAAATAATAAATTTGACGATTATCCGAGGAGGCAGGGATGGAAAAAATGTGCCGTACACTGGAATGTTGGAAGACAACATAGGCTATATCTCACTGACTACTTTTACTAGAGATGCCGGACGGAATGTTGCTAATGCATTGCGGGATTTAAAGACCGAATCTAAGAATTTACAAGGGGTAATCCTTGATTTGCGGGGGAACGGGGGTGGACTCCTTCGCGAAGCTATTAATGTGTGTAATGTATTTATTCCTGCTGAAGAAACTGTGGTGACGACCAGAAGCAAAGTCGTGGAAGAGGATAAGTCCTACAAAACAAGGAATGAACCTGTAGATCAAACAATTAAACTGGTGGTTTTGATAGATGAAAATTCAGCCTCTGCATCTGAGATTGTTTCCGGGGTCATGCAGGATTTAGATCGTGGTGTCATCATAGGTCAGTTGTCTTATGGCAAAGGGCTTGTGCAAAACACTTTTGATATTGGTTACAATGCCAAGGTAAAGCTGACCACCTCCAAATACTACATTCCAAGTGGTAGATGTATCCAGTCGGTGGAATATAAAAATGGGGAGCGTTTGCACATTCCGGATAGCCAAAGAGCTAAGTTCCAAACGAGAGCTGGCAGAACGGTACTAGATGGAGGTGGTGTAAAACCTGATATTCCACTCGAGGCAGAGAAAAACCCGCTTATCATAAAAAAGCTTATTAAGCAAAATGCCATATTCAATTTTGCTACAGCATATTGCATTGGACTGGACAGTATTGGTCCTATGGAAAGTTTCCATTTTAATGATTTTGGTGCCTTCACAAAGTTCCTGGAAAAGAGTGATTTTGATTTTGAAACAGAAACTGATGTCGCGCTCAATGAACTCAAGGCCATTGCCAAAAAAGAAAGTTATTCAAGTGATGTCGCAAAGCAGGTTGACCAATTAAAAGCCTTAGTGGAAAAAGAAAAAGCCAGGCAAATCGACAGCCATATGAAAGAAATTATCCTGGTCATAGAAAGAGAAATCATAAGCCGGTACTACTATGAAACCGGATTGGTGAAGCACCAACTAAAAAACGACCCTGAACTGGCCACTGCTATTAAAATACTCAATAGCGAAAAGGAATACAAGGCGGTCCTTAGTGTAAACTAGTCCTGCTCCTAACGCTCAAACGTTGGGCTATGGCATTACCCCCATTCTCCTTTTAACAGACAATTAAGCTATTTGATCAATGGTCATTAAACCATTTGATCAAATTATCCGTTATCCTATTATTAGCTACAAATTGTAGCTAGCTGTAATATGTATATACTTCATATAGAGACATCCACCAAAGTTTGTTCCATTGCTTTAAGCAAGGATGATGCTTTAGTCGCCTTCAATGACATGAATGAGGGAATGAATCATACTTCCTTATTGGTTCCGGCTATTGAACAACTCCTGGCGGATGAGAAAATCAAACCCAAAGAGCTTTCGGCGATTGCCGTGAGTGCTGGACCGGGTTCTTACACAGGCCTTAGGGTAGGTAGTGCTACAGGGAAGGCTATGGCCTATGCATTAGGAAAGCCTTTGGTGTCGGTTCCAACCTTGATGGCGCTGGCACACGCTGCTTTTAAGCAACATCCTGAGGCTGAATTTGCTTTACCGATGATTGATGCACGAAGAAATGAAGTCTATGCCGCTTTGTACGATCGTAATTTGGAGGAAATATGGCCCGTATCCTCCGTTATTCTCAATGAAGCTTTTTTCTTAGATGAAATTCCTAAAGAGGTAAATATCATTAGTTGCGGAGATGGCGCAGTGAAAATTGGGGTTTTGGCCAATTTAGTAGGCAACCTTACGGTGGATACCAACATCCAGTGTAGTGCTCGCCATTTAATTTCTATAGCCCTGGCACAATATCAAAATGGGCATCTGGAGGATCCTCTTCATTTCGTTCCTTTCTACTTAAAGCCTCCTAATATCACTAAAGCTAAAAAAGGAGTTAATCCATAGTGTTTATAGGGATTTCAATCATTATCTGGATTGATTAAATATTTCAAAGCTGATGTATATAAATCTAATGCAAAACGTAAATCACTGATTGTCTGCAATTTAACCATTGTTAAAATTAATATGGTATGGTTTATGATAATTCAAACATGAATCCGATATAATCTCGCTCATGATGAAAAAGAAGACTGAAATTGTAAGTTTGAGGAAAGGAACCAGTGAAATTGAATTAAATTACGCTGATCTCCGTAAAGCCGTACTCGTACTACGTGCTGTTAACCACAAACTTAGACAACGTGTAATTGATTTGCTCGAAGAGCATGCTACGATGACTGTCACTGACATTTACATTAAGCTGCGACTCGAACAGTCTGTTGCCTCACAACATTTGGCCATACTCCGACGTGCTGGTGTAGTGCTTACTGAAAGACAAGGTAAATTCATTTACTACTCTCTTGATAAAGACCGATTAAACCAAATCTCTAAGCTGGTAGAAGAGCTAGCTGGCTAAATCTTTGCTTTAGGTAGCCCATTTAAGGGCCTGATACTGTGAAGATTAAAAAAAAAATTTCCCCCCAACTTTTTTACATTTCATTAACAATCAACGAATTAGGTGCTAAACGGTGATTGCCATGGTATTACAGATGAATTTTTTTTGTAATATCATTTGCAAGAGTCAAATCTTAATTGCAAATTTGTTGCTAAGGTTTAACTCAAAATAAGGAAATGTATGAAAAGGACTAAGGTCACCTTTCAGCAAGAGAAGCTCACGATGTCTACGGAGCTCATGCGAGCATTAGCACATCCTCTTCGTCTGAAGATCTTGGAGTTTTTGGATTGTAACAAAAACATACAGGTCAATCAGATTTACAACACGCTCAAGATTGAGCAGTCCATTGCTTCTCAGCACCTTCGAATACTGAAGAATGCCGGAGTTTTGGTTGCCGATAAAGACGGAAAATATATGCATTATGCTATAGACTACCAGCGTGTGAGCAATGCTGTGAAAGCGATTAATCGCTTTTTGTCTAAATAAAAGAAGGCAATATTAGCACAATTTTTACTCGAGTAATCCCATCCCAAAACTTTTTTCTTCAGGATTTCTCCCGGACAAATCGTTCGCTCCCATCTTCCATCCTACGATTAGCCTTATACAAATCATTCAACGGCCTTAACAAAGGAAAAACGCTCCACGCTCATTCCTGAGCAAATACTTAAATAATTTATTCTGAAGAATCGCCGGCCGTATCGGCCCCTGGTTCACCGCCAGTCTCAGTTGGTTCGATCGCCTCATTTTTAGCTTGTTCATCCTTGGATTTAAATATCCTATGATGAAAGAGGACCAGGCTTATTACGCCTGTAGAAATGGCTGCATCTGAAATATTGAATACGGGTCTGAAAAACTGAAATCGCTGCCCACCCCAAATAGGAAACCACTCAGGGAAGATCGTATCGATCAATGGGAAGTATAACATATCCACCACCTTACCAAACAGCAAAGGGGCATATCCGCCACCTTCAGGAAATAGTGTAGCTAAACCTCCATGATATGGAGACTCGGAAAAGATAAGTCCGTAAAATGCACTATCCAGAATATTCCCTAAGGCTCCTGCGAGTATCAGTGAAAATGAGAATATCACACCCATTGTCTCTTTTCCTTTGATCAGGGAGCGGATGATGTAGATCAGAAAACCTACTGCTATAAGACGAAAAACACTTAAGCCCAATTTCCCCCAGTTTCCACCTAATGAGAGGCCAAAAGCCATCCCTTTATTCTCCACGAAATGGATGCGAGCCCAGTTTAATCCAAGCAGCCCAAACTCTTCACCATACTCCATATGCGTCTTGACCCATATCTTGAGTATTTGGTCAAGCAGGAGTACTAGAAACACGACAAATAAAACCGTACTTGTACGATTGGACATAGACATTACTTATCAGGGACATTGTTTATTCAAGTTCGATCCTCACTATATCACGTTACCGTATTCAGTGAAGAACGGGGATTTAGAATAAAATATCTCCGGATGATTTAATTCTGGGCTTGTTTAGCCTCGATAGACAAAGTAGCATGGGGAACGGCACGTAACCTTTCCTTAGAAATCAGCCTGCCTGTTTCACGGCAAACACCATATACTTTGTTTTTAATCCTGATTTTGGCATTCTCCAGGTGTTGCAGCAGTTTCTGCTGTCGAGCGGCCATAGAGCTTATACGTTCGCTCTCTAAACTGCTCATACCGTCATCCAAACTTTTGATTTTATTATCAGGATTTTCGGCCATATCCTCAAGTTGCTTTAAATAAAACTCGAGTTGTTCTCTGGCGACAATGAGTTTATCATCGATTAGTTTATCAAACTCTTCTAACTCAGCATCACTATATCTGGATTTTTGGGGTATGCCTGAAGGCAGTTTAGTCCCTACTGATCCTGCATCTTTTTTCATTGACATTCTATCTTTT
>JBBKWA010000047.1:0-7381 GCA_037968695.1 Saprospiraceae bacterium
AAACACACCAGTAATCACAAGGTGATGCTTACCGGCAAGTGCGCCAATCATTTCAATTGCTTCCGCTTCATTTTCTGGTTTTCCATAGATCTTATTTTCGTGAATCACCACACTATCGGCAGTGAGGACTAAATCATCGTTCTTCAACAAGGGTATAGCTGCCTGTGCTTTTATCCTGGCCAAATATTCCGGCACATCTTCAATATCCATATCATCCGGATGGATTTCTTCCACATCAACATCAATGAGTGTATATTCAATTCCAGCGAAGGAAAGTAGTTCTTGTCTTCGAGGAGATTTTGAAGCCAAATACAGTGGTGGATGATTAAGTTTCATTTCGGTGTATAGGATTTATTTGATTCAAGGGATTTCTGAATTATTTCATCTACAATTTCAGGATTAAGCAACGTAGAGGTATCGCCTAGATTACTATAATCCTGCTCAGCTACTTTTCGAAGAAGTCTTCGCATAATCTTACCGGACCTTGTTTTTGGCAGACCACTGACGATCATGAGGCGATCCGTTTTAGCTATAGGCCCAATTAATTCAGTCAGTTTATTATTCACTTCGGCATGAAAACTGTGTTCATCAGCGACAGGCTGTTTCACAATAACATAAGCAAAAATTCCCTGGCCTTTAATAGGATGAGGACAACCAACAACTGCGCTTTCGACAACATGTGTATGCTCGTTTATTGCATTTTCCACCTCTGCTGTACCGATTCGATGCCCACTGACATTGATCACATCATCCACGCGGCCAATCACCCGATACCGGCCATCAGCATCCCTTCTGGCCTGGTCTCCTGTAAAGTAATAACCAGGAAAAGCTGAAAAATAAGTATCAACACATCGGTTATGATCTCCGTAAGTAGTTCGAATGATCGAAGGCCATGGATGCTTAATACAAAGTAATCCTTCAACATCATTGCCCTCGATTTCTTTACCCTCGACATCCACTAACACCGGTTGGATGCCTGGGAGTGGATAGGATGCGTAACATGGTTTAGCATCTGTAATATTTGGCAGCGGGGTGATCATGATGCCACCTGTTTCTGTCTGCCACCAGGTATCAACAATTGGTGCTTTCCCATGACCTACTTTCTCATCATACCAATGCCATGCTTCCTCATTGATTGGTTCACCCACGGTGCCAAGCACGCGAAGAGAAGAGAGGTCATGCCCTTTAACGTATTCATCTCCCTTCGCCATAAGCGCCCGAATAGCCGTAGGAGCTGTATAGAAAATATTTACTTTATACTTCTCACAGACCTTCCAAAACCTCGAAGGATCCGGATAAGTGGGAATACCCTCAAACAATACTGTTGTGGCTGCATTCAACAAGGGACCATAGATGATATAACTGTGTCCGGTGATCCATCCAATATCTGCAGTACACCAATAGACTTCGCCCGGCTCATATTGAAATACATTTTCAAATGAATATCCGGCATACACCATATAGCCTCCGCAAGTGTGGACAACGCCTTTAGGTGTTCCGGTTGACCCAGACGTATATAAGATGAATAGGGGATCTTCACTATCCATAATTTCCGGGGCACAGGTCATCGCTTGTCCTTCCACCAACGCATGCCACCAATGATCGCGGTCCTGAAACCAGTTTGTTTTTCCTCCTGTATTTTTTACAACGATGACAGATTCTATGGAGTGGCATTCCTGCGCAATCGCTGCATCAACGACCTCTTTTACTGCGATGTGTTTTTGACCCCGATCGTTGTAATCAGCACAAACAACCATTTTACAGGAAGCATCTTTTATTCGATCAGCCAAAGAAACAGCAGAGAAACCTGCAAAGACAACACTATGAATTGCACCTACACGCGCACATGCAAGAATGCCTATCACCAGCTCAGGAATCATGGGCATATAAAAGCAGATGCGATCTCCCTTTTTAATACCTTTTGATTTCAAGCCATTGGCAAACTGACATACAGCGGCATGTAATTCTGCATAAGTTAACTGACGCCCCGGCTGATTGATATCATTTGGCTCCCATAGTATTGCTATTTGATGACCCCTTGTTACTAAGTGCCTGTCAAGGCAATTGACGGTGATATTCAGTTTGCCATCCAAAAACCATTTATTTAGTCCCCCTGACAGGTCCGCTTCATATACTTTATTCCATGCTGAAGACCACTGAAAAGCGGAAGCCTGATTAGCCCAGAAAGCAGCAGGATTCTGGATGCTTTCAGCATAAGCTACTTGATAATCATCTTTATTTCTAATCCTCTTAATCATACACAATCATTTTCACGTTTAAAGCAATAATAAAACAACCGTTCCAAGTAGCATAATGATTTTGATCAGTAGCGAGGCAATGCGATAATAGGATTTGTCTTTTGCCCACCACACGAACGCCATTGAGGTGACGATACCCCCCTGCAAGACAGTCAACGCCATCTCCATTCCAGTATTAGATTGAATACCAGCCCATCGGTAGACAGTCCCTACCAATATTGCCACAACCACCAAGGCGATAACTTTACTTGACCTGACACCAAAACGAACTGCAAAGGTTGAACAACCCGCCTGACGATCACCTTCTCGATCTTCGATATCCTTCACGATCTCACGAAACCAGGTAGCCAGAAAAGCAAATAGGGCATAATACATCAAGTGCTGATTAACGGCTGTATGGTTGTCCGCTATCCAGTCTGGCAAGGCCACAATAATAACCACACCTGAACAAAATAAGGACACCCAAAGATTACCAATAATGGGTTTGCATTTTAGTGCAGAGGAGTAAAGCCAAAGAGCAAAAACAGCAACCGGATAAATTGCCAGGAAAGGGAGCAAATCCAATCTTATGGCAAGCCAGATACTTAAAATCGCCCCCAGTGCCACGAGGTATTTATATAAATTCAATACGCCAGGTAACTTCCACGTATTACCTGCAATCCAATGTTTTGGTTTGTTGATGCGGTCAATAGCATGATCATAATAGTCATTGATCACATATCCTGCTGCAGCAATTATCATTGTAATCAGTGAAAGGAGTATAAAATCAGGTAATTTTAATGCTGATGCACTTGAATCAATGACTTTCAGGAATATAATGAGCTGAACCAGGGCAATCAGGGCGAGATTAGGCCATCGAATGATATGTAGGAACCGTTTCAGCATAACAACAGCGCATTAAGATACTGGCTTTCACGAATTAAATAGTTACTGCCAACATCCGATTTTCTGCCCAATCTGATGGCCATTTGGAACTGTAGGCCGAACATCCTATATTTAAACACGAATATGGAAGAGCTAAGCCAAACGCAGTCGTCATCAAAGAACTATAAGTTCAAGGAACTAAAAGTGTATACGTCCACAGAGTGGCTTGCGGACAATAAAAAGAAATATCGGCAAGTCTATGACCAGCTGGAAGCTTCTTATGTCTATGCTGAACTCTCCTTTATCAACAAACATTTTGATGTAAAAAACTGGGATGTCGAAATCACCTTGCGATGTCTTTCTATGAAGCGGGCAGGAAAAGAACTGTGTAGGTTAAATATTCAGCGCAATGTCAGCAAGTACGATAGTGTCGTTTTCATCAGAGAAGGTTGGGGCAATAAAAAAGAAGGTACTTTTTGGAAGCAAGGCGCCTACTGTTGGGAAGCAATGATCGATGGGGAAAAAGTAGGATCAAAATATTTCTACATCGAAGAAAGTCCTTCGGAGCAGGATGGACATCCCAGATATCTTGAATTGAAATCATTGCGTCTGTATGAAGGGCAATATGATGACGTCGGTGAAGATGATCGAAACTATTACACGTCATTCTCTACATCGGAAACCAGATATATTTATTCTGAATTAATATTCCAAAATTTAAAAATCGATGATGCCTGGCAGTGTGAGTTGTTTACAAAATTTTACAATGAAGCTCGGGAATTGAAAGGGCAGGTCACGCGCCTGCAAACCATTCAAAAAGGAGACAAGAAGGTAAAGGTTACTGCCGGATGGGGATCAAATGTAAAAGGCTCCTGGCGTCCCGGAAATTATACTGCTGAGATAGTGTTTATGGATAAACTGGTGGCAGTCGTTCCTTTTGAAGTCGGCGAGGAGTTTGTGCAAGGGAATAGTCAGGTACTATGGCCGGATTACAAACCCGCTCATTTTAATACCGATTCGACAATAGCACAAAATCAGGTAGAAGTGCTGGCTGAACTTAATGGCATGATTGGTCTAAGCACGATCAAAAAACAGGTCTTCGAACATGCTCAATATCTGCAGTTCCTCCAGTTCCGGAAAGAAAAAGGCTTCAAGGAAAATCAGAATATCAACATCCATTCAGTATTTGTCGGCAATCCTGGGACAGGCAAAACAACTGTGGCGCGCATGATGGGCAAGCTCTATCGCCACATGGGCTTACTATCCAAAGGGCATGTGCATCAGGTAGACCGAGTAGATTTGGTTGGTGAGTATATAGGCCAGACCGCCCCTAAAACTAAAGAAACCATTGAAAAAGCCAGGGGAGGAGTTTTGTTTATTGATGAAGCTTACAGCCTGGCCAGAGTAAATGATGACTCCAAAGATTTCGGACGGGAGGTAATAGAAATCCTAGTCAAAGAAATGTCCAATGGCAAAGGGGATATCGCCATTATAGTTGCCGGGTACCCGAAGGAAATGAAGTATTTCCTGGATTCCAACCCCGGGTTAAAATCAAGGTTTAAGATACACTATAAGTTTTCGGACTATCTGCCTCAGGAGCTCTCCGCCATTGCCCAGTATACGTGTAAAGAAAAAGAAATAAAACTCGAAGGACTGGCGAGCGAGATGATGGACAGTATGATTACAGAAGCATTTCGCAACAGAGATCGAAATTTTGGTAACGCTAGATTTGTCAATGACCTGGTTGAAAAAGCAAAAGTTGCGCTTGGATTGAGAATGATGAATCAAGACAATCTTAGAGAAGCCAGTACCGAGGATCTTTCGCTTATTCTTCCGGAGGACATTGAACAAATTAAGTCCGTTGAAACCACTGCGTTACCAAAGATTCCAGTAGATGAAGAGCAATTGGAAAGCGCACTTTCGGAGCTCAATGCACTGACAGGTCTGGAAAGTGTAAAACAGCAAATCAGGGAAATGATTGATATCGTCAAATATCATCAGGTATTAGGAAAAGGGGTGCTGAATCAGTTTTATATGCATACTGTATTTGTAGGCAATCCAGGAACCGGAAAAACAACGGTGGCGCGCATCTTAACTAAACTATATAAGGCATTAGGCATACTCGAACGCGGACATATGGTGGAAACTGATCGGCAAGGTCTGGTAGCCGGGTTTGTTGGTCAAACGGCGCTGAAAACAGCAGAGAAAATAGATGATGCCATGGGGGGCGTGCTTTTTATCGATGAAGCCTATTCCCTCACCAGCGCCGTAGGTGGATCGCATGATTTCGGCAATGAGGTGGTACAAACTATACTAAAGCAAATGGAGGATAAAAGGGGCCACTTTTTTGTCTTTGCCGCCGGATATCCCGACAATATGGATGCTTTTTTGAAAGCTAATCCAGGACTGAGTTCCAGATTTGACAGGGTATTGCGATTTGACGACTTCAGTCCTCAGGAACTTAATGAGATCGCCATCAACATGATTGACACATTGGAGATGAAGATCACATCCAAAGCACTCGATTACCTGAATGAATATTTTATATTTCTGCATAAATACCGCGACAAATATTTTGGCAACGGGCGAAGTATCCGCCAGGTTATTGATGAAGTGATAAAAAAACAAAATTTAAGACTGGCAAAATCAGCTACCGGATCACGTAACCAGGCAAATTTGATAACCTATGATGATGTCAAGGACTTCAAGGCAGACAAAAAACTCAAGCTTTACCAGCGACAGACTATAGGTTTTCAGAAATAGATGATGTATTCAGGTCAATTGTAACCTTGTTAACATAGTCCGTCTCATATAGCTTGTACTTTTGTCTTATGAGTATCATCACCAGTATATTTAAAATGACCTGCCCACGGTGCAGAGAAAGCAAACTTTTTGAGTATCCCTTACAACTCAAAAGCCCGCTGCGCATGAATAGAAATTGCGCCAATTGTGGTCAACGCTTTGAGCCAGAACCAGGATTTTATTTTGGGGCAATGTTTATATCCTATATTATTCTGGCATTTTTCAGTTTAGGATTTACTGGTTTGCTGGTATTTTACTTCAAACTCTCGGTCGATATATCCTTTGCCCTACTGATAGGAATATTAGGTTTGATGTTTATCTGGAATTTACGGATTAGCCGTTCGATATGGATTCACTTGATGATTAAATACGATTCACAAACCGCAAAATCAAAATGAAATAATGGGCCCGGCTATTTTTTAAAACTAAAATGCCTTTATTAAAGCACCATATCCAAACGCTTTCTATAGTTTTTAGAAAATGGATGTTGTAGTCCCAATGTATTGAAAATTCCGATTGCTGCTTTTGCCAACATACCATTCGCTGTTTTGTTATCTCGCCCCAGCGCATCGATGATTTCTTTGATACCATCTTCAAGGCTACCATGTTGCAGCTGCTGTTTGATAGAATTTATTGTTTTGTCATCTGTGTCCAATAACAATAATGCCGCAATATCTTTGAGACAGGTTGCTTTATCATATAGCGGTGTACCCATTTTTATAGGTGCCAATAGTTCGGGAATACGCTCAGGATGATCCCATAGAATGACCTGGCTAAACACGATCCGAATCTCTTGCGTTTCGGGATAATCCAAAAGTAGCTGTTCAAGTTCCTCGACGGATGGTTCCGTCGAATTTTCTAAAAGAAGATCTAAGGCCTTAAGCCCATCTTTTGGCAAAGTTTTCTCCAGCCATTCCAAAATCATCTGTCGCGAAAGTGCCCCGGCGAATTCATCAATGATCTCCCCTCTGTAAAACATTTTCACATTGGGGATACTTCGAACATGAAAGCGTGAAGCAATATCCTGAAACGCCTCCGTATCTATCTTCACCAGAGACCAGTGGGCTGTTTGCTCTTCAGCAATCTTGTCAATGACCGGGCCGAGCACTTTACAAGGGCCACACCATTCCGCCCAAAAATCCACCACCACAGGTTTTTCAAAACTCTTTTCTATTACGTCTTTATCGAAATCAAACATATTTTAATCATTCAGTACACATTATACCATCAAAGTATGTTCCTTAGCGTAAATTTTGACTGTTTGGCAGTATTTTTCGGCTTTTATTGACAGAATGACACAGAAATTTGATCCCTTCTTGCTTTATTGTGAAAAATTAAACTTGGACCTTCTTCCTAAATCTTCCTGGAGAATAAGTCAGGCGTTGATATTGGCCTGTGCGATCATGATTTCCTCATGCAGCACAACGCATCATTTGAAATCAACTCAAGACAAGAAG
>JBBKWA010000048.1:0-13294 GCA_037968695.1 Saprospiraceae bacterium
CCAATATAAAATTCATCCGTCTTGTTGTACTTCGAGGTAAACTTTAATCCCCCTACGTGGTCTAAGAATCCAGTCTTGTCTGTACTGACATTTGCAAGGTCTACAGAAGCTACACCAGACACAAGCTGATCCTCAAAGACTAATCTATCACGTTCCTTAATTTCACGTTGTATTGATCCGGTTTGATAGCCGATCGCCAGTGTACTCGTTCCTTTCTTATTCATCGTCCAGTGATAGGACGCTGATACCTTAAAGGCGGATTGTGTAAGTGCCCCGGTGCCTGATTTGTCAGAATAGAAGAATACGCCTACGCCAACCCAATCTGTTTTTTTAAAACCCCGGATCACAGGAACATCTACAGAAAAAGTAGGTGTTTTGAAACCTCCATTGCCGGCAACACTCCTATATTGATCTCTATAAAGTGCGGAAATACGGTAAGATCCATAGAATCCACCAGTGGTGGCGGGATTGAATGCCAAAGGGGTCATTCTGTTTAGTGTGAAATGGATATCCTGGGCTTGCGTTTGGCCAAAACTAAGGATCAGCATCATGCCAATTGCAGCCCGCAGGGAGAGTCGTAGTATCTTCATATGTTTCTATAAGCGTTTAACAATCGCTATAATGATCTAAATTGCCTGCAAAATATCAAATATTACTGTTTTTCTTAACGGATGTTGCTTAAACCCTTAATAATGTTTGCAAATGTCTGGTGTAAGCCGTCATTTATCTTCATAATGGTCTTTTTATGGGCATTTTCTGTCTCTGGCCAAAAAGACACGACCAGTTTCTGGGATGCTCCGGATTCCTTCCACAAGGGCAGGTTTTGGACCGCTGCCGGGACTGGCCTGGTGGTTTATACTGGAACGGTCATTAGTTTAAGCCAGCTCTGGTACAAGGATTATCCCCAAACCTCTTTTCACACCTTTAATGATTGGGGCGAATGGCAGCAAATGGATAAAGCCGGGCATATGTTTACGACCTATCTAGAATCTGACTGGCTGTACAATGTAGCCAGATGGACCGGGATGAATAAAAAGTCCTCGATATGGGCGGGTGCACTTGTGGCTATCGGCCTTCAGACGACCATTGAGGTATTGGATGGGTTTTCTTCTGAATGGGGCTTCTCTCCTTATGATATGGCATTTAATGTAGCAGGTGCTGGATTGTGGGCGGGACAGCAAACGATTTGGGATGAACAACGAATCAGAATGAAATTTTCTACTACCTATCGCACGTATCCTGAAGAATATCTGATGGGCGTGCCTTCAGGAGAGACTACGATTCGGGAGCGTACCGATGATATCTATGGTCCAAATTTTTTGGAAACCTTTGTGAAGGATTATAATCCCCAAACGATATGGCTATCGGTTAATGTGTATTCCTTTTTAAAACAGGAAAGCAAATTTCCAAAGTGGCTAAATATTGCATTCGGATATGGTGCAGAAAATATGTTTGGTGGTTTTGACAATCAATGGGAAGTCGATGGCAATACCTTTGTAACATCTGATGCGCAGTATCCTCGATTTCGTCAAATCGTTTTATCACCGGATATCGATTTAACCAAAATAAATATTAAAAGCAAGCCTCTGAAAACTTTGGTTTATATGCTCAATATCTTTAAGTTTCCTGCTCCGGCTTTGGTTTTTAATGGCAAGGGAGGAGTTAAGTGGGATTGGCTTTATTATTGAAGAAGGGCGGAAGGGCAGAAGGGTTAAGGGCGGAAAGCATAGAGCAAGAAAATTTGCTCTGCGTGCACCTTGACCGATGGAAATCCTAAACAGTCACCGCAGTTACTTTCCTTTAGCGCTGTGAGCATGTGCCGATGCACGGAGAGCCTATCCGCCTCAGTCGGATGCTCCTGCATCTTGATTCCAGGTAGAAAAACACCCCTGCGCCTATACGCCTTTGCACTTCTGTGAAAAAATTTTTAGGGCGGAAAGCATCGGGTATTGGCTAGAAAATGATGAGTGATGGGTGATGATATCTACCCTCTAAACACTAATCGCTAAACCCTTAACCCTACACATTAAACCTTAAACACTAATCTTTCAATTTACTATGCTTTCGAGCCGCGTATAGCCGCTACATAGCGCTTCATTTCTTCGCGAACCTTAGGGAACAGGAATAACAAGCCAATCATATTCGGGAATACCATCGCCAGGATCATAGCATCTGAAAATTTAATCACGGCATCAAGCGTTGCAGAGGCACCAATGACGATGAACACAAGGAATAAAACCTTGTAAGCCAAATCTGCTGTTTTTCCACGACCAAATAAATATTTCCAGGATTGAAGACCATAATATGACCAGGAGATCATCGTGGAAATAGCAAACAAGACAATGGCTATTGTTAAGACATAAGAAAAGTGAGGTATTACACTGTCAAAAGCTAAGGTGGTTAAATCCACACCCCCTACAGCACCTCCCGTAGCATTCATGATTACATTACCGGCACCATCACCGCCATAGACAAATGCGCCATCACGATTAAACATGATGATCACCAAAGCGGTCATCGTACAAATAACTACTGTATCAATAAAAGGCTCTAATAAAGCAACCAAACCTTCCGATGCAGGGTATCTTGTTTTTACCGCTGAGTGTGCAATAGAAGCCGATCCAGCACCCGCTTCATTTGAGAAAGCAGCTCTTTGAAAACCAACAATTAAAACCCCTATTAATCCGCCAAGTCCCGCTTTAGGTGAGAAGGCTTGAGAAAATATCATTCCAACAGCATCATCAATAAAATCGTAATTGTAAAAAATAATAATCAATGAAGCCAGCACATATATAATGGCCATGGAAGGAACTAATTTCTCCGTCACGGTAGCAATACGTTTTATACCGCCAATAATGACAATACCGACGATTATAGCAAGTATAATGCCTACAACAAATCCCGTTGAGCCACCACTTAGTCCAAGCATACCCACTACCTGCGCAGCAGCCTGGTTGGATTGAAATGCATTTCCACCGCCAAACGAGGCGCCGACACAAAGGATAGCAAAAAGTACAGCTAAAATTTTCCCAAGAGCACCTGCATTGATCTCTGCAAATCCACGTTTGAGGTAATACATTGGACCACCATAAACTGTCCCGTTAATATCAATGTCACGATATTTCACACCAAGTGTACATTCTACAAATTTTGTTGACATCCCCAGCAATCCACAGATAATCATCCAGAAGGTTGCGCCTGGACCACCAATAGCAATCGCTACAGCAACACCAGCAATATTTCCTAATCCCACAGTTCCTGAAACGGCCGCGGTCAATGCCTGAAAGTGATTGACTTCACCTGTTTGAGATTCATCCTTGATGGTTCCTTTCACGTCACCCTCAAACACAATTCCGCTTTCGTCAGCAGAGTGATGATCCAGGTGATCGTATTTCCCACGAACCACCTGAATGGCCATTGGAAACCGTCTAATATTGACGAAAGAAAAATAAATAGTAAAAAACAAAGCCCCACCGACAAGCAACAACACAACAATAGGAATACTCGCTGTTTCGGATATTGGGATATCGTATAATACGACACCGACCCACCAGTCTGCAATCGGCAAAAACCAATCATTTATTCTTTCATCAAGCCCTTTAGCTGCATTTTCTGCGCCTTGAGCAAAAAGAAAAAGTGGAAGAATGGATAGTGCGGCAACTAACAGGCCTTTACGTGGTGATTTCGCGATCATGTGTTGAAGAGTTTTCTAATGAATGCTTTTTGGTTAGTCATGCTGACAACTTGGTAAACCGGATTCATCGAAAGGAGAAAACCGGAGGATAAATCAAGCCTTTTTCTGTAAAACAGGTGTCAAAATAGAGATTATGGTCTATTCACCGAAGTATAATTCAAAAAAAATCAGGATTTCTATGAAAAGTGGCAGGCTATTAGGGGCTCAAACCAAAATTGAACTAACCAAATCAGCAAGTAATACGGTAATGAAAAGCGATTAATCGCTTGAACTGCCATTAGCTGAAATAAGGCATGGCACAAAATGCTTCCCTGAAAAAATCAATAGAAAATAGATTACAAAATCGCCTTGAGAATTCTGGTGATGTTGTTTACATCCCCCATCGTGTAAAAGTGAATACACGGAGCGCCTTCTTTGATCAGTTCTTTGCATTGTTCAATGGACCACTCAATGCCCACTTCGAGCATGGCTTCATCCGTCTCCGTCTTTTTCACTTCCCTGACGAGCTCATCAGGCATGTTAACAAAAAACTTCCTTGGAATAGATGCAAGTTGATAGCGTCTGGTCAATGGTTTGATACCCGGAACGATTGGTGCTTCGATCCCTAATGCCCGACATGAGGCAACAAAATCGAAGTATTTTTTATTATCAAAATACATCTGGGTAACGACGTACTTCGCTCCAGAATCAATTTTTTCTTTCGTGTAGTGCAGATCAAAGTCCATATTAGGCGCTTCGAAATGCTTTTCAGGGTATCCTGCAATACCAATACAGAAATCCGTCTTATTACCATTTTCAATATTTGGATCGAGATACTTCCCTGCATTCATATCTGAAATCTGCCGAACAAGATCCAAGGCATAAGAATGACCACCTGGTGTTTTGTTGAACTTGTCTTCAAACGTCATCGCATCACCTCGCAAGGCCAGGACATTCTTAATTCCAAGAAAATCCAAATCGATCAGCGCATTTTCAGTATCCTCTCTTGTAAATCCTCCACAAATCAGGTGTGGCACAGCTTCGACACCATATTTATGCATGATGGCAGCACAAATACCTACTGTACCGGGACGCTTTCGAATAGCTGTTTTTTCATAATAACCACTCTCATGTTTGTTGTAGACAAATTCCTCCCGATGGTAGGTCACATCGATAAACGGTGGATTGAACTCCATTAAGGTGTCCAACAACCGAAAGATATCACTCATCCTCCCCCCTTTCAGAGGTGGAAGTATCTCAAATGAGATTAGGGTCTTGCCCTTGGAAGCCTTGAAATAGTCTGTAACTTTCATAGAAAGGTTGGTAAAGGTATATCACTTGCCTAAAACGACAAAACCCCGGACCATTGTCCGGGGTGTACATCACCATTGTTTCGCTTCAATGTTTGTTCAGGATCAACATTGTTTTTGTAAGCTGAGTATCTCCAAACCGGATCGTATAGTAATACAATCCTTGAGGCCAGCTATTGTTTGTTATTTTAAATTGCTGCTTTCCGGCAGTAAATTCTTGCTCAATTCTAGTCATCTCAACACCTAGCGCATTGGTGATATTCAACGAAACCAATCCCGGCACGCCAATATCAAATGGGATGACCGTCTCTGAATTCCAAGGGTTTGGAATATTCTGACGCAATTCAATTTGATCAGCTTGATATTCAACAGCGGCATCTCTCCAATCCAGGGAAAGTGTGAAAGGTTCTTTCTCCTCATTATAAATTTCAGAAATCATGAAGTCGTGACTGATATCCATCATCTCACTTATTTTACCTGAGGTAAATGCCTGTATTCTTAGACGCACTACTTTATCTGTTTGTACTGCTGTTTCAGGTGTCCATGCAAAACGCACACTTGCATCATCTATAAACCACATATCGCTCGTCAAGCCTTCTGCCAGACCGACAACGTCTACAAGTATAGCATCTTTGAGTGTTATATCCCACTGTCCTCCGGATAGATTATCCTTAAGATCAGCCAGTGATATATCTACTACAAACTCTTCGCCTTCCTCCACCTCTTGATCTATCGCATAGAATGTTGCAGTAGCTTCGCTACGAGGGACCAGCCCATCAATATTCGCTTTTACAGTCCCATTCAAGTCGCCAATCTTAACGCCCATGAAATTTTCTACAGCACTTGTATTAACCATAAATGATGTCTCCTGATCATATGGCCATGGACTGTATGGATCCGGGAAGTCATACCCTGATGGAACAAATACCCATGAGGTGATTTTTGGAAACTTCGAGTATTCCCCTAAAAGGAGTTTTCTGATTTCAATTAAATCAAGTGCGGAAACACTGCTACTGTTATTTGCATCTGCCGCTATCAATAAGTATGGGCTTCCCAAGGTTGACTTACCAAGTAAGTGCTCCTGAAGTCTAATCAAGTCCAGTGTACTAACCCCATTCTTGTGATTATCATCTCGTTCTGCTTTCAGTGTATACATCTGACCCGCCGGTACAACCGGGAAGTTAAAGGTACCCTCTTCAGTAGTCATCCATGATCCAAACACTTCTCCTGAAGTCATCAAGGTGATGCCTACATTTTTGATAGGAATACCTTGTGTATTGGGTGTATTTACTGTACCACTAATACCTGAAGTTGGTAGGCCGCAAACACCAGTCGGATCTGTAAAGACAATGTTTGTTGAACAATAATCTGTATTATTCCAATTGTCCCAGACATGAATATCCAGTGGTATCTGCACACCTGAAGCCAGGATATCATCGCATGTAAATACTTTACTCGGCTGATATTCTGTTCCTGAGAATGAATACCTAAGCTGGTTTTTCATTGTACAATTATCATAGCTGCTGGCATTGAAGTCTTTGGCCCAGATCGTCACCGTACCACTTGATGGCATCGGCACCGTACTCAGTCCATTGACACAAACAGGGGTAGGCTTTTTGCAATCTTCAAGCCTGATTCGATCCTCACAAGTCGTCAGATTACCACAACCGTCAGAAACTGACCAGAGTACTTTGTAGTGCTCTGAAGGATTAAATCGACTATTGTACTCCAAACCATAATTTCTCAATGTCAAATCTGGACTGACGGCAGTATTCAATACTAAATCAAACGTGCCATCCGGATTCATCGTTACAAAAGTATATCCTACGGCGATGATCGGTTGCGTACTGTTTGGCGGATATATCTTGACATCATATCGCACTGTTTCAGAACAAATGTCCTCAATCCGCTTTTTAATATTCAGATGAACAAAACATGTTGTCTCAAAAGCAGGGTCTACTACTTCTGTGACTTCGTCGTCAAGTGTACAATACGTTTGTATATCATCGGTACAATCAGTAAACAATGCACCAGCTGAATCTGTAATTTTTACAACCTGTGTATGTCTCCAGATACCGACTTGCGTTTCTGTATTATACTGGCACCAATCGATGACCGTCCAGTCGCGTAGTATTTTCTTACAAGCACCATCAATGTGCTCGAATATTCTTTCTTTAAGGTTAACCCCTATCTGTGCACAACCATCATTCAAGAAGGTTGGCGGAATCGTGTCAGCTACACCACAATGATCTATCTCGATATCTGCAGGCCAGATCACATCATCCGTAGGATCAGATGGATTGGCACTATTGATATAGAACGGATCAAAATTAACCACCCATATATTTTGTGTACAAGCTCCTACCCTTCCAGCAGGATCTACAGCTGTGAATCTTCGTTGAACAAGTCTTATAGCTCCTGGTGGTGGATTGCCGGGCAAATCATCTCCACTGCAATCATCATAAACTCTTACCTGGATAGATAAGTTAAGATTACAATTGTCAGTTACATAGCCATCAATACCCCAGTTATGTGGTTGAGTAAAATTAGGATTGCCTGGATCATTGATGATAATTGGCTGACGATCACTTTGATCGTAAATAAAACCATCGACTACCGTACCAAACAATCTATTGTTAATATCCTCCAGGAAATAAGGATCAAACCAGAAATCACAACTCACTTGAACATCTGGTGGGCAAGTAATCTTAGGTGCCACTTTATCCTGTACCTCTACTTCGACCATGCAGTAATTGACATTCCCTTGCAAATCCATCACTTCCAACTCCACTAAAATATAGTCCTGACCTGCATCACAACATGCAACAGGAACATATTCTCTAAACACCATGCCCAAATCAAAATTATTGATCTGACCATCCGGTTGATGACTAATACCATCTGAAGTCCAGTCAAAATCTATGCAGCTGCTGAGTCTTCTCGCTCTAAAGGTCACTGGTCCACAATTATCAAAACTACCATCATCCAATGTTGTAGCCGGGAGTAACGCGACACCCATTGGATCCTGATTATTAATCGCTATCGTTGTATGTGCATCACAATAAGCCGTCGGCGGTGTACTATCATACAGATTTATTGTTGAGTTGCATGTAGCCAGATTACCACAATCATCTCTTACTTCCCAGGTAATAGCATATTGCCCTATACCTAATGCTGGCAGTGGGTAAGTTCCGTTGACAGCATTGATCACCTGACCGTTAAGTTTTAATACATAGGTCAGTGGATCAGAACCACAAGCATCATAAGCAGGTGGTGGTGTCAATATCACTGATGCGCCGCAATCACCGAAATCAGAAGGGGAATTAATGACCGCCTGACAATCAATTACAGGTGGAACATTATCTTCTACATTGATGATTTGTGTATAGTTAATGATGTTGCCTGCATTACACCAGTCCACAAGACTCCAATCCCGTTTCACACTGTAAGAAGCACCACAATAACCAATAACTTTATCTATATATCCTTTAAAGAATGTACCACAGAATGGTCCTTCAATTCCTCCCAAACAATCCGGATCAGGTGTGCCGTCAGGACGGATACATGCATTTCCACAATAGATGGTCGTATCAGCAGGAAAAACATATTGATCAATGGTTTCTCTGAGGAGATATAGGGTTTCCACACATGATGCTGTACGGCCACTAGGATCAACAGCAGACCAATATCTTGTTATGATATTAGAATAAATCCCATCGCACATGTGAATTTCCTCAACATCACTATATCTGATGGTCGTCGGTCCACAATTGTCAATACCGGTGACCAAGTATTTATTATTTCCAAGTGGAGTAACAATAGACCCATCAGGTACAGGGTAATGTGGGATGGCTTCAGGGCGTATATTATCTGAACATTCCAGTGTAATATCTGAGCAAAATAATTTTGGCGGAAGTTTATCTTCAATCAATAACTGCGTGCAGCAATAATTACCTGTTTCAGGATCAGTAATGCAAGCTTCCAAATATTTTCCAATATGTGGATAAGCAAACAGAATTCCATTATGGTACTGAACAGATGGATCTGTAAACTCAATCACATAGTGATCATAACAACCATATTCATCCCCTTCGAGTAACATATCTGCAGTGATCAATGCCTCACAAAGCAAGGCTACAGAAACATGTAATGTATCCTGACAAGCTATTTCCGTTGTGCCTGGATATTCTACAACTTCAACTGTAAATGAACATTCTTCTGAATATCCCAATTGATCTGTAATCATGAAAACAAGTTCAGTTACCCCCACTGGGAAGAAATCTCCATCGACAAGTCCTGTTCCATCGAGTTGGCTGATAATTGGTTCCTGACCACACAATCCCTGCGGTGTCATGGTATAATTAACATTCGCACCACATTCACCAGGGCCTACATACGTGACAATATCATCCGGGCAGTCCATGATAAACAAACCGCCAAATAGTGTTACCGTAATTTGCTCGACCGTTACATTTCCTTGATCATCCGTGGCTGTAATAACAATGAGCACTTCATTGTCAACCATAAAGTCTTCGCATGTAATTTCAACCTGACTGAGTGCTATACTGACGTTTTGGTCACAATTGTCTTCAACATTTACTACAATCATTTCAGGCGTAATGCTAATAACCTCACCAGCAGCAAACGAGACATTTATATTCTGCACTGTGATCGTTGGCGCTACCGTGTCTATGAGATAAATCATTTGCACATGCTCTTCTACATGGCCACAATAATCTATGCAAACCCACTTTCTACCAAACTGGTAAGGCACGATCTCTCCAAGCTCCTCAGCATACATCGTATCAATTAAATACGAACAAGCATTTTCCGGAATGATCACGGAACCTGTCAAACTGAGGTCCATCATGTCTGCATCACATGGAATGTAGGCATCTGCCGGAAACTGAATTTGGCTCATGCTATAATTCATGACAGTAATTTTCTGTACAGACGAACTTGAATTTCCACAAGGATCCGTTAGTGTCCAAATACGTTGGATGATTGGATTGTCTTCACAGTTTTGCATCGCCAACATATCATCATACCATGAAATCTGAACATCACTTACCGGTGCACAATTATCTGTATATACATCTACGTAACCAGTAAAATTAAAATCCAATGGGTTGTCATTGCAGTCAATGGCTATATCAAAAGGAGTATAGAAAATAGGTCCCAGTGTGTCAATAAACTGAATGTACTGTATCGCCGTTGAGAAGTTACCACAGAGGTCGGTAGCTTTCCATATTCTTTCCCGTTGACCTGTGCTATTACAAAATGATAAGCCTGTATCATCATCCCTAAACGAAACTACTACATCAGCCGCAGGGGTACATGCATCAACTGCAGTAGCAGTTCCCAACAATTCAATATCATCAGCGTATTCACAACTGATCGTAAGATTAGCAGGCAACGTAAGGATAGGAGCAATTTGATCTATTACTTCTATTGTTTGCAGGCAGCTATTAGAGTTTCCGCAATCATCATAGACAACCCATGTTCTAAATAAGGTACCTGTACCGTTACAACCATTTAATCCTTCCGTATTATCAAAATGTAACAAATCCATATCCGGCACTGCTGTACAATTGTCACTTATTTCAGGTATCCCTAAAGCCGCCGGGTTTAATGGGTCACCGCAATTGACGGTTAGCGAACTTGCGCAAACAATTGTTGGCGTTGTTGTATCTTTTATTCGGATGGTCTGCGATGCACTTTTTGAGTTACCACATAAGTCTGTGACAATCCAGGTTCTGATCAAGGTGCCTGTACCATTACAGCCAACTATTCCAGCTTCATCATTTAGTATTACGATATTAAGGCTCGCTCCTGGTGTGCAATTATCAGACGCAGTAATATTTCCAGTAACCGAAACATTCAATGATGATTCACATGATACAGTAATCGCTGGTGGAGGTGTTACTTGTGGTGCTTTCGTGTCAATAATGGTGATAGTCTGAACACACATTGAAGTGTTTCCACAAGCATCTGTAGCTGTCCATCGACGCACCAAATTTCCTGTATAGTTACATCCCGTTAGGCCTGAAACATCATCATTATAGGTTATAGAAATCAATCCTGTAGGAGTACAGTTGTCTGTTGCCAAGGCCCAACCCTGCGCATCCGGTGATCGGTCTTCTTCACAAGAAATGGAATAGGAAGAAGGACATTGAATTTGCGGTGCCTCGTTGTCAACAATCACAATTATTAGCGTACAAACTGCAATATTTCCACACTGATCTTTAGCTTGCCAGTTTCTGTAAATAAATCCTGAACCATTACAATCCCCTGCATCAGAAAGATCATCTTCATAAGTGATCTTAATAAAAAGACTAGCCGTACAATAATCAGTAGCTTTTGCCTTTCCATGAAACTGAGGAGTCGTTGGATCCTGACAGCTAATCACCACATTAGGCGGACAGATGATGTCAGGGGCTGTAGTGTCAGCAACCGTAATGGTCTGAACACAACTACCTGTATTACCACAGGCATCGGTCATAAACCATGTTCTTAAGATGACCCCTGTATTGGTACATCCGGTAAGGCCACTTAAATCATCATTGTAATCTAATACAAGATCTTCAGCAGGAGTACAATTGTCACTTCCTGTTGGATAACCCAATGCATCTGGGTTATTATAAAATCCGCAGTCAATTATTGTATCCGGTGGGCAAACTAATAATGGCGGTGTATTATCTACAACCGTTATAAGTTGAGTACAAGTTTTCACATTTCCACAAGCGTCTTTTGCTGACCATACCCGCAGGATCAATCCTGTTTTATTACAGCCATTGAGTTGTGAATTGTCAGCATAGGTGATAGTTACAACATCAGTACAATTATCTGTTGCTGTAGCAAATCCGGTTGCGCTAGGATCTATCGAATCAGAGCAACTCACTTCGACATTTGCAGGGCAGGTAATCAACGGATCTGTATCATCAATGATCCAGATCTGTTGCATGCAGGTCGATACATTTCCACACAAATCAGTTGCAGACCATGTTCTTCTTAAGATACCAGTACCGTTGCATCCAAACAATAAAGATTCATCATCAATATAAGCGATAACGATATCATTTAGAGAAGTACAATTGTCTGATGCTGTGGCCTCACCTGTAATTTCAGGTAAGACAGAAGATTCACAACTAATAGTTGCAGGTGGTGGACAGGTTAAAGTTGGTTTTAGCAAATCCGTAATATGAATCAACTGCGAACAGCTCGCGCTGTTGCCACAAGCATCGGAGACAATAAAGGTTCTCTGTAGTGTTCCTGTATTATTACATCCCAGTGGGACGATTTCAATATCTGAATAAGTCACAATCAATGCCCCGACTGGAGTACAATTGTCGCTCACCACCGGTGAACCCGTTACTGCGAGTGAAATGCCTGCAGCACAATCAACTGTTTTCTCAACTGGACATGTAATCGTTGGCAAAATGACATCTATGATTGTAATGTTTTGTACACACTGTGCTACATTTCCGCATCCATCTATCGCGGACCAGGTGCGTTCGATTAAACCGGTTCCATTACAAACCTGCTCAATCACCTGATCTGTATATCCGGTAAATACTGAACCACATAGATCAGTAGCCGTAAACCCGCCGGTTACAGCAGGGAGTGTTGAAGACTCACATGATATAGTAATATTTGCCGGGCAAGTGTAAGCCGGTGGCGTTGTATCTTCCAAAGTGATAAACTGGGTACCGGTAGCTATATTATTACAAGCATCACGGGCGGACCATGTTCTTACAATAGTGCCTGTACCACTACAACCGGTAAGACCGAAAACATTATCTGAAAATGAAACAATCAATTCATCTACTGCTGTGCAATTATCGATAGCGGTAGCCAGGCCTGTATTATCGGTAGATGGTATTTCCTCGCATGAAAGTGTCAGCGAAGGGGGTACGGTCAATGCTGGTGCTTCATTATCTATAATGACAATGGTTTGAATACATGATGCTACGTTTCCACACATATCCCGTGCTTGCCAATTTCTGGTAAAAGATCCTGTACCATTACATTGGTTTAAATTCTGGGTATTATCGGCATATGAATAAATGATCAGGTTAGCAGGAGTACAATTATCTGTTGCCACAGCAAATCCCAGTGTTGCGGGGGTGGTATCAGAAGCGCATGATATAATCATGAACGGAGGACAGGAAAGTGTTGGGGATGTGTTATCCTCGACAATGATGCTTTGCATGCATGTTGCTGTCGAGCCACATTGGTCCGTAGCTTTCCAAGTTCTTCTAATGGTTCCTGTACCCATACAACCATTCATTTGCCCCATATTATCTGTATA
>JBBKWA010000049.1:0-3679 GCA_037968695.1 Saprospiraceae bacterium
TTGCCTTTACTGAATCAATAACGTGTGGTTTGTTGCCAACAAATCTAACGAAATCAGCTCTTCCATCCAAGTCACTATTGAGGATAAGCGACGCTTTAGTATTCTTGGATACATTGTAGTTTGATATGGCAATTTTTTTAATTATAAGTGGTGAGTGTAGTGACTCTACTGTGTTAATCCATTCAAGTGGATCTATTGATACATCGGATAAGAAAAATCCAAGGCCGAGTGTCGCATGCAAGGCTTGGGCAAACTTTTTAAGTGTTCTAGGCGGAGATTCAATTCGTGCGACATTACTCTCGTTCTCGAAGCTAAAGCGGACTACGTAATACGAAGTTACTATGTTTTCGGATATTTCGCCAAATGGGTCTATTGATACTTGTTTTTTAAGTTCGCGCTCAATATATCGGCCTTTTAGTATTTTTTTTGTGGCCATGTCGATAGTGAAGCCCGTCCCAGATTTCTCTGAATACTTAGAATCAGCGATAAGATTTCTGCTAACTTCGAATGATTTTGGGAAGTTATATTTAAGCCATTTGCTTTTCATCTTCATTCTCGCTTGGCAATGTTGCAAAAACTTTCTGTTCGGCAATCTTTGCGGCTCGCTCCATTAGCGGGTTATATTTTCTAAGCTCATCTCTGCTTGGGGTGCGCTTTGTTACATTATGTGAAGAGCGTTGATCATTGTATTTATAAATTCCGCGAACTAAATATTTGAATGCGCGGCATTTTATAGGATCTCCAAATTCAGCTTCTAGCTCAATCCTTTCACCGCCAGGAATTTCGTCCTCAGCAATCCATATGATTTTTGATATATAAAACCCCTTGGAGTGAAGCTGCCCGAACTCCTCAGATTCTAGGACACCCTTTCCGGATAATGCGGCTTTTCGAATGTGGCTAGCTATGTTGGTAGGTGTTTCGACGTCAGAGTCTTGATCTTCATCGCCATCGGTGCATTCTTCCTTGTCTGGTGTTGATTCAGCGTCTATGTGGTGGACGTTTACATCTATTACATCAAATATGACATACCCTTCAATACTATTCGTTAACAGGTCAAAGAATTGACTTCTGTAAGCTGGGTTGTTAATAGATTCCAAGGAAATAATCTCTTCTACTAATTTTTTATCCTGCTTCTCAGATAGCTTTTTTCGAAAAAGTTCAGATATTTCCTCGCCTTTTGTTGACGCGGGACGCCTAATGACAATTTCACTACCCTCAATTTCTACTTCTATTTCACAGGTTTTTTTTTGTCTCTGCCTTAATTCGGTTTTTGTAAAGTCTACGTCCACGTAAGATGTTCGTAGGAATATTCCGTGTTTTGTTTTGTTAATTGTTAATGATTCGCCGGAAGAAAAAAGGTCGCTCTTAATTTGTTCAGCTACAGCTATTAATTCTTCGCTATTTGATTCTGACTTTATGCAGGTTCGAGTTATCTTTTCTTTCCTGTTTGGGTTTTCCAGTAGTTCGGTAAGGTACTTGAAGTCGTCATATCCAAATGGGATTCTTGATATTTTTGATATTAAGTGATCTTTATGTGCAAGTGGAGACGCTAGTATTCCTTTTCTCGCTAGAAATTTTCTTAACTCTGCATGAGTGGCCTTTTTGTGGTGCAGGGCGTCATAAATGTTTTTATCTGATGGTACGTATATGGCAGGGCCTTTAGGGCTAGTCATGGTCTTTGATCCCCACTTCCATTGGCTTGTAGTTTGGGTAGAGTGTTTGGACTGTTTCGATATTAATTGAATTCAGTCGTTTCTCTTTGCTCTCATCAGGACCCCAGATAGACATGTATTCATTAATGGCTTTTTTAAATAGCAATTTTGCCTTAGATTCTGCCTGTGTTAGTCGTATTCGAATTGGTGAGTTGTTAATAAGTAGCTGGTAGTAAGATAGCATATCAATGAAATACAAAAATTCTTCTATGGAATTTCCTGGGCTATGATAATAGATAAGATGCCCTTCATCGAATTTCTCGCAGGACCGATGTTTTATGATTAGCCAAGGTGAATTTATGGACTCAATGGTCGCGGGTTGATTCCATTCTCCGCCGTGAGTTTTTGATAAGCGAAGGTCGGGGTAGAAGAAAGTGTAGCCAGAACGCTTAGGCAGTTTATCATCGGCAATTAAGGCCTTTATGTCATGTGTTACGTTAAAAAGTAATCTTATTTTGTTTGGGTCTAGGACGAATATTTGATATAGCTCAGGTATTTTTATTCTATCAAAATCAATTTGGGAATATATGCTCTCCCATTTATTTATGAACTCATTGTCATGATTGAAGAGAAAGAATAATCCACATACCCTATCAAAATCATCTTCATTACTAAGGAATAGCTCTTTCCATTCATCACTGACATTGGCGCAGTCTATACTAAGAGCTAGGTTTTGAAGCCCCTTTTGAATGGATCCGGCAGATATGCTCGATTTTGCGTAGCTTTTTAAATCAGTATTGAGGTAGATTGTTTTCCCTGAGTATGGGTCGTTGTAATAAAACACCACATCTGACGGATGAGATTTTTTTTCGTGATTTTCATTTTTAACACACGACCAATTTTCGTCATGTGGGATGCACTCGCCCCACTTTAGCCATTTGATAATGTCGTCGCTGATTTTGTTCGCAAGTGCGGAAATGTTATAAGTTTCGGCCATTTCTCTATCTTATCCTTTTAATGTTCAATCCATCGTCCGTAGACTTTCCTTATCATGCCCCAATCAGTGTGGCCCATGTGGTTTGCTAGCCATACTGGGTTGCGGTTTTCTGAGAGCATTTGTGATGCGAAGGTGTGTCGCATCTGGTAACACTCTCGGTATTTTACTTTTGCTGCCTTTAATGCCGGTATCCATACGCGTTTTCTAAATGGTTGATCTGAAGCCCATTGTTTTTGCGACTTTGGGTCGTGGAATACGAAGGGTGAGTCAGTTCGAATACTGAGTTGGAATTTCGCCGCTGCGAGGGCGCGGTCGTGGAGCGTGATTTTACGCTCGCCAGCCTTTGTCTTTGGTTGTTTCATACGTCCTTTTACTAGCGCTTCCTTAATCACTGCGGTTCCTTCCTCAAGCGATACGTTGTCCCATCTCAGGCCTAATAGCTCAGAGGTACGTAATCCCGTCCAAAAGCCAAATTGTATGGCGTTTTTAGCACTGCCTTCCAGTTGGCCGAGTATCGCGTCTATTTCGGTCAAGGTAAAGGGCTCCGGCTCCCGTGTTTGCACTTTGAGGTTCTTGATTCGTGACATAGGGTTGCTGTCGATCAGCTCGTCGTGAAATGCTCTTTCCATGATCTGTCTAAGCGGGATTAGGACGTTATTGATTCGTTTGGCAGAAATTTCCAGTCCGTTAATCCATGTTTCGATCTCTTGCCGGTTAAGCTCATCGAGCGTGTAATGGCCGAAGCGAGGTTCCAGATGAAAGCGTACGGCAGAGTTATAGTCGCGGACGGTGCTATAAGCATGACGCTTTTGGCAGGACACCAACCAATCGTTCATGGCGTCCTTGACCAGTATGTGGCACCCGTTTTTGGATGCTTTTGCGATAGCACTACGACTTTCAGGAAATTCGCTAGGGTAGTCGAAATTACCCCGTTCGATTTTCGATAGAATCTCGATCCTACGATTATATGCGCGGCGCAGATTTGCGTCGGTTACTAAGATTTTTAAACTCTCTCGGCAGCGCTTACCTT
>JBBKWA010000050.1:0-16436 GCA_037968695.1 Saprospiraceae bacterium
TTCTACAGTGAGTACAAATTCGCGCGCCTGGAATTTATCTGACTTTTTCTCCGTTTCAAATTTCTTATGAAGTTTTCCTTCTACTTCAAATGACATAATTTATTGTTTTTAATGATTTAATAATTTTATAATGTTATTAGGTTAGGGGCTAGGGGGTTAATTGTTGAAGTGGTTAATATTTAATCCAACTAATCTAGCTCACCACTCACTCTTTTCTTGGTTTGCACGCAGAGCCGCAGTGCCGCAGTTTTAATTTTCCACTCACCTCTCACCTCTCACTCCTCACCACTAATCTAGCTCACTCCTCACCACTTACTCTTTTCTTGGTTTGCACGCAGAGCCGCAGAGCAGCAGTTTTAATTTTCCACCCACCCCTATTCTAGCTCACTCCTCACTACTCACCACTCACCACTAATCTAGCTCACTCCTCACCTCTCACTCCTCACCCCTTTTCTAGCTCACCACTCACTGCTCACTGCTCACTGCTATTCAATTAATATGCTTTTGCAAAAATGACTCTGCCTGATGATGGCTTACCGGACAGGATACATTTACCTTCTTCTTGTTTTTGATCCAGCGGGATACATCGTATCGAAGCTTTTGTGAGTTCTTTTATTTTAAGTTCTGTTTCAACTGTACCATCCCAATGGGCCGATACAAATCCACTTTTTTCTTCAATTATATTTTTAAACGTTTCAAAATCATCTACCTGATGCGTATTCTCCTGTCTGAAGCGCAAAGCTTTTAAAAGAAGGTTTTGTTGAATATCATCAAGAAGGTTTTCTATACTTTGACCGAGTCCATCCAGCGAAATAAAATTCTTTTCCCGGGTATCTCTTCGCGCTACTTCTGCATGGCCTTTTTCAAGATCACGCTTTCCGATGGCCACACGAACCGGCACACCTTTCATTTCGTATTCGGCATATTTAAATCCAGGTCTTGATTTTTCATCCGTATCATACTTCACAGAAATACCTTTTCCTTCCAATTCCTTTTTCAACTTCTCAGCGACATCATTAATGGCCGCATCAGGTTTAGGGACAGGAATAATAACCACCTGCAATGGTGCTAACTTTGGCGGAAGCACTAATCCTTCATCATCACTGTGCGTCATAATCAAACCACCGACCAGGCGCGTAGATACGCCCCAGGAAGTCGCCCAAACATGCTCCTGCTTATTCGCATCATTTAGATAAGTAACATCAAAAGCTTTGGCGAAGTTCTGCCCTAGAAAATGAGAGGTCCCTGCTTGCAAGCTTTTACCATCCTGCATCATGGCTTCAATGGTATAGGTATCGATCGCACCGGCAAATCGCTCGTTTTCTGTTTTCACTCCTTTAATGACTGGCATGCCCATCCAGTTTTCTGCGAAGTCAGCATAGATATCATGAATCATTTGCGCTTCAGCAATTGCTTCTTCACGCGTAGCATGTGCTGTATGACCTTCTTGCCAAAGAAATTCTGTTGTGCGCAAAAAAGGTCTTGTCCTCATTTCCCAACGAACTACATTAGCCCATTGGTTTATTAATAGGGGAAGATCCCGGTAAGACTGAATCCAATCTTTATAGGTACTCCAAATAATGGTCTCGGAAGTAGGGCGTACGATTAGTTCTTCTTCCAGTTTTGCTGTTGGATCGACGATGAGGCCATCACCGGATGGATCGGCCATTAATCGGTGATGTGTGACTACGGCACATTCTTTTGCAAATCCCTCGACATGCTGTGCTTCACGGCTTAGAAAGCTTTTCGGAATAAATAAGGGGAAATAGGCATTGACGTGATTTGTTCGCTTAAACTCACTATCGAGTACCTGCTGCATTTTTTCCCAAATTGCAAATCCATAGGGCTTGATCACCATACAACCGCGTACTGCTGAATTATCCGCCAGCCCGGCTTTTTTCACAATATCAAGGTACCATTGGGAATAATCCTCTGCTCTCGGTGTTATTTCTTTAGCCATACAATCGTTTATCTTAGAGGCATTTGCCCCTATTTTATAAAAATACTGTGCGAAATCTAGTCTAAATGAAACTAATTAGTCCATTAAACCGTCATTACTTATAAGGAACCCAATAAAGTGCGGTGAATTGATATTAACTAATTTAACAACGCGGTGACAGTTATTTAAGCTCTTCTTAACTACATCTAAGCAGCAAAAGTAATACTTTTAGGACTGGATGTTGAGAGTTTCTGCCACTCAGGCTATAAACAACACAGCAATGAAAATTGACACGCTAAAAATCTTACTGGTATTAATGACCTTTTGTGCGGTTATTCCAGTCTCCCAAGCACAATTTGATGATGTATACTATGATGCAGATCAAATAGACTACGGGTCTAATTACAACTATTCCGACTCAGAATCATACGGATATAACGATGGCACTACTTATTATGACAATGATGAGTACGCTTATTTCGATGATTACGATTATTATTACTCTTCACGAATCAGGCGTTTCTATCGCCCGTACGTAGGATTTGGGTTCTATGACCCTTGCTATGTGAGCTATAATTATTACGATCCCTACGCCTATAACTATTACGGCTATCCGAGCGCCAGTATCTATCTGGGTTCCGGTTTTGGCTTTGGTCATTCATGGAATACATGGAGTTCTTGGAATAACTATGGTTATTATGGAAATGGTTATGGTAACGGCTATGGAGGTTATTACGGAGGAAACTACGGAGGAAATTGGGGCGGTTATGGCGGCAATTGTTACAACAACTACTATGCCTGCACACCTGTTTCGTGTTATGTACCCCCAGTCTATTATCCTGTGGTTCCAGGAGGCGGAGGCTCAAATGGTGTTTTTTACGGTCCAAGGACAGCAGGTAATACAGGAACATCACCACGCATCCCGCTAACAACTGGTGTGGAAAAGCCAGGATATAAAGGTGCTACACCAGGCGTTACCCAGAGTAATGATCAGCCAAGGGTCTTAACTGAAGCTGGTACACCCGGACGGACTGCTCCTTCCGGACCACCAAAAGGTACTACGCCCGATCATCGTCCGGCAGGGCAAACGTTAACGAAGGATGATGCTGTTACTGCTTCAGGTGGTCAAACGCCTATAGACAGGGATATCACAAGAGAAAAGCCACCTACACAAAAACGTCCTGTCTTCAAGCCTGATGTTCAAAAATTTCAGCCGTACCCTACACCCGATCGTACAAGGACAAATACTGCGGATAGGCCGTCAACAGACAGACCTTCCTATACGCCATATACACCAAGCACCCGGCCAGGTGCCAGTACGCCTGCAAACAATAACAAGCCTGGACCACAAGCAGACAGACCTGCTGACAGACCTGCAAGGGTTGATGATACACCAAAACAAACATCGCCTGACACCAGAAAAAGTGATCGACCAAGCTATACTCCGCCACCAAGTGTCAGAGAAAGAAAAGACAATACGAGGTCTTCTGATCAGAATTCAGGATCCAGGTATTCACCTCCGCCAAAGAGCAATAACAAACCAAGCTACTCTCCCCCTTCGAATAGTAGTCGTCAGGGCAACAGTAGCCCAAGTCGCTCTTTCAATACAAATCGATCGTCCTCTCCTTCCAGTTCAGGAAGTAGACCGTCCGGAGGAGGCTCCGGCTCGAAGTCATCTACTTCTCCGAGAGGCAAAGGATAATCTTAGACTTCACATTCTATTTAAAATTTATTGGATTGCAGATCAGTTAAAAGCTGATCTGCGGTCTATCAAAACATAAAATCATGAACCGAATATTAATAAGTGTTGGTTTGTTTTTGATGGGGATAGCCTATTCAGGTTTTGCACAAACTGCAACGGAGGCTTATCGATACTCCTTATCTGATCCATTGGGAACGGGAAGAAATATGGGCACTGCAAATAGCATGTTTGCGATAGGCGCAGATTTCTCTGCGATTGGATCCAATCCTGCAGGAATAGGGGCCTTTTGGAAAAGTGAATTTGTCGTCACGACCGGCATGCAATTCAATAAATACCAATCCAGCATGAGTACCGATCGGACATCTACTTCCAACGGAAATTTTGATCGCTTTGCTATCCCCAATATTGGCTTCATATTATCCAGCAGACCCAATAAAAATTTAATTACCTCCAATATTGCGATTGGGTATAACCGCATGGCCGAATATCGTTCAGATATCAGTTATTCAGGAAGGACACTCGGCTCCATCACCGATTCCTGGCGTGAGAATGCATTGGGTCGTCTACCCGAAGATCTAAATGGTTTTGAAGAGGGACTGGCCTATAATACCGGGGCCATTTATGATTTTGAGGAAGACCGAATTTACGAAACTGATTACCAATTGAGTACGGATTATCGCCTTCAAAAAACAGAAAATTCGAATATCAAGGGAGGAAAGTCAGAGCTTTTTATTGGCTATGGGGCAAACTTAAATAACAAAATATTGGTAGGTGCTTCCTTCAATATTCCTTTGATTAATTCAACAGAATATCGAAATTACACTGAAGTCGACGGAGATGAAGACGGGGTCCCTTATTTCAACAATCTCAATTATACAAAATATGTCAATTCCACCGGCTCTGGCATCAATGGGAAGTTAGGCATAACAGTTAAGCCAACAGAGGAATTAAATATTTCATTTGCAGCGCATACACCGACAAAATTATTTATCGTCGATAACTATTCCACGACGCTGACCTACGATTATACCGATGGGGCACACGATGGTCCTATTTATGAATCATCACCGTATGGCACCTTCCAGTATGCACTCGTGACGCCCTGGTCATTGATGGGCGGAATCGGAATCGTTGCCGGCAAAAAAGGATTTATTGGTGTCAACGCAAAATGGACAGACTACAGCAAAATGCGGTATGACTATAGTGTACGTGGTAATTACAATTATTATATCAATGAAGAACAAGCCGTTAACTCAGCGATAAAAGCTAATTACGGTTCTACGTTTGATATCAATATGGGTGGAGAAGTAGTTCTCGAATCATGGCGATTGCGTGCTGGTGTTTCTTTAAACCAATCTGCATATCTCAATGACAATCACTTCAACCCTTCGTACCATGCCGGAATTGGTTACAGAACGGATACGTACTACATAGACTTTGCATACAAGTGGACTAAGCGCGACAATGGCTATCTCCCGTACGAAACGACAGAAGATACATCACCCCTTGTTTTATCTGAGTACATCAGGAATTCGATTTCATTAACTACAGGATTTAAGTTTTAGGGTTGGATCTATTTATGATCTTAACTTTAGCTTTTTTCTTAAGTCAGTGATCATGGTATCCACTTGAAGCCGAACATTTTTAGCAATATTGCTTTTATCAGTTCCTTCAAGTGGAGACCCTATTTGGCCCCATACCTGATGTTTTATGGGTTGTGAAAACTTTATGATAAAGTACTCCATAAACGAACCATCAACCCAATAATAAGACGGATCAGGATACTCAATCATGACAGGTACAATTGGGATGCCGTGTTGGGAAGCCAATTCTATGGCCCCGCGCCTAAATTCTTTTGTGAGGTCGTCTCCATTGGTCGTCCCTTCAGGATATATCAGTACCGGATAGCCTGCTAATAATTTTTCTTCGATGGCACCAAGGGCTGCTTTTCGGCTGCTTTGACTATCCCGGTGAACTAATATAATACCGGTTTCTTTTGCCCCCTTTCCAATTAAAGGATAGCTTCCAACTTCTGCTTTGGAAACAATAAAAGCATCGATATATCCCAATTGAATGAGTGGATCCAGTAAGGATCGGTGATTAGAAACATAGAGACAAGCGCCGCTCGAAAAAGATTGCCCTGCATGATTGTATTTTATACCTAAGAGGCGCAAAGCTTGTCGACAAAACCTGCCTCGACGGCGAAACCCACTTTCAATACTTTTCTTCTGGAAGAGTGAAGCTATCTGGTAGATCACCAAATACCACATCAATACGACAACAACCAATACCAATTTAAACCATGCGCGAAACTGACTCATATGGACCAAAGATAGAAATCTCCACGCGCATAGAATGATGCAAGTTATTGAATGGGTTTAAGCACATCGAGATAATAACGGAGAGAAGGAATTTTATAAACTTACTCTTCTTTGGCACCGTCCTCCGGTTCAAAAGAAAGTGAAACGGAGTTCAAACAATAGCGCAATCCCGTCGGCTTGGGACCATCCTCAAACACGTGCCCTAAATGTCCACCGCATCGTCTGCACAAGACCTCTACACGCTTCATTCCGAAAGACGCATCCGTCTCTTCTAAAATATGTGTCTCATCAATTGGTTTGAAAAAACTTGGCCAACCTGTCCCGGAATTAAATTTAGCATCAGCAGAAAACAAAGTCAAATCGCAAGCATTACAGGTATAGACCCCTTCTTGTTTAAACTTATTGTATTTGCCCGTAAAAGCCCGCTCTGTTCCTTTTTCACGAAGTACATTATACGATTGTGGATCAAGTTGCTTTTTCCATTCCTCTTCAGATTTCTGAATCAGTTGAATCGTATCCCCTTTGCCATCGACAAAAAACGATAATTGTTCAGGTTCGTGTTGGCTAGCACTCGATTGAAGACAAGCTTCGAAAGAAATACAGAGCAAGAAAAAACAAAGAAGGAATAAACGATACATAACTTAACAGGTTTACTTTTTCAATTTGTCCGAATACATTGCCCTAACTTTTTCTACTTTAGGGGAAATCACAATACGGCAATACCCGGCATTCGGATTATTGGCATAATAGTCCTGATGATAATCTTCCGCAGGGTAAAAAGTTTCTGCAGGAACGATCTCCGTGACAATTGGCTTGTCCCATATTGTTGTCGCTACATCCTGCTTGGATTTTTCTGCTTTTATACGTTGATCATCTGAGGTATAAAAGACTGCTGAACGATATTGCGTGCCTGAATCTGCACCTTGCCGGTTGAGCGTGGTGGGATCGTGTGTCGTCCACAGTACTTCCAGTAATTCATCAAATGAAATAATGGAAGGATCATATGTAATACGGGTTATCTCGGCATGGCCAGTCGTCCCAGTACAAACTTCTTTATAAGTAGGATTGTTAACAGCTCCACCCATGTAGCCTGATTCCACTTTAATCACACCATTCAACTCTTGAAAGACGGCTTCCACACACCAAAAACATCCTGCGCCGAAATTGGCTATTTCTGTATTCATATTATCGTTTAGGGTTAGATCTGTTGCCGGTCCTTTTGATTTTTTATTCTCAGTGGTTTTCTGGGAAGAGCATGAAGTAGCTAAACCAAACAAAACGGCAACAAAAAGTAGTGATTTATTCAATTTCATATAGTCAGAAACGCTTTAATCGACCAAAAGTTAATAATCCTGGTCTAAAAAATGAGAGAATTAGTCCTTAAACCCAATTACTTGACCAAAATTTATAATTTTGCACCGCTTTTGACGGAATGCTGCTATAGCTAGATCCGTTATTCTTTATAAAATACTAATAACTATGATTAACAATATAAAACACTGGGCGTTAAGCCTTTTGGCTTTATTTGTGATGACCACTGCGTTTGGTCAGAATGAGCCAAATCCACATGACTTTGGTAAAATGTGGACTTTTGAAAACCCACCTACAGAGTGGTTTAAAAAGGCCTATAATTATGACCTTGATCAAGAATGGTTTGATGAAGCCAGAAATTCCTCCCTTCGATTTGCATCCTGGTGCTCAGCTTCTTTTGTATCACCCAATGGATTAGTCCTGACGAATCATCACTGCTCTGAGTCGGTCGTTAGTGAACTTCAAGAAGAAGGTGAAAATTTTACAGACAATGGGTTTTTTGCAGCCACTTTGGGAGATGAAAGACGCAATCCTGAAGTCTTCGTAGAGCAATTAATCAAAGTCGCAGATGTCACTGACAGGATGACAAACCTCATCGGGACAGATGTCACTGATGAAAATTTGCAGAACAAGACGCGGGAAGCAATGCAAACTGTGATTGAAGAATTCACAACTAAACCGGGTTGGGAAAATCTGCGTTTGCAGCCGGTCCCATATTATAACGGCGCCAAATATTCACTCTATGGCTATAAGCGATACGATGATGTTAGACTCGTTTTTCTCCCTGAGGCACAATTGGGCTTTTTTGGAGGAGATCCGGATAACTTTACTTACCCACGTTATAACCTGGATTGTACATTCTGGCGAGTTTACGATGATAATGGACAGCCGTTAAATACGACCAACAATTATTTCAAGTTCAATCTTGACGGGGTTAAAGAAAATACACCTGTATTTGTCATCGGAAATCCAGGCTCAACAGAGCGCTACAGAACTGTTGCTCAATTGGAATATGACAGAGATTATAGATACCCAATAGAGGTAGAAATTTATAACAACCGAATTATTGCTTTGGAGGCGGAGTACAAACAAAATCCTACGCATGAAACCAACAGCACTTTATTAGGGCTTTCAAATCAGCTTAAATCAACCAAAGGAACATTAGACGGATTAAACAATCCTGCGTTGTTTAACCGTAAAGTGGAAATGGAGAAAAAAATCAAAACCAGTGCTTCAAATAAAAGTTATTGGGATGACATGGCCACATACTATGCGGAACTTTCAAAACACACTGCGGAACTTATGTTCATTCCACCTTCCTCCAGGTCTGGTGTTAAAGCACTTATGTTTGAAATTAATGATTACAGCACGAAGTTGGCGGAGAACCCAGAAAACCCTGAATTGGATGGGATGGAGAAAAAATTAATAGCGTCTGTCTCCATTGTAAATGACCCTAAAGAAATCGCTGAATTTAGCTTGTTATTGACAGCGCTAAAGAAATATAGTCAGGCAGATGATGAATATCTGACTATCATTCTTGATGGACGTACGCCGGATGTTGCGGCTAAAGAAATCCTTAGCAAATCTGTTTTTGCAAACGAAAAATTGCTAACGAAGATTCTAAATAAAAACCCTAAGAAGTTTCTGAAGTCTAATGATCAATTTATAGAAGCCTCAGAATTGCTGGCCAAGGAAGCGACCATTGCCAGAGATGCTTTTGTAAGCACTGGTGCGGAACGACGACAATTAGGGGCAAAAGTGGCTGGTGAAGCTTTTAAAGTATTTGGTGACAATTTACCACCGGATGCAACATTTACTTTGCGCATTTCTGATGGCGTGGTGAGGAGTTATAATTACAATGGCACCGTAGCACCCATTAAGACAACCTATTATGGGATGTATGATCGATATGCTTCCAATGACGGTGTATGGCCATGGTCATTGCCTGATAGGTGGCTTAACCCGCCTATGGATTTATTGAAAGCACCTATGAACTTTATCTCTACAGCGGATATCGTCGGTGGTAATTCAGGAAGCCCGATTATCAATGTCAAAAAAGAGATTGTAGGACTTGCGTTTGATGGAAATATCGAATCGCTTCCAGGCAAATTTATATATGACGATAAAGAAAATCGAACGGTAGCAGTTCACGCCGGTGGTATTGTCGCTGCACTTCGTTATATTTACAAAGCAGATCGACTGGTCGCAGAACTTATCGGTCAATAAAAAGGATTTACCCAAATCAATTGAATACGTAAGAGCCTGGATTTTTCCGGGCTCTTTTTTTTATACCTTGTAGTGAAACCTGATTAACAAATGAAGACAAGCACATTCCTTTCTATCATCCTCTGCTGGATATTTATACCGATGCTATCCGCACAAGTACAGCCTGCGCCGGATAGAACAGAAGGTGAAGGACCATTCCCACAATTGATCATCCGTGGAGCCACCTTAATCAATGGTACCGGTTCCCCTCCGATCGGTCCTGTAGATATCGTGATTGAAGGAAATAGAATTGTGGATATCAGTGTCATCGGTTATCCGGGAGTTATCCCAAAGGAGGATAGCCGTCCCCAATTAAAAGCAGGTGGCCATGAACTCGATGCCACAGGGATGTATGTCTTGCCGGGCTTCGTAGATATGCATGGGCATATAGGTGGCACTTCACAAGGTGCCGATGCAGAATATGTTTACAAATTGTGGATGGGCCACGGGATTACGACGATCCGAGAACCCGGTTCTTTTAACGGATTGGAATGGGTGTTAAATGAAAAAAAGCGCAGTGCGCTGAACAAAATCACAGCACCAAGAATAATTGCGTACACGGGTTTTGGCATGGGGTCTGAAGAAACCATAAAAAATGGGGAAGAGGCTAAAGCATGGGTTCAGAAAAATGTAACCAATGGAGCTGATGGTATAAAGTTTTTTGGGGCTCCTCCAGAAGTGATGCAAGCCGCACTTGAAGAAAATAAAAAGGCTGGTTTACGATCTGCCTGTCACCATGCACAACTTGATGTTGCCAGATGGAATGTGCTTCACAGCGCAAACGCCGGACTGACGACCATGGAACATTGGTATGGATTACCGGAAGCGTTGTTTGTAAACCGAACGATCCAGAATTATCCGGTGGATTACAACTATCAGGATGAGCAAGATCGTTTTTCAGAAGCTGGTCGGCTATGGAAACAAGCGGCGCCACCCTACTCCGACCATTGGAATAACGTAATGGATGAGCTTTTGGCTTTAGACTTCACGATCAATCCGACATTTAATATTTATGAAGCCAGCAGAGACCTTCACCGTGCGAGAAGAGCAGAGTGGCATGAGACGTACACGATGCCTAAACTTTGGCTATTTTTTCAACCGAGCAAAATATCACATGGTTCTTACTGGCACTATTGGGGGACAGAAGAAGAGGTTGACTGGCGAGAAAACTATGGATTGTGGATGACCTTTATCAACGAATATAAGAATCGGGGTGGACGAGTCACTGCCGGTTCTGATTCTGGATTTATTTTTCAACTTTATGGCTTTGCCTATATCCGTGAACTAGAGCTATTGCGTGAAGCAGGATTTCATCCTTTGGAGGTTATTCGGTCAGCAACGCTCTATGGCGCTGAAGCCCTGGGGATGGATAAAGAAATCGGTAGCGTAGAAGTTGGTAAATTAGCAGATCTGATTGTGATCGAAGAAAACCCATTGAAAAATATGAAATGCCTTTATGGTACCGGCGCCATTAAATTAAACGATGATAATGTCGTCGAGCGAGTCGGTGGCGTAAAATACACGATCAAGGACGGAATTATATTCGATGCAAAACAATTGCTGAAAGATGTAAAGGATATGGTGGATAAAGAAAAAGATGAAACTGGTTTTATTCTGTATCAACCAGGCATGAATCCGAACAACCAAAAATAACTATACTACCACCCTACAATACCAAATAGCATTATGACAAAAAGACGTGACTTCCTCCAAACACTTGGTATGATGGGATTAAGCCTTCCTGCCATAAATAAAATATTAGATCGAAAATCAGCATACGCTCCGGTCACAGCGGCAGGCCCGTTAGTGCTGTGTAGTCGTGGTGAATATTGGGGTAAGAAAGTACTCGAGCCCGCCTGGTCAAAATTTAAAGAAACCAACAGCATTCTCGATGCGATTGAAGCCGGATCGAATGTCGTCGAGTTGGATCCCGAAGATACATCTGTTGGTTATGGTGGATTGCCGGACGAACGCGGAGTCGTGGCACTGGATGCTTCAATCATGTACGGCCCAACCTACAATTGTGGTAGCGTCGCCTCCATGGAAAATATTAAAAAAGCCTGTTCCGTGGCACGGCTTGTGATGGAGCGTACGGATCATTCTATGATCGTTGGTGCAGGTGCATTTGCTTTTGCCAGAGCCCATGGATTTCCGGAGGAAAACTTACTCACGGAAGAGGCCCGTCTCACCTGGTTGGAATGGAAAGAAAACCTAAGTGATCAAGATGATTGGCTACCTCCTGCGGACGGTAACTATAAAAAGTTTAGAAAAGGAGGAACCATTAATGTATTAGGTATGGGTAATGAAGGCGAGGTGGCAGGCATTACAACGACCAGTGGTCTCTTTGGAAAAATCCATGGAAGAATTGGTGACTCACCGATTATTGGCGCCGGACTTTTTGTTGATAATGAAGTAGGTGCAGCAGGGGCTACTGGCCGTGGAGAAGAATTGATTCGAACTTGTGGTTCTTTTTTATTGGTAGAGAAGATGCGCGCTGGCAAGAGTCCGCAAGTAGCCTGCGAAGAAGTTATTGAAAGAATCTTTTATGTCAATGGTGGAAAAAAGAATGTTGACTTCAATGTAAAAATGGTGGCCTTCAATAAAGATGGAGATTCTGGAAGTGCTTCGATTACACCACTTGGTGATCGGGCATCTGCTGCAATGATATCGGATCAGGGTTTGACATTGATACCCGGAAAATCCATGATGTAATTACAGCTAATATGTCGTTAAAAACTAAATATGGATCATTGGCCTTAGTAGCTGGTGCATCCGAAGGTATAGGCGAAGCTTTTTCTCATTATCTCGCTTCACAAGGCCTTAATGTAATTCTTGTCGCCCGTAGGGAGGAGCCATTAGCACTATTAGCACAAAAACTTTCAACAACATATAATATTCACGCAGAGAGTCTACCCTTAGATTTATCTTCTTCAACAGCACCCGTTGATCTCGTGCAAAAACTTGAAGGAAGGTCGATTGATCTGTTTGTCTATAATGCAGCTATCTCCTATATCGGTCATTTCGAAGACCATAGTATTGCGGATCACACACGCATGGCTCAGCTGAATATGATCACACCTTTAAACCTGGTGCACGCTATAGGGAGGGATATGCTAAAACAAGGTAAAGGTGCTGTGATCATCATGGCCTCTATGGCGGGACTTCAGGGTACAGGCCATATCACTACTTACGCTGCTACAAAAGCATTTGATCGTGTACTGGCGGAAAGCTTGTGGTTTGAATGGAAAAATCGTGGCGTTGACGTACTTGGGTGTATTGCTGGAGCAACGACCACACCCGGATTTATCAAATCAAATCCATCCAAGTTGAAGTTTGGAAATCCTTCTTTGCAAACTGCTGATCAGGTGGTTAAAGAGTGTTTTGACAACCTTGGTAAAAGACCTTCTTTTATCTCCGGACGAAGCAATAGATTTGCAACCTTTTTGATGCAGCGATTATTTCCACGGAAGTGGGCTGTCAATATTATTGGAAGTACAACTTCCAAAATGTATCGGATAGATTCTTAGAATTGGGAATTTTTTTTCTAGTTTGTATTAGTAGTGTCCAAACTATATTTGGAGGTTATGTAAGCGTGATGCTTTTTGATCCTGCGTTCTTTTTTCTTGTCCTGCTGCTGCTAATGCTGCAGGATTCGTAAAAAAGCACCAATTCCGCTCGAGCGGATCCGTCGGTGTAAATCTCCCTTTATCGTCAGAGGTGCCGCACCTACGGCGCTTGAAGAAATTCTTGACTCGTCTATGCTACGAAGATATCGCACCTACGGCGCTAAATAGGCACAATTACACACCTGCGTTAGTAGATAAAAGGAATAATTCTATAGCGCACTTTCTTCTCATACTGAGCCCATAAAGCGCCATACTTTAATCGACAGCGCGTGTCATCATCCATTTGTCTAGGCACCAATAAAGCGATATAATACAACGGATATATCCATGGCCATGCGAGGTAAGGATATCCAACCGCAATTACAATTGCTATCGCCATGCCTATTTCACCGAGGTAATTGATATGCCGGCTTAGTCCCCAAAACCCACTCACTAGAAGTGATTTGTTACCATCTGAAATCGTTTCAGGTTGTATCCCAAGAAACTTACGATTGGGATCTTTCTTAAAAAAATACTTTTGAAGATTAGCGCCTCTGGCCAAAGACCAACTACCAAGAAACAATACTGCTGCAATGACCAGGACATAGGTTGGTGTCTGAGGGTTTGGAAGATCTACTGTAGCCCATAGTGGAGTTGCATAGAAGAAAGGATAAAAAGCAAGGCAACCCCACCCTAGTTTAAATCCAACTCGCTCTGCAAACAAGTCATAAGTATACAGGTGAACGTGTTCAAAAGTGAGGTAATCAAAAATAAAAAAAGTTAGCATCGCTCCGGAAAGAATTATTCCGGGAGAAACATCAGTACCAAATGTAAGATGATGATGACCGGCAAAACTCAAGACATTTAATTCCAAAAGAATAGCCCCCACTAAGTACAGCCACATCTTTGCATCGATGCGCCCTCCTTTCCATTGCAGATTTAGGGCTCTCCCAAAAAAGAAATCTGCGAATGCAGATTGTCGCACGGAAGGGTACGGATAGAAGACCATCCACGAAAAGAACAAACCAAATACTACAGCTCCTGCAAGCCCTTCCCAGCGATATGCATAGAACCAATCCCACGGCAAAATGTGATAGTATCCCAGAAGAAACCAGGCCACAAGTACCGTTACCAGCACTATCAGACCATTCAGTCTGTAGGATAGCTTTTCGTCGGTTCCTTCTTTCGTGGCATAGCCCACTACCCACTTTCCGGGGAGGCTGTAGTTTAAAATGAAGATGATGGCATAGACGATTACCGGCGTGAAAAATCCCAGGAGTGTATTCATAAGGAGGTGTGGATGATTTACTTTTAAAAGTAATGAAAGTAAATATTTATTTTTTAAACTCATTGCCAATAATCTTCTACTGGAGACAATGATGCAGGAGCAAACTCCATGGTCAACAGAAGTTTCGCACCTACGGCGCTTGAAGAGATTTCGGGGCACGTCTGTGCTACCAATATATCGCACCTACGGCGCCAGGCAGGCACAGTTTGATTAGTTATGCGTTGGACCTTTCGGGCAAAAGAGGGTCAACTTAAGCCGCAAGGTGATCTTTGCTTGTGCTATGCCAAAATAAAATCCGTGCAATCCGTGAAATCCCCTTATCCCGCTAAGCGGGAGTGATTCAGGCAATGAGGGAGTATGATCGCGCTCTTCGAATGTGATTTTAACCGATGCTGCTTTCCGTCTTTCTGTCTTAAAAGAATTTTCCCGCAGAACGCGCAGAAAAATAAAGCAGAAATGCGCAGATAAGGATCGCAACATAAACCATTGAATCAAATTCATCTTTAGCCTAAAAGCTAAACCCTCTAAACTCACCCTGCTTGCCGTAGGTGACAAAACTAAACCCTCTAAACTCACCCTGCGTGCCGTAGCCTTGGCACAGGTGAGTGCCTAACCGTTAACCTTCTAACCTTTAACCCAAAGTCATCCACTGATGCGATAGCGAAGAAGGATGACCTTTTTCAAAGCTCCAAAAGCCCCTCCGGAATCATCATGTGGATGATCTGTTCGGATTTGTCTATTTCTATAATGAGATTTTCGTGCAGAGGGATTAAGAGTTCTCTATCGTTGTGGTTAACGACAGCCATTAGTTGCTGCGGAAATTCTTCTGTGCGGAGGATCACGAAAGATTTGCCTGATTTACTGTCGAGGATGGTAAAGTCATCCCACTTGCCTTTGATATTTCGGGGAGACATCCGATGACGTGAACTTACTGATTCAGTTTCTACCCAAAACTCTTTTCCTCCAAGCGTATCGGATTCTTGTTTGTCGTCGACGTCTTTAAGGGAAATAACAAAATGCGCACCATCCTGAACACTACTGATTTGAAAGGGCACCTTAGAACCATCAAGGTCAAGGAAAATATAGGTGCCTTTCTGCATATAGCCCTTAAACTTATCCTCTATAATCAGGCGTAACTGCCCGGCAGTGCCATGGGACTTTAATGTTTTTCCAATCAGGAAAAAATCTTTGATTTGTTTAAAAGAAGTACTCAATTGTGGGCTGTCATCAATTGTGAAAGTATATATCCCTTGCTGGCATGCGTAGTCCATGGCTTACCAATACATGGACCAAAATCACCGAGATCAATACATCGACTATCTAGTATTGTATCTATTCTGGAAACCATCCCAATGTTGCGAACATAAGTCTCATGAACAAACCGTTTCATCAACTCATCATCACTATCAGACTGTCGGACTTCCATTACTGTCCCAATGGGAAACGTGAAAAGCCCTGCACTACCCGCGTCATCGACAGACTGCACTCTTGAATCCCAATACTCGTAAGGCTCCATAAACTCTGTTCCAACCTGAACTTTAGTTTGGGGATTAATATAAGCGGTAGAAATCCAACGAAGTCCATTATACATGGGCATCGTCATCTTGCGAAAAATCAAATTTTCTTCTGTTCTGTTCGCACTGTTTTCATCATAACCGGCTGTCCATACATCCGTCAACTTCCATGGTTGACTGATATCATCTCTTCTGAATCTATGAATATAATAACTAGTATCGCCTGACATGGAAACATTAATAGAAACGGTTTCTTCACGTAAAAGAAAAGAGATGGTGTCTTTATCATTGCCACCAGGGGCATCATCGAACACAATGGAATCCACTTTGTACTCAATGTAATGACCGACCTCCAAAGGAAAATATTCCTGACTATTGGGAACACCGGGTTGAACCATTCCATCATTATCACAGGAAGCAATTAATAGGGCAATGCCACAACTTAAAAGGAAGCCTAACCGCATACTTAGTTTTTTGAGCTTCCCTGGATG
>JBBKWA010000051.1:0-12433 GCA_037968695.1 Saprospiraceae bacterium
GTATCCATTGCTTGTCTGGAAATAGTGGAAGAATCAAAAAGGGAGGCTTTTCGAAAGCATTTAATCTCCTTTGGGCGGGATTTGGTGGTCTTAACCAAAGATCAGATTGGGGCATATGCAGGTAATATGCTTGCTATTCGCAATAAAAAGGGAGAACAATTAATGGTGATGTCAGCATCTGCACGTAATAGTTTAGATGATCAACAAATAGCTATCATCGAGCGCCATGCTCGTATTGTCTCTGCTGGTATTAAAACAATTGAGTCTGTTGGTGGGGGTAGTGTGCGTTGTATGATAGCGGAAAATTTTCTTCCGCATATATAAACAATATCTATATTAATAATTTATATTTGTGAGATAGCCAATCTGGGTTTTGATAATTGTACGACAAAAGGAATACAATTGTTCAATTCTGAAAAGTAAGGATAGGTATTCGTTCAAAGCAGCATTAGAAACTTTATTTCACCCGTATAAATTATTGAATATGAGATTATTACTACTTCTTTTTTGCATAACCCTTTCATTTAGCGCGTTCGGGCAGGGCTCGACGACGAGTGAAATGAGAGGTATTGTAAACGGACCCGATGGGGCTCCATTAATTGGAGCGAATGTCGTCGCTGTCCATACGCCTACAGGAACTACATTTGGCGTCGCCACGGATGTTGAAGGCAATTACCGAATTCCAGGAATGAAAGTAGGCGGACCATATAAGGTGACCATTTCCTATACCGGTTATGGTGAAGTCACTGTAGAAGGAGCACAACTCCGATTAGGGGAAGTCTTTCGAAGAGACTATTCGATGGAAGAAAGCGATATCGCCTTAGAGGCCGTAACTGTAGTTGCCTCGTCAGGAGTAATTGGTCAGACAGCAGGTACCAGTACCCAGATCGATGCAGAACGTATGGATGAAATTCCTTCATTAAATCGTGACCCCAATGATTACCTCTTACTTACTCCACAAGCGGTAAGTACATCAAGTGGTGGATTGAGTATCGCAGGTATAAATAACAGATATAATGCGATATATATCGATGGAGCTGTTAACAATGATGTATTTGGATTGGCCAGTTCAGGAACAAATGGTGGTCAAACTGGTATTTCTCCATTTAGTATGGATATCATTGATCAGTTTCAGGTAGTCGTGTCTCCATATGATGTGACATTAGGAGGATTTGCCGGAGGAGGTATAAACGCCGTGACAAAATCAGGAAAAAACGAATTGTTTGCCACAGCTTATTACTTCATGCAAAATGAGAGTTTGGCGGGAAAGACAAACGGTACACTGGCGGAACGCTTGTTTGGTGATGAGAATGGTGATTATCCGGATTCTGTACGAACAAAACTGGATGATTTTACAAAGAGTACATATGGAGCGTCTATAGGTGGGGCATTAAAAAAGGATAAAATATTTTTCTTTGTTAATGCTGAGATTCAAAAAGATGAAACACCTGTGCCTTATGATGTTGAGCAGTATACAGCAGGAGATGGAAGAGCCACAGAAACAGATCTGAATAATCTTCGCCAGCATATGATCAATACTTATGGCTATGATCCGGGTGGCTTTGGATCAACTAAAGACGAGCTTGAAGGACTGAAGCTTTTCGGAAAACTAGATTTTAATTTGAGTGACAAGCATCGTCTGACTTTAAGACACCAGTATACAAAAGCTGAGCAATTTAACAGAAATGGAGGTAGTTCAAATACGATCCATTATGCTAATGATGGTGTTTATTTTCCAAGTACAACAAACTCATCAGCAATTGAGCTTCAATCAAAATTGAGCGCTACGACATCAAATGAGCTCGTTATTGGATACACTACAGTGAAGGATGACCGTGGAAGTATCGGTGGTGATTTTCCATATATTTTCATCAATGATGCATCAAGTGGAACCATTGAAATGGGAACCGATGAGTTTTCAACTGGAAACTTATTAGACCAGTCAGCATTTACGTTGACAGATAATTTTAAACTCTACAAAGGAAACCATACGTTCACTTTCGGCACACACAATGAATTTTATTCTTTCAATAATGTGTTTGTTCGTCAAAATTTCGGATCGTACAGATTTAGCAGTATTAGCAGCTTTATGGCAGGGGATAATGCGATAGAATACAATCGTTCTTATTCTTTAGTAGATGATATAACAGGTGATAATTCAGCTGCTTCAGCTAAGTTTGATGCCATTCAACTTGGATTTTATGTTCAGGATCAATGGACTGTGACACCAAGATTAACCTTGACCGGTGGATTGCGTCTTGATATTCCTGTATTAACCACAGATCCGGCTACAGATGATACACTCAATATGGTTGCTTTGCCGCTGATGCAAGCGCAATACCCAATTGCAAATGGCGTACAATCTGGTGTTGCACCGGATGGTCAGTTGATGTTCTCTCCAAGAGTTGGGTTTGAATATGCACTTGATGGAACCAGAAATACAATCCTTCGTGGTGGTGTCGGTATTTTTACCAGTCGAATTCCATTCGTTTGGCCAGGGGGTATGTATACCAACAATGGTTTGACGATCGGAAGTGTTGATGAAGATGACCTGGGTGGATCTGTGCCATTTATAGCAGATCCAAATAATCAGTATACCAACCCGAACTTTAGTGTGCCTAATGGTCAGGTGGATTTATTCGTAGAGGACTTTAAATACCCTCAGATGTTTAAGACCAACCTTGCTGTAGATCATAAGTTTACTGGTGGATGGGAAACATCTTTGGAAATTCTCTATTCAAAAACACTTAATAACATAGTGTATACCAATATAAATAATGATCAAACTGGCAGTAAAGAATGGACGACAGCGAATGATATCAGAACAGTATATACCCGAAATAGCATAGATGGTCGCTATGGTTCAGGTGTTTACCTTGCTTCAAATACAAGTGAGGGACACACGGTTAACATTACAGCCTCCGTCGCGAAAGATATCAGCAAAAGTTTCAGCGCTTATGTAGCATATAATTTTGGTGATTCTTATTCTAACCAGGACGGTACATCTTCTCAGAATTCCTCACAGTGGAGAGGTCAGATCAGCACAAATGGAAGGAATATGCCTGTCCTTGGTAGATCTGATTATGCAATGGGACACAGAATTCTGGCCAACCTTACTTATAGAAAAGAATGGTCGAAAGGAATGGCTACATCAGCTTCATTGTTTTACAATGGTCAATCCGGAGAAGCATTTTCTTATGTGATTGGCGGCAGTGGTGCACGTAACCTGAATAATGAAACTGGTAGTACCAGTAGAAACAGAAGTTTGGTATATGTCCCTATTGATATGAATGATATTAATTTAAAGGACTATACTGCCGGTGGTACTGTAGTAACTGCTGCAGAACAATGGGCTAACCTGAATGCAATGATTGAGTCCGATGAAGGTTTAAGTTCTCACAGAGGGGAATATGTTCAAAAGAATGGTTCTAATGCTCCTTTCAATTCTGTGTTTAACCTAGTTGTTCGTCAGGACATTGGCGCTGATTTGGGTGGAGATCTTCACAGACTGCAGATATCTTTTGATATTTTCAATTTGGCTAACTTATTGAATAAGGACTGGGGTGCATTTTATTCAACGCCGGGTGGTGATTTCAATAACTTTCAGCTTTATCAGTTTGATGGGTACGAAGCAGATGGAACATCCCCTAAGTTTTCATACAGAAAAGGTGATTCCACAGGTAGAGATGCATTTGATATTGGCGGTACAGCCTCTAGATGGAGAATGCGTTTAGGATTCCGCTATTTATTTAACTAAGGACAAACAATTTATTAATCCCATTAAAAACGCTCCCGGAAAGTTTATCTTTCCGGGGGCGTTTTTTATATTTCATTTGAGTATATTTAAAACAAATAATAAACTTTACTTCTACTAAACTAATCATCATGAATAAATTACAAATACGCATCCTTTCCTTCGTTTTTGCGATGTTGCTAAGCCTGGGTGGTATGCAAGCCCAAATCGTCATCAACGAGATAAGTTATAATCCACCCGAATCAGGTAATGATTCATTGGAATATATCGAATTGCTCAATACAGGAATAGCTTCCGTCAACCTTGAAGGCTGGCATTTCCTTGCCGGCGTCACAGATACATTTCCTAATGTCGAACTCGAGCCGGGAGCGTATTTTGTTACTGCGATCAATGCACAGGCGATGATGACCGTGTTTGGCATCAGCGTACATGAATGGGCCGGCGGTGCACTCAGTAATGGAGGCGAAATGATCATGTTGGCTGATGCCGATGGCATTGCCGTTGACAGCGTTTTGTATGATGACGCTGCTCCATGGCCGACAGCGCCTGATGGTGATGGCCCTTCTTTAGAGTTGATAGATCCGGCATCTGACAATAATGATGGAGCTAATTGGCAAGCTTGTGGAGCCGGTACAGGTGTCATTATTAACGGAAATGAAGTATTTGGAACGCCTGGTGCTGTAAATTCCGATGGAAGTACAGGAGCACCTGATGTGACTGTTGAGGTTGGTGACTTCCAATTTAATCCTAAGAATATTGTCGTTGAGATTGGCGCGCTCGTTCGCTGGGTTAACAATGAAGCTATTGAGCATAATGTAAATGGGCAACAAGGCACATTCCCAAGTAATCCGGCAAGTTTTACCAGTGGTGCGCCCGCCACTAACTGGTCTTTTGATTACACTCCTACAATAGCCGGATTATATAATTATCACTGTGACCCACATGCAGGTGGAGGTATGGTTGGTACGATGTCTGTTTATGACCTCATGAGTTACACTGATTTTCCACTAGCTCACCTTAGATTGACAGATGGAATCAATGGCGCGCATATTTTCGATGGTGTACCTACGACTGTAACAGGTGTTGTCCATGGCGTTAATTTCAGACCGGATGGGTACTCCTTTTTTGTTATCGATCAGAACAATGTTGGTATAAACGTATTCGCTTTCGATCCATTAACTTATGTTGTTGCTGAAGGAGATATGATAAAGGTTTCAGGGACTATTGATGCGTTTAATGGTATGTTGGAGATTGTCCCTGATATCATTGAAGTCCTTTCTGCGGGTAATGCATTAGTCACTCCTCGATCAGTTGATGTTGTAAGAGAAATGGATGAGTCAAGCTATCTGGTTTCTGATCTAATAGTAGACAGTGTAGGTAACATTTCTTCTTCAGGATACACGGTCTTTACTTCACATCAGGGGGGCTCTGCGATTGAGGTTAGAGTGGATGCTGACGCAGGTATTTCTTCGGAGCCGGGTGATTTCATTGCTGGTGCAGCTATAACGGTTACTGGTATTGGGACACAATTTGATAATAATTTCCCGTGGCATGAAGGTTATCAAATACTGGCTTTAGAAATCAGTATAGTTAACCGTATTCAGCTACTGGAGAACGTAAAAATCAGTATGATTCCAAATCCTACAACTGATTTTATCCGATTACAAAGTGATGTAAATATCACCAATGTTGAGATTTTCGCTACGGATGGACGACTACTATTGTCCCAAAAAACAAATAGTAATCTTGTGAAGATAAATGTCAATAGCTTGCCTGTAGGTTTGCAGATGGTCAAAGCAACTACGACAGAAGGTATCTGGACCGCTATGCTTTCGGTCATTCGATAAATTGAGATTGATAGTAGGGCAAGATTTGAACATGCAATAATTTAAGAGAGGGATTCCTTGTACAATTCAAGGAATTCCTCTTTTCTTTTTAGCCTGTATTGCATGATCCATCTCGGATGGGGTAGGGGGATCACTTGTTCCCACCACCTGAATTCATCATTCAATTTTTTTAGGTAGGTGAAGTTTTTACCCAGCCCAAGACAATACACTTTTGATCTATCGCAGCCAAATGCCAACTGATCCTTAATAGTGTTGATGATAAACGGCCTGACAATCTTGCTAAGGTTGGCATCATCGTAATAATTATAATTTTTTCCATCTTTTATAAAACCTAAAGGAGAAAGCGATGAAATATAAAAGCGTTTGAAAAACTGAGCCGGACCGCCGCAGGCATTAATCATCTCATGAATAAAAATACTGGACAACTCGTGCTTTTGTGGAAAAGTGTTTTCAATTCCCAGATTACTCAGGCAGACCGGATCAGTAAAAGGCACCCCAGTCAATCCAGCCCCAAGCCTTCCTGGATTGATCCCCAGTATAAAGATTCGCTTGTTGTTGTCATTGTAAAACTGACCGTAAAAAGCTTTCATGCAAGATTGCGTTTCTTTATCTGCATAAGGCATAAGCCATTCCACACCATTAGGAAGCTTGATATCGGGCTTTAGATTAAAATGGTAATTCAGAACGTGTGTATGGAATTTTGTCACCTCAAGTACGACTTTAACTGGATTTATTGCCTGGATGCAATATACTAACCGTGAATCATTTGGATTACCCGGTCAGAAATATGCTTTAAGATATATTCGTTAAAACTTGGGTATGAGTCAATAATTGACTGCCTGATATGTTTGCCTTACTTTTATTGCATTATGGGAGCTAAAATAATGATACAGTTTTGTTGCACATTTAGTTTGCTGCTTTCAGGCATGATATGTACTTCTGAAAGTGCAAAGGAGGCCATTTTGCAGAAAGTTATGGCGTTGCCTTCTGAATTAAACGAATGTTCAGGCATGGCTTCTTTGGAGGATGATTTGTATGTGGGTCAAAATGATAGTGGCAATGATCCGGAATTAATCATGTTTCGTCTCGATGGCGATGATATCCATTCCGTCAAGATTGAAAAAGCAGATAATAAAGATTGGGAAGAACTTGCAGAAGATGAAACCTATATTTATATCGGTGATTTTGGGAACAATAGCGGGAACCGAAAGAATCTGGTGATTTACAAAGTTAAAAAGGACGATATTTTAAAAAGCGATGAAGGCTTGGCAGAAAAGATTGAGTTTAGTTATCCGGAACAAGCGTCCTTTCATAAAACAGAAAATACAAATTTTGACTGTGAAGCTATGATAAGCGTTGGGGACAGTTTGTATCTTTTTACGAAGAATCATGGTAATTTAAAGACTAACCTGTATAGTCTGCCTAAATCACCAGGAACATATGCAGCTCAGCTAAAAGGTGGATTTGACGCCCAGGGCCTGATAACCGGCGCTGATTACCGGGTCAATGGAAAGTTTGGCGAGCTTGTGCTTGTGGGCTATACAAATCGGATGCATGGACATCAACCTTTCATTTATTATTTCAGCAAAGTGGATGGACTTGATTTTTTAGCTTCGCCTTCAAAGCGATTCCAGCTTGATGGTCAATTACAAATTGAGTCTATTTTGTTTGAAAACGGAAAAAGTGTTCTGGTATCCAGTGAGGGTAAGAAAAAGAAGTATCGAAATGTGTATCGCGTAAAACTTTAAATCCTTTATTAAACCTAGAACAAAATTCATCATTACCGAGTTTATTAATGCTATTATGAGATGGTATTCTGGAATTATTCTATTTGCAGTATTAAATTTTGGGGCATTAGCACTCGGTGGTTTTCTTATGGGAGATGGTCCGGGTTCGGGCTGGTATCAATCCTTGGATAAGGCACCCTGGACACCTTCAGGATGGGTATTCGGTGCTGCCTGGACGACTATTATGGCATGTTTCTCTCTGTATATGGCTAGATTATGGCGTAAAACGAATAAGTCTAAAACGGTTGTTTCGTTATTTGTCATTCAATGGCTTCTAAATGTGGCTTGGAATCCCATATTCTTCAATTTTCATCTGGTTTTCCCTGCGTTGGTTGTCATTATATTACTTACATGTTTAGTGTTTTGGTTTATGCTGGCTTATCGTTCCGAACTCAAATTTCATTCCTTATGGATTTTACCTTATGCCATTTGGATGGTGATTGCCACAAGCCTGAATGCCTACGTCTACCTTTATAATTAAGATGTCTTAATACCGTAGCGTCAATGTATCCATACCACAATAAGATAAAGCAACGCATCGAAAATGGTGAATTGATCCAATACGAATATGTAAAGGTGTATAATGGTATATCGCCGTGCTTGTTACTTCACTTTGATACAGCGCCTAAGATCAGGCCAATTCGAGAACATCGATTTCAGGAATACGAGGCTATTTTGGTTGAAAAATCATAATATATTGTGGTGATAATTACCAAGGATTCTTCCTTGTTTCTTGCCCATAATTTATATTATGTTAAATAGGATGTTTTGAGATCAGCCCTACTATTCAAACAATACACATGAAAGCAACGCATACTTGCCCCAAATGCAAATCCACAAATATTCTTGTAGCCAAAGCTTTTGAAGGAACATCCACCAGCAATACTGTTCAGCTAACCAAATGGGGAACGCACATTGGATTTTTTGATCGGTACGTTTGTACAGACTGTGGGTTTATGGAAAACTATGCCGATCTGGATAGTAAACGATGGCGTAAATGGCTGGACAAAAAAGCATCAGAAATAGATCCTGATGCTGACTTTGTTTAGGTGACGATCAAAGCATATTCAGCTTTAGAAATCATCTTTCCAATTGGCTTTGACCACAAGCCTTCATTGGCCAGTAAGGCTGAAATTTCATCGGCTTGTTTTGGATCAACAGCGATTAAAAGGCCTCCGCTGGTTTGGGGATCACAAATGATCGATTTCTGATCATCATTTTTAAGCAAAATTGAAGCACCGTAACTAGCATAATTCCTGTTCGTTCCACCAGGAATACAACCTTCTTTGATATAAGCCAGGACACAAGGATCTATCACAGGGATTGTTTCAAAGTCCACAGAGGCACTGGTATTGCTAGCATTGCTCATCTCCATCAGATGTCCTGCCAATCCAAACCCAGTAACATCAGTCATTGCATGCACACCAGAATATTTCCCTAATTGCTCCCCTATCGAATTTAGCCTGACCATGACCTCCGTCGCTAAATTAGCATGGGCTTCCTGAAGTTTGTTTTGCTTTTGAGCAGTGCTTAAGATACCAACACCTAAAGGTTTGGTTATGAACAGTATATCACCTTCTTTTGCACCTCCATTTTTCTTTAAATCAGCGATCAATATTTTGCCTGTTACCGCCAGTCCAAAAATGGGTTCCGGAGAGTCAATACTATGCCCACCGGCTAATGGAATTCCAGCTTCTTTGCATGCTTTTTGGGCTCCCCTGACGACCATTCCGGCAACTTCCGGAGCCAACTGATTGATGGGCCAACCCAGTATGGCAATAGCCATCATAGGGCTCCCCCCCATAGCATATATGTCACTGATAGCATTCGTGGCGGCGATTCTCCCAACAGTCTCCGGATCATCAACAATCGGCATAAAAAAGTCCGTCGTACTGATTACTGCAGAGCCATCCCCTAGGTCCATTACAGCAGCATCATCCCGTTCTTCATTACCGACAAGTAAGCCGGGAAACTTTATATCAGAAGTACCGGCAGCTGCTAGAATAGAATCCAGAATCGCAGGAGATATTTTACATCCACAGCCCGCACCGTGGCTATACTGCGTCAGTTTTATTTGAGAATGGTTCATGTTTATATTAATGTATTACTTTAACAAAGTTATGCAAAATACTGAGAATCAGATTTTAACATCGACTATATTTGCTTTTATATGTGTGCTGTTAATAAGCTTTTCAGCAATGTCTTCGACCTTATTGCAAGGCGAAATTTGAACTATTCTTTCCCCAGGCCAGTTGCCTATTTGATAATTATACGATTTATCATAATAAGCCAACGCAATGGCAGCAGCAGTTTTTAGATCCCGCTGATCAAGCGCATCGATAGCATTTTGAAATTCAAGGCCCCCAAGACGCTTTTTAATTCTTTCAAAAGAAGATTTCAGCACGTCTATCGCCACATCATCTGAATAATACTTCATGGCTCGTTCAAGGCGAATAGCTTCATCCACCTCAATGGTATAAAGGATCGATGATCTCATCTTTTTCCAAAGTTCATCAGGGAGGAAAACTTTGCCAATGCTTTTTGACTCATTCTCGACCCATATAGGTTTATCCCTATCCAGTTTTAAAAACTCAAGGAATAGATTGTTCTCAAACTGTTCTGTTGTAGGTTGTTTTTGCTCCCCGATACCACCGAAGGCACTGCCCTTATGATTGGCTAGTTTTTCAAGATCGATGATCTGCTCACCACGATCTGCCAAAGCCCATAAAACTTCAGTTTTTCCGGAACCGGTACATCCGCCAAGGATTCTGAATTCACTGTTGTTATTGACAAAATAGGCTTTTAGAGCTTTTCTAAACGCTTTGTACCCTCCTTCCAGTAAAAAAGCTTCCTGCCCTGTGAAGGATACTAGCCAATGAACAGCTTTACTTCGCTTTCCGCCTCTCCAGCAATGGATAATGATTTTTTTGTCCAGGTTATCGCTATATGGTTTAACCTGTGCTACAATCGCCGCCATTTTACTGCCTGCAATCTCCAGTCCACGTTCCATTGCAGATTCAGGGGACGTTTGCTTATAGAGTGTGCCTACAACAGCACGCTCATCATCGGAAAACAAAGGGATATTGACAGCTCCCGGAATATGGCCGGCATCAAATTCAGATGGAGACCGCACATCAATGATCTGCCAGGAATCCAAATTAGAAATAAGCATATCAATCGCTGTAAGCTCTCCCATCGATGACGAAGATACAAGCCCAATAAGAAAAAAAGGAAGTTAACGAATTAACTTCCTTCACTAATGACCAGATTAGTATGAAAAACTCTACTTCCTTTTTTTAGGTATTCCATTTAATAGAATACGTCGACGTTCCACAAAATGACGTTTTTAATGTCCTGAAGTTGCGTGCCCTATCCAATGATTCGGCAAACGACCGATTCTAATCGACAAAGTTTTGGTTTTGGTCTATGACACGAATAAGGCTAATCTAGTATACCCATTTATCCAGAAATCGCAGAAATAGCTTAGCCGTATTGTAAGCATCATCAATCGCACGGTGTGCCGAACCCTCAAACTCAATTTCGTTGTACTCAAGTGCTTTAGCCAATCCAACCTCTTTGGACAGTTGATAGATGGAGGCATATTGTTTTTTTAGGTCAATACACTTAGGCAAAAAGGAATAATCCAGATCATGCCGAAGGCAATCTTCAATAATTAATGGGAGATCCATAGCACCCCAGACACACAATATGCTCGGCCCCTCTTCAGCATAAAACCAATCTTCAAATAATTGGAATCGGTCTTCAAAAGTTTTAGCCTTATTGATTTGAGATTGCGTAATGCCAGTTAAATCTTTGCAATATGTTGAAAGCCTCGGATGCTGAATAGGTTTGACAAAGCATTGAAAGTGATCTATCCATTCCCCATATCCATTTAACCGATACGCCCCTAGTTCAATGATTTCCTGATTTCGCCCCATCGCATTTCCCTGCCAGCAAGTAGCCTCTAAATCCAGAATGATAAAATTCATGTTGCAGGTTTATTATTCAGCTTCCTGAAGAGAATCGACCGCTAATTGAATACTCGCCTGATCCCAAACAATTTGTTCTTCCAGATGAAATCCTGCAAGGCGGTTGTGATAATAATAAAGCAGCTGAGCATTTCTGGCCATAATATTTTCTTGTTTTTTATCAAACTTTAAAGGCCACACAGCATGAAAAGAACCCAGGTATTTTATGCCATGATTTATCATCTCACCCACTTCCAGCTCGTGTAATTCAGTTTGTAGTCGAATCTTATTTTCGCTTTCCATTGTCTTAAGCAAATCAAGAATAGTGCTAAAGGTTTGTGTGAAAACGCTTTTTGGGATGGTCAGCATATCTACCGGTAAACGCATCATGGTGTAGATATCCATTGTAGGGTGCATTTTTCTAAGCGTCTGAAATGCCGTATAGGCCACCAGGTGACTGGTCAGCACGACATAAAATCGCTCATAATTCTCGACCACCTTGTCAGCCAGTTTACGCGTATACACAGATTCTCTTTGGCGGTTGGCTTCTATCTTACCATGAAGAGAGAAAAACTCCTTAATGTTAACCTGTTGCCCACGCTCATCAATGCTATTGGCATCACCGTCAAGTTTATACCCGAGAACATCCATGGGTTCGCCAAAAGAAAGATGAAACTCACTGGATTGTGAGAAAAATTTCCATGCGAAAGAAAGCAGGTTTCGAACTTTAAACCCCCTTTTTGAAGAACTCACATATTTTTCTTGCCCCGTCGATTTCAAATGTCCGGAGATAAGACTTTGTGCTTCCAAAGTGCAATGGTAACCTAAAATCATAGGGACGACAATGATTTTTTGATCACTACCATTTTCAAAAATTGAGCGCTGCGCTGACAACAAGGAATTGAGTAAGCCATACTTTAATTCTCGTTCTATCGTACCTGATCTGGATCGTGTGCCGCCTGGAAAAAATAAAGAGTTAGTCCCGCGCTCAATCATGACCTGCGACATAAATTTCAGGCTATCCAGATAAATGGGATTCTTTTTACGCCGGTCAACTTTATAAGCCCCTAAACGTGA
>JBBKWA010000052.1:0-21705 GCA_037968695.1 Saprospiraceae bacterium
GTGAGCGGTGAGCGGTGAGCGGTGAGCGGTGAGCGGAAAATTTAATATTTTTATTGCGTCTAAAGGCCTTGGCGTGAAATGTTTTTTCGTTTTTCTCTTTTTGACGCCAGACTTATAGACGCCAGATATTAGATATGTTTTTCAAAAACGAAATATCCCTTCGATTTTCTCCCCCGCCGTATACGCCTTCGGCTAACAGCAGGGTCTCCGCTTTTCTCTTTTTTGAGACGCCAGACTTATAAACACCAGATTTCAGACTTGCTTTCAACTGAGCGCCAACTTTTCTTTCTCTCTTCTCTCTTCGTTTTTCACTTAACCCCTTCTCCCCATCTGAACGAACCAACATCAAACCCAGCCAGATCTAAAACGCGGTCAACGACCGTAAGACATACTTTTTCTACAGTATCCGCTCCGTTGTAAAACGAAGGAATCGCAGGACAAATAATAGCCCCGGCTAAGGTTAGTTTCTGCATGTTTTCAATATGGATAAGACTAAGTGGTGTTTCTCTTGGTACAATAATCAACTTCCTTCTTTCTTTTAGCATGACATCTGCAGCCCGGGTCATCAGGTCATCCGAAAGGCCATGGGCTATCCGCGCCATCGTCCCCATAGAACATGGGCAAATGATCATCGTATTAAACCTGGCTGAACCACTGGCAAAAGGAGCATTAAAATCATCCTGCTTGTAAATCTTATGACCAAAACTTTGAATCGTTTTATCCTTTATTTCCAGATCCCAGTTCACTATTGCATTTCTGCTCATTACGATACCCACTTCCTTATACTGCTCAGGTATTTGTGCCAGCCGTTCCAATAGCAGGCGCGCATAGATCGAACCACTTGAACCTCCCAGACCTACTACTAGTTTATGCATATCTTTGTGTCTTCATCTAACAAAGTAATAAAATGTCTTTACTCAAGTATTGTTTATCAATTGCCCTGTTAGTTTCCATCTATAGCCTTTCTGCCCAGGATATTCAATGGATGACATGGGAAGAGGCTGTTATGGCTAATGAAAAAGCGCCAAAAAAGATATTTGTGGATATATATACGTCATGGTGCGGATGGTGTAAGAAGATGGATGTAACAACATTTAAGGACACCGCAGTAGTTTCCTATTTAAATGCCAATTTCTACCCCATAAAACTAAATGCGGAGCAAAAAGAGAGCATTCTTTGGAAAGATAAAGAGTATCCATGGATGCCCCACAAGCGGGATGGCGTAAACAAACTCGCGCATGAGTTGCTGGATGGACAATTATCCTATCCTACGTATGTTTTAATGGATAGTGCCTTTTCAAGGATTCTGATATCTCCCGGATATATGGAAGTCCCCGCTATGCTTAAGGAATTGAAATTTGCGGCCGAAGACCACTACAAAACCACAAGTTGGCAAAAATATAAAGCCAGACCTTAACTTACTGTTAATCTGTGACTTAAAAATCATTTTAGACAGATTGAGCAGAGAAGTGCAAATCCTCTTTTTGCTATGCGCTAAGAACTTTATATTTGCACCTCCTAATTTGGCTCCATAGCTCAATTGGATAGAGCAACGGTTTTCTAAACCGTAGGTTTCAGGTTCGATCCCTGATGGAGTCACTACCTATATCCATAAATTCAATAAAGTGCCATTACCTCCCATTGAGCCTTCTACCATTCGGATTGAGCCCGGTTGGAAGGCCCAATTAATGGATGAATTCAAGAAGCCTTATTTCGCGCAAATCAAGCAGTTCCTTAACGAGGAGATGAAAAAAGGGAAGGTTATCTTTCCTCCAGGCCCATTAATCTTTAATGCCTTCAATCAGACGCCTTTTGAAGATGTAAAAGTCGTCATCCTCGGGCAAGATCCATATCATCGCCTTCATCAGGCAATGGGGCTTTGCTTTTCTGTTTCGAAAAAAGTCGCTGTCCCGGCTTCCTTGAAAAATATTTATAAGGAACTTAAGGCAGATGTTGGTTTTCAAATCCCCAACCATGGTGATCTTACGCCTTGGGCAGGGCAAGGGGTCTTTATGCTTAATTCGATATTGACTGTTGAGCAAAGTAATGCTGGTTCGCATAGTAAGATCGGCTGGCAGCTATTCACCGATGCAGTGATCAAAAAGCTTTCTGCCAATCGGTCAGGAATTGTATTCTTGTTATGGGGTAATTATGCCCGATCAAAGAAGGTGCTTATTGACACATCTCGTCATACTGTTTTAGAGGCGGCACATCCTTCCCCACTCGCTCGAAATGCATTTAGTGGTTGCCAACATTTTTCAAAAACGAATCATATTCTAACGCATCAAGGGCATCCCCCTATAAACTGGTCATTGCATGAATAATCCATTCTATAATCGCTTGCTGGCGGTTGCTTCCTTTTTAGGTGCTCTTGGTGTTATCGCCGGGGCTTTTGGCGCTCATTTTTTGAAATCACGCCTTGAAGTAAAGGACCTTGAAACGCTAAAAACAGCGGTTTTATACCTCTTTGTTCATGTACTGGTATCACTCTTCATTTGTTCTATTGCGAGATCGGCAAATCCTTCCAGATGGTTGAAAATTGCCGGCATTTCCTTTATTATTGGGATTATTTTCTTCTCGGGATCCCTGTTTATTATAGGGACCGCTAGTCTGACACAGTTCCCGGTTTCGATGATAGGGATTATTACCCCAATTGGCGGATTGTTTTTTATTTGCGGTTGGATTGCCTTAGCGGTTAGTGGTATAGTAAAACGACCCATTCATTAAATAACGTCACGCTTATTTATAAACAGGTTATAATTTTCTGTATATTCATCAAATATTAGCTATGCTATTTCTTCACAAAAATCTAAAAACCCAACTATGAAAAAGCTTGTTTTATTATTCTTTTTACTGTCCGGCTTTGCCCTTTCTTCTAATGTACAGGCACAGGACTACCAAAATGGCATTGGATTGCGATTTGGCTATCCACTTTCCATCACGTATAAGACTTTTTTAACCGAAACAAATGCCCTTGATCTCTTTGTGGGCTATAGGGGCTATTCTGGTGTCTATAGTTATTTGGCTATTGGTGGTTTTTATGAGTTTCACAATGATATCAATGGAGCAGAAGGTTTGAAATGGTACTATGGGTTTGGTGCAAGCGTTGTAATTTTAAATTATAAAGATTTTGGTTACCTGGATGGTCTTGGAACATTTGGCGTTGGCCTAAGTGGTATCATTGGACTGGAATATACCTTTCCGGATGCGCCACTTGCGATTAGCGTGGATTTTGCTCCGACCTTCCGAATTGGAGGCTGGGCTGATGGATATTATTCATGGGGTGCTCTTTCTGCGAGATATATTCTTAATCGATAAAGTATTATTAATTTTTAAAAGGCTGCTTCCTCAGTGAAGCAGCCTTTTTTTTTATCCTTTCTTAAAATTCATAACACCAAATTTTAAGTTTCCCTTAATTCTTCTTAACTGATTATTACGAAACGTTGTTCCGGCAAATGGAGTCATCCTATTAATTAAAACATTTAGCCATGAAAGCGAATCTAATATTTCGATTGCTGAGCGTTGGTGCTCTTGTTTTTTCTTTCAATCACCAAATGCTTGCTCAGTCTTACCTCACCGCCCATGCAGGATACGGCACAACGAACGTGCAGGTCAGCGGATCTTCCATTTTTGACGTGGTCAATCCATATATCAAACCGATCGCTCAATATACTGCCGGAATAGAATACGAGCGAGCGATGTCAAGACACTTCTCTTTCATTACAGGAGCACATTATGCCTCCAGAGGGTTTGGTGCACGGGAAGATTTTAACATTGATGTATTTGGTATTGATCTTCCGGTTGGTGCTCAGATCGTCACACGACTTGAATACATCGAAGTACCGGTTATGGTGAAATACAATTTAGTTGAAAAGGGAGTGACCCCTTACATCAAGGCAGGCGCTTCAACAGGCTATGCATTCAACGGTACCATAACACCAAAAATCAATGCACTTATTACCTGGAATCTGCCATCAATAAACATCAATCTTCAGAATGACTTGTATAACCGCGTGGATTTTTCAGCGATTGCCGGAGCAGGGGTCAGTATCCCCGTAGAAGCGTTAGGGTCATTTCACTTTGATCTGACTTACCGCCACAGCCTCAATGATATGTTTCAGGATAATATCACGAATATAAAAATCAAGTCCCATGGCGTATCCGCCGGAATAGGCTTCACCATGAGTTTCTAAATAGAATCATCTTATTCAATAAAAGAATGCATTGCGAAATCAATGCATTCTTTTTTCGCAAAAAACGGAATGACTAAAAACATCAGTAGTGTCCAAAATAAATTTTGAACTCTATCATGTTTCAGGTAACGGATATTGTGATACTTTTTGATCCTCCGTTCTTTTTTTCCGGCCCAATATCATTATCAGATTCAGGACAAGTAAAAAGAACCAATTCCGCTCGAGCGGAACTCGTCGCGCTAAAAACTTCCCTTCGCATCATTTCTTTATCCTTTCATTTGATGTGACTGGATGTTCCGTTTTTCACACGTTCTTCTTTTTGCTCTGGCGAACCAAATAGCATTGTCAGCTACTTGGCAAGCCCAATAGCATTATCAGCTCCTTGGCGAGCGAAAAAAGAAGGCATTAGGTTGTCCGAACTCCCGTTGCAGCGGGATTAGCGCGACCGTGGAAGAATAATTTTCATAAGAATCAAGGACAGTACAGATCAAATTGTTTTTTACCCTATGCTCTTTGCGCTATGCCCTTTGCTCTTTGCTTTCCGCTTAAGCGGAACGCTATGCTCAATACTGAAAAATACAGATAGTAAATGTTTTGGACAATACTGTACAACAAAGGAAATCAAAAAGGAAACGTATGAAAAAATCTTAAGGCAGCACCTCCACCTCATCTTCTTCGTTGCGTCGATTATTATGCCACCAGATAAACCCAATGGTACCTACAAGGGTGTAGGGTAAAGCGAGCATATAAAGTATCCCTACATTCAGCCCTTTCCCGGCAGTACCACCATTTTTAAGGTTGGATTCAGCAGACATCTTACACATTGGGCACTGGGCTTGTGTATCCTGTGCGTACAACATGGCGCCAAGACTAAGCAATAAAAGAAATGAATAGCGATATACCCTTTTCATAATCATAAAAATAGTGAATTGTGCTCTAATTATCTACACGGAAGCAACATAAAATAAATTATCGGCCCGGTAGCTGCCACATACAACCAAACTGGAAATACCCATTTGGCCATTCTACGGTGTTTTTGATAATCTCCAGAAAACCCTTTTATGAAGGTGAGCAGTATAAAAGGCAAACTCAGCCCAGCTAAAACAATATGGCTGAAGAGAATGAAATAGTATGCTTTTCTAACCAATCCCTCCTTGCAAAAACTTATTTCCTCGGTTGTGAAATGATAGCCAACATAGGAAAGTAAAAATCCAGCAGATAGGAACATTGCCACGTAAATACTTCTACGGTGCTTTTCTACCTGCCCTTGCCTAATAAAATAATATGCCGTCAACAAGGCTAATGTTACGCCCGTATTAAAAAGGGCATTTAGTCCGGCCAGAAAGCTTAAATCAAATCCCACATCGAATTTATACCGACGCATAGCCCCTACCAGCAACCAGACAATAATGGTGAGCCCCCAGGCTACCCAATTTAGTCTTCTAATTTTTCCGTAGTCAATCACATCACTCATTTCTTATCCCCTCTTTTAAGTTCAACTTGCTCCTGACGCTCCCTGGGAAGCAACAGTGACATATGTTCTACCAACAAACGTCTTTCGTCTTCTGTATGGATTGCGTAATAGCTTCTGATCACACCATTGCGATCGATGAGCGCAAATGTCCTGTCAAAGGGCCAATCTTGCATCAATCGGTCACATAAGGTACCGGATTGATCACAACTAATATGATACCATTTGTCCCGTTCATTGATGGCCTTTTCCGAAGAAGACGCAGCACATGAGTCCAGGACTATGTAATTAGCTTTTTTTGTGTCTTTAAATTGATTGTAAACATCCTCCAGGACTTTTACTCTGTCTTTGTCACTGTCATCGCAGGAAGCGAAACTAACTATGGAAACGCGATAAGCAAGGCTATCTGCATTGAATACATCGCCTTCTATGTCTTTGTACTCGCCTTCGGGAAATGGGGTTGTCCCGTTCATAACATCCTGGGCTGTTTTACGCCAGTCAAGACCAGACTGCAAGTAATACCAGGAGACAAATGGTAGGAGGAAGAGTATTAAAACGATCGTAATTATAAACTTCCTGGACATGTGGAAAATATTAATCAATCTTGAAAACGATTGAGAAAATCAAAAAAGAGTAAAGGCGAAGGAATAAATAACTTCCTTCCAACGCTAAAGATTCTTATGCAGTCTATTCGACCACTTCAATTTTAGATCGCTCGTGTACGGTATCGCGATTAGCTTTCCAGGCAGTACCCTCGTGTAGAAATGCAATGACTGCCCAAATCAAAAGGCAAGTTGGTAATACCACACTCAGCTTTAAGCCTTTTGCCTCGTACTTCATGTGCATAAATTCATATACGATGAGATAGGCCTTGTATAAGCTCATTAGAATCATCAATATATTCATTACCCACTTGTTGGCATGAAAACCTTCAATGATATAGCCTTTCCCTGTCAAAGCGACAAGAACCTCAAATACAGTAACGATAGCCAATATGAGAATCGTCTTTGTCGCGATTTTTTTTGCTGCAGTATATTCGTGTGCCATTGATAATCTATTTAATCAATATTTTATTGTGGATGCTTTTACGTCTTGATGAATTTAAAGCAGGTAAAAAACAAGAAAAACAAAGACCCAGACTAAGTCCACAAAGTGCCAATATAATCCGATCTTTTCTACCATCTCATTACCGTTCTTTCTATCAATATAAAGACCACTTAATACATTTAATAATATAATCAGGAGAAAGACAACCCCTGAAAAAACGTGAAACCCGTGGAATCCGGTAATAAAGAAGAACAAAGCACCAAAAGCTTTTGGGCCAAATTCTTCATGCATTGTTGTTCCTGCATTGTCACCATCAGAAGTAATATACTTTCTGTGGATATACCCTCGCTCATCTACCATCGCATCAGGATAATCTCCAGCCCCCGCATAAGCATGTCCACCGTGCGCGTCATCATGCTCATCATGTGCAGCAGCTTCATGAGCATCCTCTCCCTGTACTACTTCAGCATGCCCTGCATCACCATGACCTGAGTCATCAGCATGAGCGACATCATGGCCATCTGATAAATCCATCCTGTGGATTAAATAGGTTTGCCCCGCATCGAAAGTATCATCAGAAGGTGATCCATTTTCATTTAGATAAGCCCCCGCATGTGTATGCGTACCAAATGGATTGGTCGTTAGGCTCATATGCTCACCGCCAATCAGTGTAGTCCACTCCCAAGCCTGACAACCAAGGAATCCTAAACCACCAACAATGGTCAATCCCATCCAAATCGCCACACCGCGTCGGTTTTCGCGATGTCCTTCCTGTACCGCCCGGATCATCGTAAACGAGCTAAAAAGAAGTACGAAGGTCATAAAGGTGACAAACAACAAAGGATGCGATCCGTCCAGAAATGGAAATGTACTGAAAACAAAATCCGGAACGGGCCAAGTTGCCATGCTGAAACGCAAGGTTCCATAAGCGATCAAGAAGCCAGCAAACGTAAAAGCATCTGATAACAAGAAGTACCAGATCATGAGTTTGCCGTAACCTACTTTAAACGGTTGAGCTGCGCCTTCCCAACTACCATTTGCTGTGGTGTCGTGGTCCGTATGCTTAATATCTGTAGTATCTGTATTCATTTATATTAAAATATATCATTGGATCAATAAGAACAAAAAAAGATATAACCAGAGAATATCAACGAAATGCCAGTAATGTAAAACCAGTTGAAATCTTCTTCTTCTTTTCTCAGTATAGTTGTACGGTAATGTGAAAGCATGCAAGACGGCCACCAGAAGCGCAAAAATGCCTCCGACAACATGGCCCGCGTGAACTCCTGAAATCAAATAAAAGAAGGACCCTCCAGGATTGCCATCAAGCGCTACGCCAATAGAATACAAATCGTTCCATCCCTGATATTGCATAACGACAAATGCGATTCCCAATACAAGGGTGATGGGTAAAAACATTTTGTAGATGCCTTCTTTTCCATTTCGGAATGCCCAGTAACTGGCATGCAAAGTGATACTGCTGACTAAAATCGTAACCGTGCTGTAGAAAAATATATCCGGCATTTGAAATTCAAGCCAATTACCAGCAGCCTGTCGAACGATATAGGCACTTGTCAAAGAGCCAAACATCATCACCATGCTTGCCATAGCAGCCCACAAAGCAAAGAGCGGAGGATGAACGCCCCTTTTCACTTTATGTACTAATGTTCCGCTATCACTCATAGTCATCAATATGCTATTTTTATTTACATGCCCAACCAAAGAGCAAATAATGCTAATGGTAAGAAAACGAAGGAAGAAAACATCAATGCACGTGCACTGACTTTATCAAACTTCACATAAAACTGCCATGCTTTCCAAATGAAATAAGCAGACACCAAGGTCAACCCAATGGCGCCAACCAACGAAATCAAATTCATCACAAACCCAATAGCGATAACTGGCAACAGCAAACAGGTGTATATCAATGTTTGTGAACCAAGTCTTCTGTCTATTGTGTTATTATCTTCCGGCAATAATTTATAGCCCGCTTTTTGGTACTGATCATACGACAGGAATCCAATTGCCCAGAAGTGCGGAAATTGCCAAATAAATTGAATTGCAAAAAGAAAAAGTGCTGCGGAGGTCAGTACGCCATCAAAAGCAATCATTCCTATCAAAACAGGCAATGCACCGGGAATAGCCCCTACCACTACTGAAACCGGACTATATCGCTTTAATGGTGTGTATAAAAAGGCATACGTCACCAACGATAAAGTTCCTATAAATGAAGTCAAAGGATTTAGTAACGCCAAAAGCACGATACCGAGAAGAGAAAACAAACCGGCTAAAACTAACGCTGATGACGACGTCCATCGCTGAGCAGCTAACGGTCGGTTAGCTGTCCGTTCCATCATTCTATCATAATCCGCCTCTAATATCTCATTGAAGATATTGGCAGCAAATGTGATTAGAAAACCTCCGGCTAACAGTATCAAAAAAGGAACTGTTGAAAAGTTACTTCCGGCGGCAATAATATAAGCGACCAATGATGAGAATACCACAAAGGTGCTCAGGCGGAATTTGACCAGAAGACCAAAGTCCTGGATCCAATCCTTGAGCGTGATCGACGCTGTTCTAACTTGTTCCTGTGCTTTTGCTCTCATTAATGCTCTGCTTCTTCAGCTTTTTCTTTATCTGTTAACGGCAAATGCTGCTGGATGAAATCTTTCTCTGCTCCTTCCTTACTATAATCATATGCCCATCTATGCACTGTCGGCAATTTGCCAGGCCAGTTTCCATGACCCGCTTTTATAGGTGTAGTCCACTCAAGTGTATTGGCTCCCCAAGGATTCTTGGTGGTCATTTTCTTACCGTACCAGATACTATAGAAGAAATTGAAAACAAAAAGAAGTTGAGCACCAAATGTAACGATAGCTGCAATCGTAATAAACTCATTTAAGCCACTAAAATGTCCAAAGGCATCAAACGTATCGAATCGATAATAGCGTCTTGGAACACCCGCCATTCCAATATAGTGCATAGGCCAGAAAATCGCATAAGCACCAACAATCGTCATCCAAAAATGTATCCGACCCAATGTCTCATTCATAAACCGACCATACATTCTTGGGAACCAGTGATACACCCCGGCAAACATCCCAAAAAACGCAGCAATACCCATCACTATGTGGAAGTGCGCAACAACGAAGTACGTGTCATGCAATTGAATATCAATGGCTGAATTTCCCAGGAATATACCTGTCAGTCCACCAGATATAAACATCGAAACAAATCCTATTGCATATAGCATCGCGGATGTAAATCGAATGTTTCCTTTATATAAGGTGGAAATCCAGTTAAACACCTTGACCGCTGATGGTACAGCAATGATCAAAGTAAAAATCACAAAGAAGTTAGAGATAAATGGATTCACTCCTGACATAAACATGTGGTGCGCCCAAACGATGAAAGAAAGAAAACCAATGGCAAGAATGGAATACACCATCGCTTTATAACCAAAGATTGGTTTGCGCGCATGAACTGACAATACCTCACTGGTCAGTCCCATGGCCGGGAGAATAATAATATATACTTCAGGGTGCCCCAAAAACCAGAATAAGTGCTGGTATAATATTGGACTACCGCCAACATTCTGAAGCGCAGCACCGTTGACAAATATCTCACTGAGATAAAAGCTCGTGCCCATGCCTCGGTCAAAAATCAGAAGGAAAAAGCCGGATACTAATACAGGGAATGACAGAATACCGAGGATGGCTGTTGCTAATAACGCCCATACGGTCAATGGCATGCGCCACAAGTTCATTCCTTTCGTTCTTAAATTTAATACGGTGGTGACATAGTTAATACCGCCTAACAATACGGACACCACGAACAATGTCAAACTCACCAACCATAATGTCATTCCGGCACCCGAACCAACGCTGGCTTCGGGTAATGCACTGAGCGGAGGATACGCTGTCCATCCCCCCGAAAATGGCCCTGTACTCAAAAACAAAGAAATAAACATCACGACACTCGCCAAAAAGAAGAACCAATAGGAGAGCATATTAAGGAATGGGGAAGCCATATCCCGAGCCCCAATTTGAAATGGGATCAGCAAATTGGCAAACGTTCCACTCAATCCGGCTGTCAATACAAAGAAAACGATGATCGTTCCGTGCATGGTCACCAGGGCGTAATAGAATTCGGGATTCAATGCGCCATGACCGGCCTCATTAATGGTAATCCATTTTCCTAACAATGGCTTTAACCACGCCATACTATCATCAGGAAATCCAAGCTGGAGCCTGAAGATAATACTCATTCCGGCGCCTATAATCGCCCAAATAATTCCTGTTACCAGAAACTGTCGGGCGATGATTTTATGATCCTGGCTGAAGATATAATGGGTGATAAAATTCGATTGAAATTTATCTCCATGATGATGTTCATGAAAGTGATCATCATATCCCTGCTCGTTAATCAGAACATCGGTCTCATGCTGCTGTGAAGATGACATAATCGTCTATTATTAGTTGGATATAATTCTAAATTGAATTCTACTATTCTTCTGACGGCCTTCGTCAGTTTCATTCGTTTCTATGGGTCGTGAAGCGCCATAGCCTGTGGCTTTTAATCGACTTTCGGTAATGCCCTTTTGAACGAGATAGTTTTTGATACTATCTGCACGTTTTTGAGATAAAGCCAGGTTTGCTGCAGCTCCTCCAGCATTATCCGTATGACCTTCAATAACTATTGAAATGTCAGGGTACTTGTTAAGCATAGCTACAAGATCATCTGCCTGACTCAACGATTGAGAAGTTAGTGTGTCTGCACCTTCTTCAAAACCTACAAAATCAAGGCGAATTAATCTTAATGAAGCTTTCTCTTCATCTGTCATAGGAATACCTGCATCGACGAGCGCTTTATCTACTGCAAGATTTAAAGCCTTGCGATTACTTTCTATTTCGTAACCCAATAACTTTCCTGTGTTTGGATCGTCATCTGTACCACGAATTGAATTTTGGTAATACGACAACTGCTTCGTCAACCATACATCATATTCATCCTGAGAGACGATACGTACGATTCTACGCATACTATAATGACTCTTTCCGCATAGCTCTGCACATGCCAGTTCGTAGTTAAACACTTCCCACAACATTTTACTATCCGGATCGGTAGGATCCTTTGGAATATTGTATTCCGGATAATTGCGCAATTCGTCGCGGTACGCTTCTGTAGTTTTTTCCGGTGTAAAGACAAAGTAGGTTGGCAATCCGGGAACAGCATCCATCTTCACCCTGAAATGGGGGAGATAGAAATTATGTAATACGTCTCTCGCAATGATACGCACGCGAACTTTTTTTCCGACGGGGAGCCACAATTCATCCGGATGAAAATCATCGTAATTTTGTGGATCTGACCAGTCTTGTCCCAGTGGGTTGGTCCCTGTAATCTTTGTAAAATCCCTTGCCCCGATGACACCATCAGCACCCGGGTAACGGAGATGCCATGCAAACTGGTATCCCGTCGCCTCAATCTCAATATGATCTTCCCCTGGCTTTACGTCAGCCATGACAGCGTTCCATGCCAGTAGTCCCTTAATCACCAAGTATGTCATTACGACAGCTGGAATCGCAGACCACACGATTTCGAGCGTATTGTTATGTGACCAGTGCGTGGCCTTTGAAGTCTTCGTCTTTTTGTACCTCCAGGCAAAGTAGAAAAGCGCAATATGCGTGAGCACAAATACAATCCCGGTAAATAGTAAGGTTACATTGAAAAGCCCATCCAATACTGATCCATGTGCTGAAGCGGACTGATGCGGACCATACCCCATCATATAATTTCTCCACCAATAGGCTGAAACAACGCAAAGCACGAGAAAGCCAATCATAAATAATAACATGGCATTTCCCTGGCTACGATTGAGGCGCGTATCCACTTCCTCTTCTCCGCGAATGCGGGCATATAAATCTGTCAGTTTACTGATCTGTAAAACTACAATCACTAAAAGCAGAATACTTAATCCAATAATCAAAGCGGTCATTTGCTATCTGGCTTTATATACTTCATTCAATAGTTTATCGATTGCTCACCTACGATTAGATATGGTGAGATACACTTTCCATTAAGTAAGGATCTCTACTTGGTACAAGACTAGCTTTTTCCAATCTGTTGAATACAAAAAAGAAGAAGAGCCCAAGGAAACCAATGAAGGTTCCTATTTCCAAAAATCCTGGCAATGTAAATCCTGGTGTCGCACCTGCAGCATGATGTCCTGCCTCACCCGCAGCGGCAGCCAATTCATGTGCGGTATGAATGATCCCTGGCTTCAACATCAAAAAGAAATCTAACCAGTGACTAAATACAAGAACACCTGAAATAAATAAAAGCGTTCCATATTTACGTTTTGTATCATTGCGCAACAACACTATAAAAGGCAAAACAAAATTTAGTCCTACGTTCAAATAAAACAGGACCGAGTATTCATGCAATCGGGTATCAAAATAAATGGTCTCTTCCGGAATATTGGCATACCAGATCAGCATAAACTGTGAAAACCACAAGTAGGTCCAGAAGATGCTGAAGGCAAACATATACTTTGCGAGGTCATGAAGGTGTTCAATATTGACCAAAGGGAAATAGCCCTTTATTTTTAAAATGATCAGAGTAATGATGGTTAAAGCGATCATCGTCACCATCAAACTAGCTGAGGCATACCAGGCAAAAAGCGTACTATACCAGTGTGCATCTACCGACATCACCCACTGCCAAATCAATGCCGCACTAGTAAATCCAATCACCGGCAGTGCGGCTGCACCCAGAATCCTCATCTTTCTGGCGTGTGAAAAACTACTATCCCCATTGATATCTTCATCAACCGATAATTGGCGAATGCGGACTGCAAAAAAGATCCAAAGGCCAACAAAAATTATACTGCCAAACGTATACCAGTTTTTATTGAGAAATGAACTTTTACCTGCAAGAATTACATCTGATTCTACTGATTTTACATCTGCCCAGTGATACAGATGATGCCATCCACCCCAAATGCCTAAGGCAATAATCATAATCAGAACGAAGCCTACAATCAGGAATAACGAATATGCTTCCCATACTCTTTTGAATATAGTGTGCCATCCGGACCAGGCCGTGATCTTCGCGGCAATGAGAAATAAGGCCATCAGCGCTACCCCTGTAAAGAATACACTGTTGTGTAGCACATTGGACCAAAAACGCGTATGGAAATGATCATCCCCAATATACGTGAAGACCAATGAAAAGACACCGACCAGCATCATCAGGCCGAGTATAGTTTTCTGTCTTGTTTCGAATATAAACTGATTCATGTCTGTTGTAGTCGGTTCGGTCAATGATTAATGTTCATTACTATTTTCGTGTTCTTCCCCGGTACCATGACCTTCATCTGTGTCATGATCATGTCCTTCCACCGCTTGATGTCCATCATCGGAATCCATATGCTGGACTATCGTTTTTTCAAAATCAACCCAAGGCATTGCTTCACTATTAAACGTGTTAGCTTCCGCCGAATATGTTGCTTTTTTTGCTTTTGCCTGCAATGATCTGATATAATGGATTACCTCCCATCGCTCTACATAACTCAATTTGTCCGCGTATGATCCCATGACATTCTTACCGTACATAATACCGTGATATATCCTGCCTGCTGATGAGTGCACAAACGTATCTAGTAAAAAGTTTGCCGGAGCCGCTGGATACACACCAGCAACTATTCCTTTTGCGGGATCTTCCTCCCGAACCAGGTAACCAAGGCCATCCCCTTTTTCTCCATGGCAAATGCCACAATACACATTGTAGAGTTCCTTGCCATGGGCCAGTCCTTTCTCTGTGATTGGAAATGGATTTCTTGTAATCTCTTTAGTAGCTCTTACACGTTCCTCTTCTGTATCCTTATAATAATAAGGGACACTACCATTTGGTACCATCGGAAAGGAACCGGCACCAACTCCTGTGAAAGAGGCCATTGCTGCCATCATAGCCGTGTTATCTTCAGCATTCGCCACTGACACCTGTCCTCTGGCAACTGTACCGGCGACACTCATTCGTGGAGAAGCGAATTTTTTGTATTCCGCTTCTGTTCCCCAGCGATTGTAGTAATAGTAATCGTATAGATTGGCTTCGTACCCGATGGTATGGACCATGTCAGGCATGAATTCGTGGCCTGTACGATCACCATTTGCAGGCGTACATGCGGTAAACAATGTTACGCATGCAAGGATTGAGAATTGTATCGTATATCGCATGTTCAGATCGTCTTCGTTTCTACCAGGCTAGCGCCGGTTTGTTGGAAAAAATTTCTGAGTTTTTCTACCTGTGGCTGTCCCAGGTCATCAGTATTAAAAGCTATACAGAACTTATCATCTGTAATTCGCGGATGTATGACAGCATTTTTTATGCCCGGCCCTTGTCCATTGACAATGTAAAAAGTCACCACCATACCAATGGAGGCAAACAATACCGTAAGCTCAAAAGTGATCGGTACAAAGGACAGAATTGGCCAGTATGGTTTACCACCAAAAATTTGAGGCCAATCCCTGGTAAATATCCAGGTCATCCCTAAGAAAGCAGTTAGCGTACCTAGCAGTCCAAACACAAAACCCCCAATGTGTAATCTTGATTCAGCAAGACCCAATAAAGGATCCAGTCCGTGGACCGGAAAAGGTGTTAAGACATCCATGATATCAAGATGATCTGCATTGGCCTGAACTACGGCTTTCTTTAGATCTTCTTCATCATCGTACAATCCGAATAATATATTTTTTTCTCCGTGCTTCATGATCTATTTGGATCACTCGTGTTTAAATAATCAATTAATGATGTGCATTATCATGTCCGGCAGCTTGCACTACCGTTCCACCCTTCTCTATTTGTTGCATCGTTGACTGACCAGTAGCATTTACATACTGATCACCTGAACTCTTTAATATGTGCTTAATTTCTGCTATCGCAACCACCGGTGCCACACGAACAAATATTAAAAAGAGGACAAAGAAGATACCTATTGTTCCTACGTAAATTCCAATCTCAACAATTGATGGTACGTAAAAACTCCAACTTGAAGGCAAGTAATCACGTGCCAAGGTTGTTGCTATAATAACGAAACGCTCAAACCACATTCCAATATTGACAAAAATGGACATGAAGAAGGTCATGGTTACATTTCGTCTGATTTTCTTCGACCAGAACAATTGCGGTGACAACACATTACAGGTCATCATACCAAAGTAAGCCCACCAATACGGTCCTAATGCTCTATTGAAAAAAGCAAATTGCTCATAGACATAACCTGAATACCAGGCAATAAATAATTCTGTTAGATAAGCCACTCCAACAATAGTTCCTGTTACAAGAATAACCTTGTTCATTGACTCGATATGGCCTATGGTAATATAGTTCTGGAGGTTAAGTACTTTCCTAGTGATCACCATCAACGTCTGTACCATGGCAAATCCAGAGAAGATCGCTCCTGCGACAAAATAAGGCGGGAAGATCGTGGTATGCCATCCGGGAATAACGGAGGTCGCAAAGTCAAAACTTACAATTGTGTGTACGGAAAGTACAAGAGGCGTTGCAAGACCAGCTAAGACCAATGAAAGTGATTCATGTCGCTGCCAGTGTTTTGCGGATCCGGTCCATCCAAAAGAAAGGAAGGTGTACATCTTCTTTCTGAATCCTTTTGCACGATCTCTTACCGTTGCAAAATCCGGAACGAGTCCAGTGTACCAGAATAAAAGTGAAACGGTAAAGTATGTCGAAATCGCAAAAACGTCCCATAGCAATGGGGAGTTAAAGTTTGGCCAAATAGGCCCTCTTGTGTTCGGATAAGGAAAGAAAAAGAAAACTACCCAAATTCTACCAACGTGGATGGCTGGAAAAAGAGCTGCACATATAACGGCAAAAATGGTCATCGCCTCTGCTGCACGGTTTACCCCTGTTCGCCATTTTTGGCGGAAAAGCAAGAGGATCGCAGAAATCAATGTACCGGCATGGCCAATACCAATCCACCAAACGAAATTGGTAATGTCCCATCCCCATCCAATGGTTCTGTTTAACCTCCAGGTGCCAATACCAACCCAAATAGTAATGATGATACTAATGATACCCCAGGTCGCAGCCATCAAGGCTACGATAAAAGCCAAAGTCCATGCCTTGCTTGGCGCCCGTTCAGTAGGAGAACAAAGATCTTCCGTAATTTGATGGTAAGTCTTGTGCCCTTGGACTAACGGTTCTCTAATCGGTGATGTAGGTGCTGAACCCATATTTTATTGTCTAATGATAATCGGTTTATCGTCTTGATTCGTATGCTTACTATCAGGCATCTACGCCTTCTACTTTATTTATTACTCTGGCCTTATAATTTACTGCAGACCTTGTATTTACTTCTTCCAGGACAAGATAATTAAGTGGTGATCCGAGTTTTTTACTCAGTTCTCCTTCCGCATTGTTACTGTCTCCAAAAGTAATTGCACCAGTTGGACAAGCTGTCTGACAAGCTGTCTTCACATCTGCATCGCGCAATAAGCGCTCTTCTGTCTTTGCTCTGAGTTTTCCTTCTTGTATCCGCTGGACGCAGAAACTGCATTTTTCAATGACCCCTCTGGCACGAACCGTTACATCCGGATTCAATACCATACGCGTAAGGTTGTCTGCACCATACGGAACATCATCTGAATCAGAATCAAGTCCTAAGTCAGCTTCATTTATCGGCCAAAGATCCGCTGCATTATAGTCCAGCCAGTTAAATCTACGCACCTTGTAAGGGCAGTTGTTAGCGCAATACCTTGTTCCAACACAACGGTTGTAAGCCATTTGATTAAGTCCTTCAGCACTGTGGTTGGTAGCGTTTACCGGACACACGTTTTCACATGGCGCATTATTACAATGCTGACACATCATTGGCTGGTAGACTGTACTTGGATTATCAACACTACCATAGTAGTAACGGTCAATTCTCAACCATGCCATTTCATGGTGACGACTCACTTCACGTTTTCCTACAACAGGGACGTTGTTTTCAGCCATACACGCTACTGTACATGCTCCACAACCAATACAAGCATTCAGATCAACATGCATTCCCCACTGGTGTCCTCTGGCATAAACCTCATCATGCCCTGGGTACACCTGGTGAGTGTTCAATTCCTGATGGTGATGACGTTCCTCCTGAAGATCATGGGCAAATTCCTCAACATGATCCAGGTTACTCTTGCGGATGATTGTCCTATTCACCAAAGAACCCTGAAAGCCCTGATCAACTAACCCATAGGTCATGAAAACAGTAGCAGCTTCATCGGCATTGATGATCTTTTTTGTTTTAGCATCTTCTGCCGTGACACCCATCGTATGATGGTATTGTACGCAGGAGAAATATTCTTCTTTTCCTTTTTTTCCGGATACTGATACGCCACTGGCATAATACTGTGTAAGTCCGTCAGCATCTGTCGTGAGCCATGGGTGTACATTAACGCCAACATTGATTCCGGCACGTCCAGTCACTGTGCGACCATACCCTATCGCAAGGGCAAATGAATCTGGCGTCTGACCAAATTGCTTAACCACAGGAACACTTAAAGTTTGCTCTCCAATCGTCACCTCTGCTAAATCACCGTCCTCAAGATTTTCGTGTGCGATAAACTTACGCGTACCATCGAAATGAACTGGTAATGCGAGGTAGTTACCCCATGCACATCTTGTCACCGGATCAGTCATCTCTTGCAACCAAGGGTTGTTGGCATCCTGTCCAGCTCCGATCGCAACAGTTTCCATGAACGTAATCTCAGTGCCTGTACCCGGCTTAGTGATTTTTGAAGCTACTGATGCAAGGTTGTCCTTATAGGATGCTCCTGATGCTTCAGGCGTATAAGTATATACACCGTCATGGAGTAGTTGATTCCAGGCCTTCTGCGAATTTGTATGCTTAGCCCAATTGGCTTTTAAGTATTCAAAATAAGGTTGATCGTTACTGAATAACGAATTTTCACCACCGATCCATTTCAACAAACTTGCTTCGCGCTGACGCGTATCAAAGAGTGGCGCGATCGTAGGTTGTATCATACTGACATGACCTCTGACAGGTTCGGCATCTCCCCATGATTCAAGTACATGATGGGAAGGCGCGATAGCACGACAAAGTGCAGAAGTCTCATCGAGAGCACCTGCAGTACTAATCGTCAAGCCAACTTTTCCCATAGCCTCTGCAAAAGCAGCACCATTCGGTAATTCGAAAACAGGATTTACCCCTAAAACAATCAAGGCTTCTACCTTTCCATTATTCATGGCAGACAGCAACTCATTCACTTTGCTCTCATCTCCCTGACGCTGCAAGGAATATTGCTGTATATCAACTGTTTTTCCCTCATTCCCTAAAAGGCGATTGATGGCGCAAACCATGGATTGCTCCGCTATGTTGTTTGATCCGGAAACAAGCAAACTCTGCCCGGCAGCACTTAACAACTCACTTGCTGTTTTGTCAATAGCTTCTGTAACAGACTGACTTAAATCTGGCGCTGATACTGTTGATCCTCCTTTAGCAGAAGCGATTTTATTAAAAAGTCTTGCGAGAACGGCTCCTGTCTCACTTGGTTTGATTCGGATACGGTTGTCTGCATTTGTTCCAGAAAGGGACATATAGCTTTCGATCTGGATATGCCGGGACATAGACGCTTTCTTAGGATCTTCGATTTTACGACCAGCAGCATATTGCTTGGCATATTGGATTGGGGATATCCAGGTGCCTAAGAAATCAGCTTGAACGCTGACAATAACTTTTGCTTTATCAAAATGATATCCCGGTACCATTGGCACGCCATACATCAGTTCATTCGCACGAAGAATAGCGGCTGACGATGAAGGATCGTAAACAGTAACACTTGCATTAGAATATTTAGCTTGAAAATCCTTCACCACTTGCTTCTCAGTAGGACTAAGCATGGTGTGAGAAAGAATAGCAATATTGCTATCCGCTGTGATTGTTTCGCCTACCAGATCATCTATTTGCTGCCAGGTGGCTGCTACAAAATGACCTTCTGAATTTTTTAATTGTGGGCTTTTCAGGCGGTGTGTATCATATAAGCTGAGCACAGATGCCTGTACGCGGGCGGAAGTTCCCCCTCCAGTAATAGCAGACAAACCGTTTCCTTCGATTTTTATCGGGCGACCTTCTCTTGTTTTGACTAGTACGCTGCAATAATCTCCCCCCTGAACAATAGAAGTAGCATAATAATTTGCTATTCCCGGCACTAAATCATCCGGCTTTGTTACGAAAGGGATTGCTTTTTTTATGGGAATCTCACAACTGGCAGCGATCGTTGCTGCACCGATACTAAATCCAAGATACTTGAGGAAATCGCGACGACCGGTGTTGGCTGAAGCAAAAGAACCTCCTTGCGCAAGGGTGGAAGCAATTGAAGCATCCGGCATTTCCTGCGAAGCCTGCTCAATAAACTTCTCCTCCCGGCCTAAGTCTTCTGACCCAATCCAAATATCGTTGTATGCTGTTTGATCTTTCATGATCTTTATTAAGTTCTGATGGTGATGATTCCGATTACCTGTTAGCTAAAATTAATAATGACATTTTTGGCACTCCAGACCGCCGATATCTTCAACCGTTACTTTTGTGCGTTCTCCTTTAGCAATAGCATCGTGGTATTGCTTGTAGGTTTTATAATAATCGTTACCTGTAAACTTCACTTCTGTTTCTCTATGGCAGTTGATACACCAGCCCATGGATAATGGGGAGTACTGATACATCAAATCCATTTCTTCGACTTTACCATGACATTGCTGACATTCCAACTCGCCAATATTAACGTGTTGGGAGTGGTTGAAATAAACGTGATCAGGAAGCATGTGGATACGGGTCCATTCTATTGGTCCGGCGATGCTCTCTTTTAATTCATTGGTCAGTGAGGACTCGATTCCTTCCCACTGTTCTTTCACTGTCCGCTCTCCTTTACGATCAAGCGCAGTCAGCTCATTATCTTTCATATAGGTCTCGCCTATCCATTTTGTATAAATGGCTTTGATCTCTTCATTGGAGAGCTTATCATAGCCTTCTATATACTTATCTGTCAATGGGTCATATCCAATTGAAGCAAATACTTTCGTTAATTCCTGTGTACCATAAATGGAACCTTTTTCTATGGCTTTGTGACAATTCATACAAGTATTTGCAGCAGGAATTGAGGCGTGCTTACTCCTTCGTGCCCCATCATGGCAATACTGACAGTCAATGCCTTGTACTCCGGTATGTGTAGCGTGAGAGAACTTGATTGGCTGCTCCGGCGTATACCCTTGCTGTCGACCGAAGGCAATACCATTGTTTACCGTGGTATACCCTCCAAAAACGACTAATGCAAAAATCAGAAACCCAACGACTCCCTTGCTTGAAAGCATCTGAAGTAAGGACTTCTGTGCGGGAAGCTCGACGCCGTCTTCTGCGGCCACCATGGCCTTGAGGTTGTATATGACTCTTGAGAGTACACTTACGACGATCAGTAGTATCGCAAAAAGGAATAAGTATATGTACGTACTTGGTTTTCTTTCTGAATTAGCCTGCCCACCACCAGCAGCTAAAACCGGGCCTGCGGGTACCTTATTATACTGCTCATCTATGTATAAAAATATGGAAGCGATATCCTCATCAGTAAATCCTGCAAAGGAATTCATTACTGTGGGCTTGAACTTGTTCCACATTTCCACAGCGCGGGGATGACCTGCCTGGATCATTGCTTGTGAATTTCGGACCCAGTTGTATAGATCCTCTTGCGGGTATTCTGCCCACCTTTCTTGTGAACCTCCCAGAGCTGGCCCGGTAAGATCATCCTTCATATTTTTATTGTGACAAGCTGCGCACTGGTTCTGAAACAGTGTTTTTCCTGCTTCGGCTGTTGGAGCCGCGGCAGAGCTGCCTACAAATAAAATAGAGCAAAGCGCTAGAAGGATACAGTATTTCAATGAGTTATGATGCATAACAGTGGAAGTAGACACTTATATAATAGCTGA